>NZ_JBHSFZ010000015.1:0-166128 GCF_042654265.1 Sphingobium tyrosinilyticum | reverse complement strand
GATCTGCTCCCCTACAACTGGGTAGATAGCCGCGCCGCCGCCAGCGCCGTCATCGATCAGGCCGCCTAACGCCTCCCAGTGGGAGTGTTTTAGCGCTTACATTGACAGGATACCGGCCAGCTCGCTGGGAAGCCGGGAACGTCGATCTTCAACTCGCAATCCTCGGGCCAGATCTCCTTTGCGCTCTTGCCCGACTCGATTGCCTCGGGTTCGGCCGTCGGTATTTCGCTGCTTGCGCGCTGGCACCAGCGAGGCATCGACAATCTGACCGGACGTCGGGATGTAGCCCTTCTTCTGGAGTTGCGAACCGAAGGCCTTCATTACCCGCTTGAGTGTCCCGGTCTCAGTCAACGGTTGCGGAAATGCCGGATTGTATTCTCGTCTGGCGTCCGGTCCCCGAGGGACAGCCCAAGAAACCGCAGCCAACTCAGGCAATCCCGGATCATGAACTCCATCTGCGCATCCGGCAGGTTGTGCTGCGCCTGCAGGCTCAGCGCCTTGAACATCAACACCGGATTGAACGGAGGTCGTCCGCCCTTGGCGCCGTCGCTGTAGCCCAGCCCTTCAACCAGCCACCCGCGGAAATACTCGAAGTGTACAGTTTGCTGCAGAACCTCAAGCGGATCGCCGTCCTTGCTCAAGACTTCAAGATGGCCGCTCAAACTGAACAGGGACTTGGGATCCACCACGGCGCTCCATGATCGTTCCCGATCATTGAATCACCATAGCCGCCGAAACGCCATCGGTTTTTGCGGGTCTCCAGCTGACGGAGCTGGGGCAACTTCATGGTTACGGAGAGTCCTCTCACATCGTCTGGTTGTCGAATATTTTCGTGGCCGACCTGCGGGCGCGCGGCGAAAGGTTCGAATTACCGAGAGACCCGATCAAGGACGCCGCCTCCGCCGATCTGCTGACCGGGGGGGTCAGAATATTGGCCCAACTTCAAGTGACCGCTCCCGGCACAAAAATGGCCCGGCTATCTAGAGGGCAGCCGGGCCAGGAGAGGTCTCATCAGCCTGAGGGCCCTGAGCCTCTGGGTCGCGGGAAGCCACCTATCAACGCTGCTCTTCAATGTCATACCCCGATCAGGGTAGCTGAGGGCCGAAAATGTGAAATGTTGAAACAGTCATCATTCACAGGCGAAGCATCTCACCAAGCATCGAGACGAGTTCCACCTCTCGGCTCACCCCCACTTTCGCGAATGTCGATTTTAGCTGGGCCTTGACGGTCTGGACACTGCTATTGCGAGCGGCGGCAATATCGTCGCGAGTTGCGCCTCGGGCGAGCGCCAGGGCTATGTCCGCTTCGGCGACGGACAAACCAAACACTGCGCGTAATATCGTCGGAGCCGCCTCGTGCCATCGGCGGCCGGAGCGTACGACAACCAGCAGATCAGAGGCAAAATTGAAGCGCCAGGGCTGTGCCGGGAGCCGACAGATATCGACAACCATCGGCATCTGCTTGCCGTCGCCGCGAACTATCAGTGTCTCGATCCCCAGGGGCTGAAGATGGCGCCGCGCGAGAGCCTGCAGCAAAGCAATCTCGTCTCGCCGATGGGGAAGGCCGATCCTCCCGTCCACGGCTCGGAAGCGGCCCGACGAGAGCAGCGCTTCAGCCTCGTGAGTTTTAGCCTTTACGTCCCCCGTCTCATCACAAATGAAGATGGGCAGGCCGACAAGTTCCAGAGCTCCCTTCAGCACGGCGGTACCGCGGTCTTCCAGCGCAATCTGGATTTTCACGGCACTGCGTACATGCGGCGCTATCGCGGCGAATATCGCCCGTGTATCAGCATCCGTCTTGCCGTCTTTACGGCTGCGATGCACAGAGAGGCCGATGAACCGATCGCGCCCTGCCATCAACTTGGTCTGACACCCGTCGCTGATGTTATAGGCATCGCTCATTTCGCGATAGAGATCGAAACCCGGTCCACGGCCAACAGCGTGATAATCGGCTTCGCTTCGAATGACGAAGGTAGGATCGGCCAGTGACGCGCGCACTCGCACATTGATGTTGGGATCGCCACGCTCTTGTTCAACAAAACGCGCAATCTGATCTTGCTCCAGATCATTGATCCAATTGAAGGGAACCTCGCCAGGGACAAAGCCAACCAGCTGGCCATGGGAACTGCCAGTCATCTCTGCCATGGCCCGCAAAGCGCTGAGCCACTCATTCCCATCAATGGCCGCCATGGCGAACTGCTCGCCGAGTGCCAATATTTTTTCGTCCACCCTGTTATCCTGCCCAGCGACCCGGACCAGAACATCAACTTGTTGTTAGCCACTGCGCCACTTTGAAGTCGCGACTGGCTTGTCGGGACTAGGGGAGGCTGCGGGGAAACACAACATATTCGACTGGCATATACCCCCATCGGGGGATGCGGGGAAAGGCTTGGATTGATTAGGTCCCTCAACAACGATCAACAGGGGGATTTCATGATCGGCCGAATTTCCAAGCGTTCGCCTATGCGTGTTGGGCTGGGTATCGGCGTCAGCGTGCTGGCGCTCGGCGCAAGCAGCGTCTTCGCGCAGCAGTTTTCCAGCACTTGTCCTGATGGCAGCGCAGGACCGCTCTGCATTATCAGCAACACGGGCTCAACGGGGCCAATCAACGGAACGCTCGGTACCGCGATCGTTGTGACCAATAAGGGCACGATATCAGGCGACCCGCCCATCACAGCGGGCCAAGCAGTCGTGCTTTCGGTCAACAATGCAAGCGGTGGCTTGATCGGCGGAGGCGCGAATGCCATCATCTCGCCTGCGCGCACCGGCATCCCGCTGCTCAGCTTCAACGTGACCAATGCCGGGACGATCAACGGGAATGTTTCCTATGTTGAGCCCACCCCGTCCGCGCCGCAAAATCCTTTGGCTAGCGCACTCTATTACTACATCTCCGACGGGGGCATACTGAACGGCAACCTTCAGCTCGGCACCGGATTCAGCACCGCCAATTTCATCCAGCGCGGCGCGGATGACGGGGTGACAGGAACGCTCGCCGCTGGCGGCGGGATCGACATTTACACCCGCAGCTACAACCAGACGCAAACGCTCGAGCTTGGCGTACGACCACTGCCGGCTACCTTCGAGGTTGAGGGTTTTGAAGTCCGTGGCGGCGCGACGACGCTGACCCTCACCGGCCAGGGAACGACGATCAACCTGATGGGCGACGGCAATGTCGTGAACAATGGCACGATCGACCTTCTCAACACCGCAGGGTTATATCCCCAAGGTGTGACTGTGGTCCCCGCTGCGATCGGCTATTATCAGCAGCGCTTTGCGACCTTCCAGCGAGAGTTCGTTCCCGCGGGTACCGTCCCGCTCTATACACCCACCTATGGCGAGGCTCTGACCAGCTTCATCAATGAAGGAACGGTCAACGGCGACATCCGCATTGCAACTGCCTCCTTCGTTAACAATGACGAGATCAACCTCGCCACCGGCGGCATCGGCTCTCTCATCACCACGTCGGCCGGCGATGACTTTGTCTTCAGGAACGGCGGAACGATCGAAATGTCGTTCAACGGCCTGCGGTCACCAACAACTAACATTGAACGCCAGTTTGATGATGGCGTGAACGCTGCGGTTCGCATCCGGCAAGCGCTGGAGACGACTACAATATCCGGCGTAACGATCGAGAATAGCGGCAGCATCGTGGGCGGACTGGCTGCCAACGTCGCGGCAAATGCCTTCTCCTTCACCAACAGCGGCTTGATCGCGGGCTTTGATGCCAATGGATATTTCCAGCGCGGACTAACGCTGAATGTTGGCGAACTCGACCTCGTCCTGCCCAATGCCAATGACGAGTTCAATGCCGATACCGCCACATTCATCAACGCCGCCGATGGTGAAATTCGTGATGGCTTCTACGCTGGCGCTGCAACTCAGAACATGCAGTTTGAAAATCACGGGTTGATCGCTGCCTCCGCTCGCGAAGGGGGTACGGCGCTCGTCATCGAGACCGGCCTTCTGCAAGATGATGGTCCGGACGATGTCGATGTGATCGACATTCCTGCCCAAAGCTTCGCGTTCACGAACAGCGGGACGATCGCTGGTGCTGCCGAGGTGAATGTCGCAAATCGCCTCGCGACCTTCACCAATAGCGGGACTCTGACGCGGACCGAGCTGTCCATCAACCAGGGCAACCCGCCGATATATGGTGGCATTGCCGCGTTCGACGTGGAATCGGAAACGGACGAAAGCCAATCCATCACCTTCACCAACAGCGGCAGCATCATCGGGCAAGACCGTGGCGGTTCAGCTCTGGTGCTGGAAGTCGAAGCTGGCGACGGCGACGAGCCGGGCATCCCGACGGCGGACGCTACCATTAGCGTGGTCAACAGCGGCACGATCAAGGCGACTGGCGGCGCAACCGTGACGCCGGGTCAGTTTATCGGCTTGGGCCAGGGCACTGCTTATGTGTCGCAGATCGCAGCGCTGGGCGTGGACGTGGAGAGCTCTGGGACTGGCCTCGTCAATATTCAAAACCTTGAGGGCGGTATGATCCAGGCCGCCGGCGGGCTCACCGCTGTCGTAGCCGGTTCGCCTCCCGGGTCTACTCAGCCAGTGTGGGTATACAGCCCGATCGCCAACACGGAAGCTGCCCACACGGTTGCGCTGGCGGTGGCGGCCAAGACGGTGAATATCGTCAACAGCGGCACCATTCAGGGTGGCGCTGGAACCAATTACTTCCCCAACACGCCCATCATCGATAACGCGATCGGCCAGCCTAACGGCTATCTGGCGGGAGCAATTCACACCAGCGGCGATCAGCTCGACGACGATAGCGGCTTCCTGCCCTCCACCGATCATGTGACGAACACTGCGACCGGCGTGATCATCGGATCGATCGATCTCAATGCGGGCGACGATCGCATCGACAATGCCGGCCAGATCAGCGGCGACATCTACATGCGCGAGGGCAATGACGCTGTCGTCAATGCAGGCATCATCACCGGAACGGTCCGGATGGGAGACGGCGCCGATAGCTTCACCCACCTGCTCGCTTCGGCGGTGCTGAACGGCACGGTTAACGGCGGCGCGGGTGAGGACACACTCGCCTTCGACATCACCGGGACGACCTACACCGGCTCAATCGATCCGGCGGTGCAACAGCTGTTCGCAAACTTTGAGATCGAGAAGATCGTCGGCACCGGCCAGGTCGTCGTCCAGCAAACGGTCGATGTCTCGAGCGGCGGTGAGCTAAATCTCACCCAAGGCTCCAGCATCGTGGTTGCCCCAGGTGAAACAGCGATCAACGGCGGCGCGGAGAGCGTCAGCGTGTCCAATAGCGGCGAAGTGGTCGGCAACGTCGATCTGGGCGGCGGGGACAATGTGCTGACCAACACAGCGGGCGGCTCGATCACCGGAAACATCGTTACCGGCGATGGTGCGAATATGATCAGCAACCAGGGCGGAACCATCACCGGAAACGTCCTAGCTGGAAGTGGCACCGACAGCCTGGTCAATAGCGGCACCATCTCCGGCAATGTGGATCTTGGCGCGGGCGCCGACATGCTGACGATCGGTACTGGCGCCAGCTTTGGCGGCGCGGTGACCGCTGGTGGCGGCACTGACGTTCTGGCATTCAATACCGGCAGCACCTATGCTGAGCAGACGACGATCGACGGTTCCAGCTTCACCGGCTTTGAGCAGGTCAACAATAGCGCAGGCGTCAACAGCTTCACCGGTCATCTTAGCGTCGAGGAAGTCAATGTCGCGGGTGGTCGCCTGATCGGCCAAGCCGGATCAACCCTGACCGGATCGGTAGATGTCTCCAGCGGTGGCACCTTCGGTACGGCAGGTACGGTCAGCGGCAATGTCACCATCGGCACGGGCGGCACCCTCTCGCCTGGCGCATCGCCCGGCATCATGACGATCAATGGCAATCTGACGATCGCTAATGGAACGACCACGACATTCGAGTTCGTGCCACTCGGCCAGAGCGACCAGATCGTGGTCAACGGCGGTTCGGTGACGATCGGCGACAACACGACCGTCAACCTAACCGGTTCGCTCACCCCCGGTGCATCGCGGGATCTGATCGTCGTCAATGGTGGTGGCGCCATCACCGGCGAGTTCGACATCGTCAATCGTGATCCCGGCATCGTTGGTGTGCTGCGCAACAATGGTGCGACGTTGCAATTGCTCGGCACCTTCGTCACGCCCACCGGGACCACCACGCAGACGGATGCCGCGATCGGCTATGTCAACGACCTCCTGATCGCTGGCACTGCCAGCACAGCGGTGGTCAATGCCGTTCCCACGCTGCTGAGTGGCAGCACCGCGAACGCCTCGGCATTCGGGCAACTGACGCCGGAAGCCTATGCCAGTGCATCGCAGCTTGGCGTCGAACAGGGGCTGGCGATAGCGATGGCCGGGCGGACGGGTCTTGCGGTCACAACGCGGGAAACGGCCGGACTCTTCAGCTTCGCGCAGGGTCTGGGTGACTGGCGCACGCTGAAAGGGCGTGGAGCGGTGGGCACAGCCACAGCAAAGAGCCACAGCTACGGTGGCTTGGGCGGCCTAGGTTTTGGCACGTCAAGCGGATCTGTCGCAGCATTCGTCGGCTATATCGACAGTCGTCAAACCCTCATCGGCAGGGGAGCGCGAACAAACTCCGACGGGCTGATCGCGGGCCTTTCCGGGCACTTCATGAGCGGCGGTTTCGATGGAACGGTGACGGTCGCCTATGACTGGAGCGAGGCTGACACGCGGCGCAGCGTGCCCGGCGCAACCGCATTGTCTGGCGATTACCGGCTGAGCAACCTGGTGCTGGATGGCACCATCGGCTACAGCTTCCCTATGGGCGCATGGGCGATCCGACCTGAAGTTGGCGTGACGCATGTCTCCACCCGCCGCGGGAACACGAGCGAGACAGGCAGCGCTGCCTTTGCCCTGACCGTCGATGGAGCCAAGACCAACGCGACCTTCATCGACGGCGGCGTCAAGCTGAAAGGGGCCTTTGGCGAGGGCACCGTCTTCCATCCCTGGGCATCGCTTGGTGTACGTCACCAGCTCGAAGGCGAACGGTCCGCCGCGCGCGCAGGCTTTGTCAGCAACACAGAGCGGTTCACAGTGCTTGGGGCTGGCCGCAAGGAAACGATGGCCACGGTCGGAGCGGGCGCCAGCTATGATCTGGCGGCCCGCCTCAGCCTCTATGGCGCGTATCAGGCTGAATTTGGCGGCGGCCGTAGCCACAATGTCAATGTGGGGATCCGGTTCGCATTCTGATGGAGCGGCGCCGATAAGCCCTCTTAACCTATGAAACGGGCTGCCGGTCAGATGATCGGCAGCCCGTTTCATTTTGTTTGCTCGACCTCAGAGGACACGGCTGATGAACCGACGGGAAGGCTCGTGGCCCCGCGTTGATCTAGCTTTCGGCAACCTGCCTGTGTGCGCCATAATGGCTGGAGATACCATCATGACAGCCACCACCAAACCATTGCCGCCTTTTAGGGGAGAGTTTACAGCAGGTGTTGACTGGCGGCTTTGAGGAAAGGCGCTCTTCAAAAGGACCAAAGTGCACTATCTGCGTTTACTGGCGAGAATGAAGCGTGAAGGTGGAGGATGGATCAAACGATAATTCTGACCGTGGTCGGCAGTGACCGGCCGGGCCTTACTCAGGCGATCGCCGATGCGGTATTCGCCGCGGGCGGCAATTGGCTGGAAAGCCATCTTTCGCGGCTTGGCGGAAAATATGTCGGATCTGTGTTGGTCGAACTGCCCGAAGAACGGCTTGAAGAGCTTGAGCAAGCGGCTCGCAAAATCGATGCATTTGGTATCAAGGTTGATATCATCGCATCCGCCAAAATAGACGAGCGCAGTGGCGAGCCCTTGACGATAGAAATCGTCGGCCAGGATCGCCCCGGGATTGTCCGTGAAGTGACCACGGTCCTCGCCGGGCTCGACATCAACATCGAAGACTTTGTCACTGCTGTCGAAGGCGGCGCTTGGTCGGGTGTGCCGTTGTTCCGGGCAAGAGCGAAATTGCTGATCCCCGCTCCTCTCTCTACCGATAAGGTGCGCCAGGCACTGGAAGAGATATCGGGAGAGGTGATGGTCGATTTCGACATCGAACCCGCGTCGAACTGACGTCTGGGGCTGTTATCGCCCCCCTCGACCCAGTTGCCCACCTGCTGTTTCTGTGTGCAAACGCGCCTAGATATCCAGCGCGAGCAATTCGGCGCGTTCGGCGCCATGTCGGGCGCTCAGTTTCATAGGCCGCCCCCGGATCCACAACCGTTCGACCGTGATGTCGGTCCAGCCTTGTGGAAGCGATACCCGTCGGCAGGGCCAGCTACTGGGGTCTCCCTCAGTCATGCGAAGCCCCGTCATGCCGAAGAGCAGACCGGTCAGCATGGCGCCGATATTGGCCATGAATGGGCCTGCGGGCGTTTCTGAATCCGGATGATCGGCTCGATATTCGAGGCACTGGAAAAATCGCCCGAAATGGTAATCGCCATAGCCTTCATCGAACAGCGTCAGGGCGAGGTCCCGATCTCCCGACATCGCCGCCCAGGTCGGATAGAAAGCCGGAAGCATGGGCGAGCCGATATAATCGCGCCAACGTGCCAGGAAGAAAGTAAGCGTAGCCGCGCGTTGCCTTTCCGTCATGGGATAGTCCAGCGGGAACAGGCCGGCGAGTGGCGAGGGCGTAGCGCCCTTGGGCTCGTTGACATGGAAGCCCTCGTGGGTGGGTATCACGTCATCGCTTCGCTCCGGAAGATAGAGAGACTGCTTTAAATCGCGCCAGGACGCGGGGGTGTCCCAGCCGTAATGCTCGCCGAGCCTTATTGCGCGGTCGAGCAGGTCGTGTGCGGCCATCAGTGTGAAAGCATCATTGTCCGGCGGTTCTTCCACCTCAGCCGGGCCCGTCGCCGCTTTGAGTTCGGCGCCGCGGTCTGTGAGGATCAACCGACCCTCGAGCCATCGGATCACGCCGCATATGGCAGGCCATCCGAACTCCTGCAGGAACCTCTTGTCACCCGTTGCGGCGGCGTGCAGCGCAAAAGCGCGCGCGACGTGTAGCGAGATATGCGCTTCATAGGCCGCGCCCGGGCCATCGCCCGGCGTCGCTTCTTCCCCGGATAACGGCGCGGCCTGCCAGGGAAAGCGCATCCCCACATACCCGTCCTGCTGGGCATAGCGTCGGGCTACGTCGAGATGCCTGGCGCGAAAATCAACCAGGCTGTGAGCAGCCGAGGGCTGCAGAAGCAATAGTGGTGGAACACAGAAGGCATCGATGTCCCACATTACATGGCCATAATAATAATGATAATTGTGCCAGTGAGCGAGGCCGAACATGGAAGTTGCGGCCGGTGAGCCGATATGCGCCGAACAGTTCATGTAGAAAAATCCCGCGTCGATAACCCGCTGATGGCGATCGTCGGCGCCGTTCACCACGATCCGGGCCTGCCACAGGTCTTCCCATATGGCGCGGTTCCGCTGGCGCAGCGCGTCAAAGCCGAGCTTCGTGCCACGCGCCAGGCGGCGGACCGCCTCTTCATCCGGCCGCCCATGGACGATAGATGGAACAAGCGCGGCCATCTGGAGCAAACGTACCGGACGCTCCGCCTTGAGCGGGACGTGATGTTCAGTCGTCAGCGGGCCGTGACGGTCGGCGGGTCGCAGGTGGCGGACGGGGTCCGCGCCATTGCATTCACTGTGAATGGCTATGCCACAGCTGCCGAGACGGCCCTCCGTGACCCATAGCAGAGAGCCGTCGGCGGTGCTGTCCTCCTGCGCGCCCAGCACCCTTCGTCGTTCGATGGCGCCTCGAACATCTCGCGCATCGACCGATGCGCGCAGCTTGAGCGCGCAATCGGCGCTAGACCGCACGACTAGCTCCTGGAGAACAAGAGAGGGCTCGCTTCGACTGGCAAAGGTCGCGATCTCCACATGCAGCGTGATCTCCTGCGCCGTGAAATCGAAGCTGCTCGTCAGTTCTGCTGTTCCAAAATCATAACGCTGCTGCAGCTTCGTCACCGCCCAAGGCTGTTCAGACAGCCACGCCTCGTCGATCCCAATGTCTCCGGCAAGCGGATAAGGAATGGCGACCGCAGCTTCGATCCGCTTTTTAGGATGGAGGCCGACGGTTCCGTTGACGATGGCTGACCCGGAAAGAAGCGGCACTTCACGCACCCTCAGGCCGACCAGACCATTGCCGACATAGGCTGGCAGTGAACCATGCCGTGCGCCGTGTTCGATGTTCGGACTTAATGGCCCAGTACCCATTCCGTATCCGCTCCGCTGGTTTACGCGGACCAAGCGGTGGGCTGTTCATTAGTTCCCGCGAGCGTCCAGATTACCCTTTGCTCGGTTCCGTGCCGACCCGTCGTCGCTCAGCTGCCGATATTTCCATCCCAAGTGCGGAATGAGCATGGCGTCACTCCAATCGGCGGCGGCACCAGATCGCCGATGAGACAGAGTAGGCCGTTCGCACCTGATTACATAGATGATTGCATAAACGTTATCATATCTGTTGCCAGCGTCTTCCAACGCCCTCGCCGCACAACTTTGCGATTAGCTCCAGCTATCTGATCTGGCCCATTCTTGATCCGTATCAATGTTAACGGGCGATGCCGGAGTCCGTTTAGGTGACGGGCCAATGAAAATCTGAAACAAGGAACAATTAAACATCAAATCCACAAGAAATATCTTATTGAAGACAGGTGGGAACTTTCAATTATCATCGTCGTTTCCGACACAGCCTCCCTGCCAGGGAGGGAAAAAGGGATTAACAGATGAATTCGAAAAATTTTGGGCATTCCGCTCGTCGGAATGCTATGTCTTCGCGCGCACTTTTGGGTGCCACCGGCCTTGCAGGTTCGCTGGGAATTTTGATGCTGGCCCTGCCTAGCGCTGCGGTGGCGCAGAATGAATGCGGCGCGCTGCCTGCGGCAGGCGGTCTGGTTTCCTGTCCTGCGTCCGGCAACCCCTATCCCGCCGGCATCACCTATCTTCCCACGGCCGGCTTGACGGTTGTCCTGCCCGCGGGCGCTTCCATCCAGACAGCCACAGCCGCAACACCTGGCATTCAGATTGTGGGCGCGGGTGATCTGGCAATCGACGGGAGCGGCGCATCCGTCGCGACCAGTGGCGCGCTTTCCAATGGCGTGACGGTTTCCAGCCTGGGCGGTTCGGCAGAAGTTGGGTTGGCGTCCGTCTCCACAACCGGTGCGGGTTCGACAGCGGTCTCCGCACTTTCGGACACCGGTACTGCCAGCGTGATAACGACCGGCAACGTCACCTCCACCGGTCGCGGCGGAGCAGGCATTTCGGCAGTGTCGGGCACGGGCGACGCATTCGTCACCGCAAACAATGTCAGCACCGTCGCTGCGCTGCCCGCGGACACGGCGACGAGCCGCAGCGCCATTCTAGCGCAGGGCGCCAACGCGACGGTGATTTCCACCGGCACGGTGACGACGGCAGGTCGTGCATCCTTGGGCGGAGTCGCCGATGCCATCTCCGTCACGGGGACGGCGGGCGATGCCAGTGCAGTCGTAAATAATGTCGCGGCCAGCGGCGATACTTCGCGCGCGGTTGCGGTGACGGCCAGCAACAACGCCAGCGCCACGGTGAATGGCCTGGTTTCGGCTTCCGGCCTCGGCGCTGACGCCGTGGCGGTCACGGGCGGAAATCGGGCGACGGTCACTGTGGGCCCGAATGGTCGCCTGTCGGCGGCTGACGGCAAC
Source organism: Sphingobium tyrosinilyticum (assembly GCF_042654265.1). Taxonomy (NCBI): domain Bacteria; kingdom Pseudomonadati; phylum Pseudomonadota; class Alphaproteobacteria; order Sphingomonadales; family Sphingobiaceae; genus Sphingobium; species Sphingobium tyrosinilyticum. Next base: position 154,439 of record NZ_JBHSFZ010000015.1, on the reverse strand, counting down.
CTCATCACGCTAACGTCGGTCAATGGTAGCACCCTGTCCAATTCCGGCACGATCGGTTCCAATCCCAACGGTTTGGCGGTCCAGGCGCTCGGCGGGCCGGCAACGATCAACAACAGCGGCTCCTTGTCCAGCGACATTGTTTTGACTGCGGGCAACGACACGGTGAATAATAGCGGCGCGTTCGTCGTTGGCCCCAACCCCGATTTTGGGGCGGGCACTGACGCCTTCGTGAACACTGGCTTGGTCAGCCTTGGCACGGGCGCAACGGTGGCGGGTGCACCGACATTCGCGGGTCTGGAGAGCTTTTCCAACGCAGGCCTGGTCGATTTGCGCAACGGCGTAGTGGGCGACAGCCTCACGCTTCCGGGCACCTTCTCGGGGACGGGTGCAAGCCAGTTGGGTGTCGATGTAAGTGCTGGCGGCAGCGATCGTCTGATCCTGGGTGGCGCTGCTACGGGGACAACCACGGTTCTGCTTAACGCGCCCTCCCTGACCGCACCCATCTTTACGTCGGGCGCCGTCATCGTTCAGGCTGGTGCTCCATCCGCCGCATCGGCTTTTCAGTTCAACGGGGGCTTCCAGAATGCTGGCCTCGTTCGATATGAAGTCGCCTATGACCCGGCGACCCTGTCTTACAGTGTCACGGGTGGACCAAGCGACGCAGCCTTCCGCACGCTCAATTATGTGGATGGCGCCCGCAGCCTGTGGATGAAGTCCGCGGACGTGGTCACAGCGCAACTGCGGTCGCGCCGGGATTCACTATGGGCCCATGGCGATGCCGCGACCTCCGGCAAGTTCTGGCTCCAGATGCACGGTTCGGTCGAAGATCGTAGCGGCCGCCGGACAGTGTCCAGCTTTGGTCAGAGCCGGGTTGTCAACACCGGCTATAAGCAGGATTATTACGGCGGACAGGCCGGCTTCGACTTCGGCGGTGGCGTTGGTGAAAAGGGCGGCTTTGCCCTGGGTGTGACGGGCGGTTACATCAATTCCTCGCAGAACTTTGCCGGTTCGCCAGACAGGATCAACTTCAACGCGGTTAATGCCGGTGTTTATGGCAGCTTCACCTCGGGCAATATCTTTGCGAACGTCCTGGGCAAATATGATCACTATTGGGCCAATGTCAGCAGCCCGACCGGCGGCTTCAGGCAGAAGTTCAATGGCTCCGTCTATGGCGTCCGCGGGGAAGTCGGCCTGCGGTTCGGCAGCGACTCCTTCTTTATCGAGCCTGCCGCAAGCCTGTCCTACACGCGGTCGAATCTCGACAGCTTCTCGGTCCTTGGCACTACTGCGGACTTCAATGAGGATGATGGCCTTCGAGGCCGCGTGGGTGGGCGTGTCGGCGGACAGGTCCACATTGGGGACACGGCCGTTCTGGCACCCTATATAGGGGCTAACTATGTCCACGAATTCAAGGGACGGGACGAAGTGAGCTTCAGCAACGGCGTGCAGACGGTGGCGTTCACCAATGACCGCATGAGGGATTATGGTGAAGCTGTCCTGGGCGTCACCATTGGCCAGACGAGCGGCATTTCTGGCTTCCTAGAGGCCAATTATGCGCGCACTTTCAGCAACGGCAGCGGCTCCAACAGCCTTGAAGGTGCTGGCGGGCGGGCCGGATTGCGCATCCGCTTCTGAATGCACGGGTGCCGCGGTCGATCAGGCCGCGGCACTTGTCATTGGAAGCTGCTTTTGATTGGCCCTGTGCAGCGCGCTGATGAGGGCCGCCAGTTGCTCCTCCGACGCATATTGCCGTTCATCGATCGCCAGAATGACGGCGCTCTTTCGTTCCTCGCCGCTTCGTCGACCGCAACGATGAGGCCTGCCAGGTCCGCGTAAAGATCGCGCCATCGGCAAGCCCCGGCGCCGGCTCGAAATCAGCGCCACCTCCAGATCATCATATTTGCCCATAGAATGCTCGGGCGCGCGGATCTGCCATGCGGATGCGATCGAGCGTAACCGCGTTTCTAGTATCGCTCGATCTCGATAGTTAGAGGCCAGCTCCCTTCTGAACCCCATGTCTCTAGGGCTCAGTCCCGCGCAATCCGAACAATGATCTCTGTGGACCTTTCTGTCAGACGGGTCGTTAGGTTGGCTCCACTGGCAGGAGCAGACCATGAGCACTGAAAGCACGATCAGTACCCTGAACAGCCTCATCAAGACCACGCTGGATAGCATGAAGGGGTTTAAGGACGCTGCCGAAGACGCAGAGAACACGCAGTTTTCCGCGCTGTTTTCGCAGTTCGCTCGTGAACGCAGCGAAGTTGCGAGCGTCCTCCAATCGGAAGTCCGACGGTTAGGTGGCAATCCCGAGGACGACAGCAGCTTCTTGGCCGCCGCTCATCGCACATTCATGGATTTGAAGAAGGCCTTTACCGGAAGCAACGACAAGGCAGTCATTCAGGAAGTCGAGCGCGGTGAGGACTATATCAAGGCCAAGTATGAAACTGCACTTCGAGACGCTGATCTTGACCCTTCCGCTCGCGACGCTGTCGAAAAGGCGTATCAGTCGGTGAAAGCTGGGCATGATCGCGCGAGTGCTTTGAAGCACAGTATTGATTAATGGGTTCGGGCCGCGCGATTATAGCGGCCCGCTCATTCCGCGGGAGGGGTTGCCAGCATAAGCCTATCATCGTGTAACTCCAGTGAGATGGGCTGTTGAGCTTGCGTCCGGCAGTTATCGTAAGCGCTCAGCTGAGTGGGCGGTCAGTGTAGCCGTGATCATTAGCGGCTGCAGTACGTTCTAAAATGTATCCACGCTCCGCGTTAGAAGTGGAAATGTGCAATGCCTCACCACGCGCTTTATCGGTACCTAGAAGCCTGACATTACAATCGGTTAATGAAACTCTTTGAAGACATTAGTCGTTGGTTCTGTATGTCAGATCTTGAGGTGAGCCAATGCGCACAGCAGCCTTCAACGGAGCCGGCACGGAGTTCCGATTAGCATATATCCCGCTATATCGTGATGACGAGGAAAACCATTGTGCAGGCTGCGGACGGCAGCATTGGATCATTGGCCGCATGACTGCGGAATGCGGTTTCTGCGGGACGGCGCTTCCACTCGAAAAATTCAGCACCTGGAGCGCATCGCCGCGCATTGAACGCTGCAACCACTATGCGGATGAGCTGCCGGACGATCTACGGCCAGTAGTTTGACCACAGAAGAAGGGTGATCATTTAACATCTGTGCCGGGAAGGTAGCCGCACAGTCGCGCCCCGCTCATGGAATTTGCGGTCGCACTGCTGATCCCTTCCGGACACAATAGGGAGCACCTGTTTCGCGCATAAAGTCGGCGAAACCCGATCACGCCCCTTCTACTTCAGTCCTCGAAAGCCGCCGTGGTTCGATGCTCACCGCAGAGGAAGGCGTCGGCCACCAGCCGCAGCGGGGCGATATCGACATCGATGGCCTTGTTCTCGATCAGCCTGACGAAGCGCCGATACATGGCCGGATATTCCTCGTCCGGCGCTTTTACCTGCACTTCGCCGTCCAGCCGCAGCATGTTGCCGCCTTCGGATAGAAGCAGGCTGCCGCCATCCGTCTCGATCGCGATGTCCCAGGTCTGCGGCCCCGTTTGCCGCCAATCAAACACTGCCTCAATCGGGGCTCCCGAAGCGGCGACCATCTTCAATTCGGCACCGATCGGAGCCTGCTTATTTGCGGGCACTTCCAGGTTGGCCGAAAGAAGGGCGATGGGCTCGCTCACGATCTCGGTCAGGATGGACAGGGCGTTGATGCCGGGGTCGAACACGCCGAACCCGCCCGCTTCCCAAATCCAGGGCTGGCCAGGGTGCCAGTGCCGCACATCCTCACGCCACTGGATCGAAACATGTTTGGGGGAGCGGGACGCCAGCCAGCTCTTGGCCAACCCCACGGCGGCGGCATAGCGGCTGTGCCAGCTGGCGTAGAGCGTCACGCCTTGCCGCTCGGCAATGTCAATCAGCGCTTCCACCTCGGACACGGTCGCGCCCGGCGGCTTTTCCAAAAAGACATGCTTGCCCGCCAGCAACGCCTGCCTCGCCGCCTCGTAGCGAACTTGCGGCGGCTGGCATAGGATGACGGCGTCCAGATCAGGCTCCCCGGCCAGCATATCGGTCAGCGCGCCGTAATTGTTCAGCCCTTCGCCCTGCGCGTTGCGGCTGGCGACCGCGACAAGCTCTATGCCGTTGGTCTTGCGGATCGCGGGCAGGTGCTGATCGCGCGCGATTTTGCCCAGGCCCACGAGGCCCGCCTTGATCGTCCCTGTCATAGCGCGCGCACCTTCATCATCCAGCGATCTCCCATTTGCCTTCGACCCGTCGGCTAAGCTCCCAGGGACAGGCCCCCTGGCCTTTATACTCATACAAATAGCAATTCAACCCGAACCAAGGGCATGGCCAACCGCCTCGCGCCATCCGGCAAGAAGGCGACCCCGTTCTGCGCGGGGCAGGGCAGGGCTGAACCGCCGATCGGTTGCCAGGTGCGATACGGCGTCGGGCAAGGCCGTCCATACGCCTGTGCGCGCACCCGCAAGAAACGCCGCGCCCAGGGCCGTCGTCTCGATATTGGCGGGCCTGACGATGTCCAGGTCGAGTATGTCGGCAAGGAATTGGCAAAGCCAGTCATTGGCCACCATGCCGCCGTCCACTTTCAGTTCGCCAGGCCGAACGCCGCTGTCGAGCGCCATGGCGCTCAGCAGGTCGGCGCTCTGATAGGCGACGCATTCGAGCGCCGCCCGGACGATATGCTCAGGGCCGGTCGCGAAAGTCATGCCCGTCAACATGGCCCGCGCAGACGGATTCCAGTGGGGCGCGCCCAGGCCGACAAAGGCGGGCACCAGATAGACGCCGCCGTTGTCGGTGAGCGATCGGGCCATCGCTTCCGTCTCGGCTGCGGAGGCGACGAGGTGGAGCTTGTCCCTCGTCCATTTGATCCCTGCGCCCGCGACGAAGAAAGCGCCTTCAATGGCGTAGCTTGCAACGCCCCCGGAATAGCAAGCCACTGTGGAAAGCATGCGGTGCCTTGACCGGCAGATATCACCGCCCGAATTCAACATCGCGAAACCGCCGGTTCCCAAGGTGATCTTCGCGTCGCTGCGTTCGAGGCAGCCCTGGCCGATGAGCGCGCCTTGCTGATCCCCGACCATCCCCGCGATCGGCAGGGACAGGCCCAGTATATCCTTGTCGGATAGGCCGAACAGGGCGTCAGTTTCGCGGACTTCCGGCAATATCTGCATCGGAATGCCGAACATGCGGCACAGGTCCGGGCACCATGCCATCTTGGCGATGTCGAACAGCAAGGTTCGGCTGGCGTTGGTCGCATCGGTGGCATGCACCTTGCCGCCGGTCAGGCGCCACAAGAGGAAGCAGTCGATGGTGCCAAAGGCCAGCCGACCTTCCTCCGCCTGTTTGCGTGCGGAAGGGATCGTATCGAGCAACCAGGCGAGCTTGCTGGCGGTGAAATAGGAATCGAGCAACAGGCCGGTGCGGTCGGTGACCTCCTGCTCCAGCCCCTCATCAATGAAGCGGCGGCAAAGGTCCGCGCCGCGCCGATCCTGCCAGACGATCGCCGGATGGATCGGCTTGCAGCTCTCCCGGTCCCACAGGACACAGGTTTCACGCTGGTTGGCGATGCCGATTGCGGTGATGTCGAGGGCCAGGCCCTTCGCTTTTTCCAAGGCTTCGCATGCAGTCGCCACGACGTCGCGCCAGATCGCTTCGGGATCATGTTCGACCCATCCGTCCGCCGGATAATATTGTTTCAGCTCGATCTGCGCGGCGCAGCGCACCTTGGCCATTTCGTCGATCAGCAGCGAGCGGGTGGATGTCGTCCCCTGATCGATCGCGAGCACCGCCTTCATGCTTCTTCTCCCAGCTTATCTTTCATCCAGGCGGCGAGCCCTTCCGCCTCTTCGGCCGTAAAGCGCAAGCCGAGTTTCGTGCGGCGCCAGAGAATGTCCTCGGCCGTTGCCGCCCATTCGCGCGCCATCAGATGATCGACCTCGCGCTCCGTCAGGCCATGGCCGAAATGCCGCCCGCAATCCTCGACTGCCTGCGCATCGCTCAGGATATCGAAGCTCTTGGTGCCATAGCAACGGATCAGGCGTTCGCTCCATGCCTCACCCAGAAAGGGGTAGCGTTCCCGCAGCCGTGCGATCAGGCCAGCAGCGCCGTCCATGGGGAAGTCGCCGCCAGGAAGCGGTTCGCTGTCGGTCCAGCCGGTGAGCGGAACGTCCGGCAGCCGCTGCGACAGCAAGGCCAGCGCATTTTCCGCAAGGTGGCGATAGGTGGTCAGCTTGCCGCCGAAAATGCTGAGGAGCGTCGGGCCAGCGGCAGGATCGGAAAGCTCCAGCCGATACCCCCGTGTCGATGCTTCCGGCCGGCCTGATCCGTCGTCGATGAGCGGGCGGACCCCGGCAAAGCTCCATCGCACGTCTGAAGGAGCGATTTGGCGGCCGAAATAACGGTTTGCGCCGTCGCACAGATAGGCAATCTCCGCCGGGTCAGGCTCGACCTGCAGGGGCGGCCCGTCATGATCGGCATCGGTGGTGCCGATCAGGGTGAAGTCCCTCTCATAAGGGATCGCGAAGAAGATGCGGCCGTCGGGCAGCTGGAAAAAATAGGAAAAGTCATGATCGAACAGGCGCGGGACCACGATGTGAGAGCCGCGCACCAATCGCGTCCGCACATAGCTTTCCGAATGGGCGAGGCGCAATATGTCCAGCACTGAGGGGCCGGCTGCGTTGACGATGGCCCTGGCGCGAAAGATGCGGCCCCCATGGGTCGTCACGCGCCAGATCTCACCATCGCGCTCCAGCGCCGTGGCGGGCGTGTGCGGCAGGACCAGCGCGCCGCGATCCGCCGCGTCGCGCAGGTTCAGCAGCACCAGGCGCGCGTCATCGACCCAGCAATCGGAATAGGCAAAGCCGGTGCGGAAACCGGGTTTGAGCGGCCCACCCGCCTCATGACGGCGCAGATCGAGCGTTCGGGTGGCGGGCAGGCGTTTGCGGCCGCCGATATGGTCATAGAGGAACAGGCCCAGTCTCAGCAGCCATCGTGGCCGCAGCCCGTCCTGATGGGGAAGGACGAAGCGCATCGGACGGACGATATGAGGTGCAATGGCCCAAAGCCTTTCCCGCTCGGCAAGGGATTCACGCACCAGCCCGAATTCGAAATGTTCCAGATAGCGCAGCCCGCCATGGATCAATTTGGTCGAGGCTGATGACGTTCCGCGCGCGATGTCGCCTGCCTCCAGCACGATAACGCGCAACCCCCGGCCAGCCCCGTCGCGGGCTATGCCCGCGCCGTTGATCCCTCCTCCGATGACCAGCAGATCGCAGTCCGCTTCGTCCAGCATGCCAGGTCCTGCACATTCAAAGGCGCTTCGATCGGACTATCGAACGCGAAACCTATTTTCGCAATCGAACAGTTTCTTTCGGATTATTCGTTTTGTGTGTGAGACCACGGCTTTATGGTCCCGTCCGGCAGGCCGATCAGATGAACAAGGGAAGATCATGACGACGCTTAAGGATATTCTCGCGCCCACTTACATGCAGATGCTGGGCGCGCTGTCGGCTTGGCTCGGCAAGATCGACGAGGAGAAAATGCAGGATGGCGGCGCGGCGCTGCTCACCGCGCGGCTCGCGTCGGACATGTTCCCGCTCTCAACCCAGATCCGCTTCGCCTGCGTCCAAGCGCAAGAGGGCATGTTCCGGTTGCGGCAAGAAGCTTTCCCGCCGTCGATCGAGGAGTTGCTGGAGGAGGGACGCAACGCGGCGGAGCGCCCAGGCTCGATCGCCGACGCGCTGGCCAGGATCGACTCCACCATCGGCATCGTCAAGGCGGCCGCTGCAGACGCTCCAGACCTGGACCCGGCGACGCCGATCGCCCACAGGCTGCCGCAGGGCATGGTGTTCGACCTCACCGGGGAGCAATATGTCCGCGACTGGGCGCTGCCGCAATTCTACTTCCATGTGATGACTGCCTACGCGATCCTTCGCGCCCAGGGCGTCGATCTGGGAAAAGCGGACTATGTCGCGCACATGTTCGCTTATTTGCGGCCTGGCGGTTAGCCGAACAGATAGCTGCCCGTGCGATAGTCGGCACGGCATGACCGCCGCGCGCATCCGTCAATCAATTGTGTCGGATGTTCTTCGGCAATCGTCAATGCAGGGCGGTGGATGGTCGCATGACCGCCATCGCTCTTGCATAATAGCGGACTGCATTTTCCCGATGGAGGTAGATGGTATCGGCGCTATCCCCATTGCATAGGGCTTCGCGCGCCTTGTGAGCTTCCTGCTTGGATTGCTGCAACAGATAGTCAGCGTCTTTGGACGTTCTCACTACTGCCCTCTCCTATGAGTCGTTGGACAGCCAAACTAAGGGCGCTCGGCAGCGTGAGGAATAACCTTTGTTAGAATCCCTTCAGAGCCGGCCAATCAATTTAGAGCTATGTCGAACGATGTAGGGTCCGGGCGCGGGCGCGGCTTATTCCCCCGATGTTAACCCGTGTGTTAGAAGGGTGGCGACCATCATGCTAATCTGAACCTGGTTCAGGGAGGCAGGCGGGGCAGGGGCTCACCACCTACCCGTGGGCTCCTGCCCTAACCCCATGGTTGCAGGGGAGGGGCGGACGATGTTCAGATGGTTCTATATAAGTGCGAGCCGTCTGGTCGATGACGAGGCCGACGAGGTGGTGTGCGATATCGTCAACGTGTCGGTCGCCCGCAACCGCGCGCTTGGCGTTACCGGAGCGCTCCTGTTCACAGGCCGGAATTTCGCGCAATATCTGGAGGGTCCGCCCAGAGGGGTGGACCAGTTGCGGCAGAGCATCTGCCTGGACATGCGGCACGAGAATATCCGGACGATCGCCGAAGGAGAATATTCGCATCGACGATTTGTCACATGGTCCCTTGCTTATCTGCCTCCTCCACAACTTTTGTCATCAAGAGCCGAAGAGCTGTTGATCGCCGCCGAGCATGACGGCGAAGCAAATGTGGAAGCCCTGGCGCAATTCCTGTGCGAAATGACGGTGAAGGGGCGGGGATGACGAGTAACTGAGCCGCCAGTGGAGCCGGATCGGCGCAAGAGGGCGTGGCGCAGAAACGCGTCGGCGGCAGGTGCGTTAGCAATCCATGGAATTGCCGTTCAACGCGCCCCAGCCCTATATCCTCATACTGACCGGCGCAGGGTTGCTGATCGCCCTTGTCGCCTGGCTGCCGCTTGCTTTGAAGAAACTGCCGCTTTCGCTTCCGATCGTCTGCATCCTGATCGGGGCGGCCATCTTCTGCATACCCGAAATAGGTTGGCGGCCGTCCCCGCTCAGTCATCCGGACGTCACCGAACGCTTCAGCGAATTTGTGGTGATCATCGCTCTCATGGGCGCGGGCCTGAAGCTGGATCGTCCGTTTCATTGGAAGCGCTGGGCGGTGACATGGCGGCTTCTGGCTTTCACCATGCCGTTGGGCATCGCGATCATCATGCTGCTGGCCGCCACGCTGCTGGGTCTGCCCTGGGCCATGGCTCTGTTGCTTGCCGCGAGCCTTGCGCCCACTGATCCCGTCCTTGCCGCAGACGTCCAGGTCGGACCGCCGCGCACCGGGGAAGAGGATGAAGTGCGCTTCGGGCTGACGTCTGAAGCGGGCCTCAACGATGGCCTTGCTTTTCCGTTTGTCCAACTGGCCATTGCGCTGGCCCTGGCGTCCGGCGGTGACGAGCCTTGGCTGGAGCGGTGGCTGGGCGTGAGCGTCCTGTGGGAAATCACGATCGGGATCATTGGCGGCTGGCTGGTCGGCAAGCTTTTCGGCTGGCTAACCTTTCGGGTGCCGGCCGAAACCAAGCTCGCCAAGACAGGGGACGGCCTTATCGCGATCGCCGCGACCTTCGTCTCCTACGGCGTCATGGAGATCCTCAATTGCTACGGCTTTCTCGCTGTCTTCGTCACGGCGCTGACCTTGCGCGCGTCGCATCGCGATCATGAGTTCAATGTGCAGATGCACGACCTGACCGAGCAGGTCGAACGGCTGGCGATGATGGTCCTCTTGCTGCTGTTCGGCGGAGCCTTGGTAGGCGGTCTGCTTGCGCCGTTACGCGCGATGGACGTGCTGCTGGTCTTGCTTATCATTCTGGTCGTCCGTCCATTGACGGGAATGATCGCGCTGCTCGGTTTCAAGGCCGACTATTTTGAAAAGCTCACCATCGCCTTCTTCGGCATCCGCGGCGTGGGGTCCTTCTATTATCTGGCCTATGGCCTCAACCATATGGATGTCGGCGATCCAAAAAAGATGTGGGCGATCGTCGGCCTGGCCGCCCTCGTTTCAATCCTGCTCCACGGGCTGACTGTCACACCGGCGATGCGCTGGCTGGATCGGCGGCAAGGCCGGGACCCGGACGGGCAGTAGCAGGCCGCCGGAGGAAAATGACAAGCTAGGTATTCTTCAAAACACCATCCAAGTTACACAAGACGATCGCCGAGCGCTCACCACCATGTTTTATCCGATTATGCTGGTCTGCATCGGCTTCAGCTTCAGCTACGGAATGTCGATCTGGACCCGCCCAAAAGAAATGCCCATCCGCACAGCCCGCATACCAAGTCGAAGAGCTGACAAAGGCTCGATAGGTGGCAGCCTTTTCGGGAGTTGCATAGGACCTGTTCGAGGACATATCGACCATATCGGCATCCTTTCCTCCGCCGTGCACTTTATCCCCGTCACTGCAATAGTCTAAGGCAATGACATGATCCAAGATGCGAATCAAATTGTCGGCATCAAAACTATACTAATCCTCCCTTTTAATTGGCAAGTCATGGCAGGTATATTGCTCCCCATCGTTGACTAAATCCATAAAGAGGCAATCGAGCGGGCTTGGGCTAATACAAAAATGCCCCATCCTTTCGAGGACGGGGCAGTTTGGGTCGCAAACAGGTGTAACCTGCTTCTCCAGAGAAGCGGCAGGGGCATGATTCGACCATATATCTAAAGTTATAATTCTGCCTCATTCCAGACTATTATAAACATGCGTTAGCGCATGATCCAGTCACAATTACGAAAAAACATAGTTAATAACAAGTCGCTAGAGTCCGGGAGTTCAGCTTGTACTTATGGAACGGGACGGTTCAAAATGGGACTGTGAGATTTTGCGCCCGGTGAACTATGATCCGTTCGCCACACGCTCGGCTTAGCTAATTTCTGTCGGTCTTCCTTGCGAAGGAGGTCTGGTTTATACTAAGCGCAGCATGGATGCGTTGTAATCCGCCTCCCCTTCCACGCGCAATTCCACCCATGCGCGGCTCGGTGGTATGAGCGCCGCCGGAAACCAGCGCCAGATGCTCGGTTCAAGGAGAGATGTGGGTCAGCGCTGGGATACAGGCCCCGTGCCCGTCAGTCGCAGCTAATCATGGCGTTGCGCAGCTCATAACCGGTCACCAGGCGATTCCACGCCAGGGAAGGTGGTCGGTCGAGATTCAGCCCCGGAACCTGCATCAACCTCTCCAGAAAAAGGCAGGTTTCCAGGAGGGCGACCTGCGCGCCTGGGCAACGATGCTCGCCATCGCCGAAGGACAGGCCGGCATTGCCATATTTGGCGCTGACATGCCGCCCCGGCACCACTTCGCAAGGACGTTCCCCAAAGGCGTCCGCGTCCGAATTCGCCGCGCGCACATCGACAGCGACTGCAGCGCCTGCCTCCGCGCCTTCCAGACCCGCGTCGCCTGGCAGGCTGCTCCGCATCCGCCGGTAGATGTAGCCCACGACCGGTTCGAGCCGCAGCAATTCCTCCAGCAGCGCGATCTTGCCGCTTTCATCGGCCGCCAGGAATGAAGCCCGCAATTCCTCGCGCTCTAGCATGTGCCACGCCGCCATCACGATGAACTCGCGCGTCGTTGCCATTCCGGCGGCGCCATAGACCAGGCACTCCGTCAAAATCTCCCGGCCATTATAACCCTGGTCGATAAGGTGGGAGATCACATCATCCTGCCGCTGCTTCTTGCGGGCGCGGATCGCGGGGGCGACGTCGCGAAAGTAAAAGGACAGTACCCGATATTGCGACCGCAAAAACCAGGCGAGCGCGCTCAGCTTGTTGCGGGGCCGGTCGAAGTCGCCGGTGAAGAAGACGTCCAGGCGTTTCGTGAGGCCCGCTGGATCGCTATTGGTAAGGCCGACGATATGGCTTGCGACCTCTACCGCCAGTTCGAGGCTCAGCTGATCAAGCTGCGCGCGCTTGTCCCGCTGAAAGCGCTTCACCAAATTGTCGCTCAGCCGGATCATCAACTCGCGATAGTGGGTCGTCACGACGCGCGGGGTGAAGAAACGGGCGGTCGCGCCGCGCTGGACGCGGTGCGCCTCTCCTTCCAGGAAGAGGATCGGCTGGCGGGTGGCGCTGCCGATCCTGTTCACCTGCTCGGCCATGAACCCTGCCTGGTGCACCTTTTCGCTGCGCAATATGGTGCGCGCCTGCGCGAAGTTTTGCGTCCGGATGTTCGGAGCGACGGTGCCGCCCGCCTCCGATGCGGAAGCGGATTTGCGGTCATCGCCACCGTGGTGAAAAGGGCAGGCGTCAGAACGGACTTCGGCTTCCATGAGCATGAACCTCACAGGATATGCGTCGCACGCAACCTACGCTCCTGGAGGGGAGCGTCAACAGCCGCTGGCAACGAGCTCGACTCCGGAGTCCCGGCGGCACAGGTTCGTCTGATTGCAAGATTGGCGCGGTCGGCGGCAAATTCCCGTCCGCGACTCGAGCCATCCACCTATTGTTCCGATCCCTAAAAATGAAAGTCACGGCAGCGCAGCTACTTAGTGCGGGACCGAAACGAATCGCTGGTAATTCGTCTTATTGAGGTGGTAAATAGTCACGCTCGCTTTAGGAGCCACGACAATGGCCGAAAGCATTTCACAATATCATCGCAGACGCGCGGCTGAGGAAGAAAGCGAGGCTGATCTTCATGCCGATGACATTACTGCCGAGCAGCACAGACGTCTGGCGGCAGAGCATAAGGCGTTGGCAAAGGCGGCTGAAAACGCCGAGCGAGCAAGTGCGAGGAGATCTCGCGCATAGAAGGCAGGCCGGGAATCCTTTGGCCTATTCCCTGGGATGAATGGGCGATCCCGATCGCTCCAATTATAGTGGTCGCACTCACGGCGGGTGGGGTTTTTCCTGAAACGGTTGGGGGGACGGAGAGATGCGATGGCTACCTTCTCGATCGACAACGACCGGGTCACGTCCGGCGTTCAGAACGTCGCTTACGACCAATCGGGTGGCGTTCAAACCCTCGCGACCGCAGATACCGGCAATGAGATAGATGTCACCCTGTTGGCTGGCGAACTCGATGGTCTTGATTCAGGATTTGAAACATTCCTGATCGGCCTTGGTCTTTCCGCCGCGCAGAAAAATTATGCGGTACTTACCGATGCGGCGTCGAGCAGTTCCACATTCATCCAGGTGACGGCTGATCCTGGCGAGACTTTGAACGACCTCAAATTCCTTGCCGATTCAACAGTCGCTCTTACCGGGATTACGACACTCGCTGGCGGAAGCCTTTACGTCCATGTCGATGTCACTGGAAATTATGCGACATTGTGGACGACCTCGGACAATAGCGGCCGCATCGTCGGCGCATTGGCGCTGACGGGCGAGACGATTGACAACGTCACCACCCATATCGCGAGCGCCGGGGTGCAGATGCTGTTCTTTGAGGCCATCAAGCACATGAACACGGCGAGCGCCGATGAAACATTGTCGCTAAGCGATGTGCTCCAGGTCGGCGTCGATACGGCAGTGTCGTTTGATTTCGATCAGTTGGATGCAGGCAATTTCCTGTGGGCCGCGGTCGGCACTGCTGGCGCGGCCATGCTGATTACGGGTCAGGACCTGAACGTGAAGGACAGTGGAAAGCCTTCTGCGATCGGCACGATCGAAAAGGGTGGAACTGATCCCAGCGATGCGGTGAATACAAGCAAGGCGACGGACACCACCATCGGTATCAATGCCCAGCATTTCGCGCCTACGAACAGCGCAGACGGCGCTACGGGCGTGTTCACTTTCGTGACCGGATATAAGCCCATCTCCGCCGCAACGCCGACCTTTACCGGGCAAAATGTCAAGCAAATCGACTATGACGATTATATCAACGTCAGCAGCGCGTCCGTCTTCATATCGCAGCTGACCGGCGGATCATCGGCCAAGATCCACTTCTCCTTCTTCGAAGCAGGCGGCGGGGGCGTCGATAAGGCTCCGGCCGACCTGTTGCCGGAGGAAGGCTATGCCGACGTTCCGGGCGCATCCTACAGCTACATCGGCAATCAGGACAATGATACGCACCTGACCGACGATACCGACGTTGCGATTGCAAGCGTCGTGATCGGCGGGTTCACCTGGAATTTCAATGACGCCAGCAACGGAACGGCCCAAGGTGGGATAACGGTCACGATCACCGGCAACGATGTGATCGTCGATGGTGCGAAGGCCAATGACCTCATCACCTTTACGGCGTTCAATGGCGCAAGCGCTGTAGATGGCACCTTCAATCGCATCGACATCCAGGCCCTGCAGGGCAGCGCGTCATTCGATATCGGCCATATCGATCTGACTTCGGGTGGCCTGACGGGCTTTGGCCTGGGTTCTCATCTTTTCGTCGATGACGACGGCCCTTCGCTGACGCCGCAAGCAGTGATTGGCGCAAACGATCTGAAGGTGGATAACGACCTCAGCGGTGGCGATCCATCGGTCGCCTCGAGTTCCTACGGGCTGTTGCCGGGCACGGACGGGCTGGCCAGCTATACGATCCTGGGACCCGAAGATAATGTCGGCGCCTTCCAATGGAGCTATGACGACACATCGCACATGTCGATTACCGGCACCTATCTGGGCACAGACCTTTATACTTTGGTGCTCAACAGCTCGACAGGCGGTTATACTTTCACCATGATCGATGAACTGCCGGGTTCGACATTGGATCTCAGCCCGGCCGAAGTTATCAAGGCAGGTTCGCCGGACAATCCCATTCTCGAGATCGGAGCCGCACAGAATGATGATTTCGTGCGGATGACTGCTGACAGTAGTGTTTCAGGCGCGAACGGCAATATCAACGAAAGCCACGGGTTCGTCGGCGTGGACAACGGCAATCTGGATGCCGGAGAGTCCTTGACCTTCACGCTGCACGAGGCAGACGGCACGCTAATCACCTTTGAGGGGATACAGATCGGCACCAAGTCGGCGCAGGGCGGCACCTATAGCTGGGTGGCGACGATAGCGGGAGGCGGCACCATTTCCAGTAGCGACCCCGGCCACACCGCGGAAGTCGTTGGGAAGAACGGAACGATCGATATTTCCGCCACCGATCTGGAGGGCGCGACGATAGAGTCGATCACGATCACCAAAATAAGCGGACCCGCCACAAAGATAGGAGTAGGCGACATTCACATCATCGTGCCCCCTGATGACGTGCAGCTGGGCTTTACCGTCGAATTGAAGGACGGCGATGGTGACGCGGCGACGCAGAGCTTCGTCGTGGATATCGACGCCAATAATGACGGCGTCTATGACGCGACAGTCAATGCCGCTCTGGCGCCCTTGGAACTGCTTGGGGTGCAGTCATTCAACCTGCAGTCACCATGGCTGACTTTTGTTTGAACATATGAGGAAGCTAGGCGGCGTTCATCCCTCAGCTGGACGCCGCCTTGTTTCTCGCCCGCTTAATGCGCCGCCTTCACGCCCGGTACTATTCGCAGCACGGCGTAGCCGGCGATTGCCGATGTCAGTGAACCGAGCAATATGCCGAGCTTGGCCGCATCACTCTCATGGGCATGCCCAGCGAAGGCGAGGCCGCTGATGAAGAGGCTCATCGTAAAACCGATGCCGCACAGCAGCGCCACGCCATAGACCTGCGGCCAGGTAGAATGGCTCGGCCGCTCCGCCCATCCCAGGCGGGACAGCAGCCAGATCGTGCTGAATATGCCCAGCTGCTTCCCCGCAAATAGCCCAAGCGCGATCCCCAGCGGCACGGGTGCGGCAAGGTCAGGCAACGCAAATCCGCTCAGCGACACGCCTGCATTCGCAAAGCCGAAGAGGGGAACGATCGCATAAGCAATCCAGGGGTGAAGGCCATGTTCCAGCCGGTATAGCGGGGAATGCCTGTCGTCCGGCGTGCCCGGCGTTTTCCTCAGCGGCACGGTCATCGCAACCGCAACGCCAGCCAAAGTCGCGTGTATCCCGGACTGCAACACGCAGAACCAGATGAAAAGGCCAATCAGCAAATAGGGCCAGAGGCTGTTAACGCCCGCACGGTTGCAAAGCGCCAGTCCCACAAGCCCGCCCCCTGCAAGGGCGAGCGGCAGCATGTTGAGTTGCGCGCTGTAAAATAAAGCGATGATGAGCACCGCGATCAGGTCATCAATGATCGCCACTGCCGTCAGCAATATCTTGAGCGACCCCGGTATCCGCCGCCCCAGCAAAGCCAGAACGCCCAATGCGAAGGCGATGTCAGTGGCCGCCGGGATCGCCCAGCCGCGCAGCCCGGTCGCGTCTCCTCGATTGACCGCAATATAGATGAGCGCGGGCAGCACCACGCCCGCACCGGCCGCTACGCCCGGCAGCAGGCGGTCCGGCCATCGGGAGAGTTGCCCGTCCAACAGCTCGCGCTTCACCTCCAGCCCCACGATCAGAAAGAACAGGGCCATCAAACCATCATTGATCCAGTGCAGGATGCTGAGCCCCCCCGCCTCCACATGCAACATATGGAAATAACCGCCCGCCAGTGCCGAGTTGGCGACAAGCATTCCCGCCGCCGCCGCCGCCATCAGGATGATGCCGCCCGCAGCTTCGGCCGCAAGAAAGGCGCGCATCATCGAAAATGGGCGGCTGATCAGTGGCGTAACGCTCATGCAGCGGTCCTAACCGCCCAACAAGCTGCCCGCCACCCAGGGAAGCGCTAAAATATCATCTCGCCGCGCTCTCCGCCAATTCCGCCCGCCTATCGCGTGATTTATGCGGCCATCGCGCGCTATCTGGGCTTCGGTTCGGCCACCGGCGCCGCGTGGGAAGGCGATTGGGAGGAGCTGAAACAGGATCTGGGCGCCATGTGCGCCGCCTTTCTGCTGTCGGCCGACTGAAGGGCGGCCCGCTAAGCGAGCGTGATCAGGCGCTCTCTTCGCCCTTGCTAGGCCCGTTGGGCACAGGCTGTATCGGCATGGGTTCCTTGAATATGTTCGTGACATAGGGATAGGGAATTTCGATGCCCGCGTCGTCGAGCGCGCGCTTGATGGCCCGGATTACGGCGTCGCGGCTCGCATGCATGTCGGAAGGCTTGGAACCCGCCCACCAGCGCACGGTGAAATCGACCGAGCTGGCGCTGAATTCCCGCGCGAAGATGTCGACAGGCCGTTCCTTGCTGACCTGATCGACCCCCTCGACCGCCTCTCGCAAGACAGCGGCGGCCAGGTCCAGATCCGCATCATAGGCGATGCCGACCACGATCTCATGCCGCCGCTCTGCGCCGTCGGTCAGTATCTCCACCGGATTTTTGAACAGGGTGGAATTGGGCACGATGGTCAGTTCATTGGACAGCTTGCGCAAATGCGTTTCGCGCAGCGAGATATGCTCGACCCGGCCGATGATCCCTTCGCATTCGATCACATCGCCGATGCGCATCTTCTTGCGCACCATGATGATGATCCCGGACAGAAAATTCTGGAAGAAATCCTGAAAGGCAAAGCCGATTGCAATGGTCCCGATGCCAAGGCCTGCGACAAGGCTGGCGGGGGTCAGCCCTGGCAGCACGACCGTCGCCGCGATCAACAACCCCACGATCCAGATCGCGATGGAAACGATCGTGTCGATCAATTCCTTCAGGCTGGGGCGCAAATTGACCTGAGCGGTCAGACGGTCGGCAATCCGCTTGGCATAGCGCGCGGCCAGCCAGGTGAGCATGATGATCGCTAAAGCGATGATGATGCTCGGTATCGCCGCGACAAAGCCTTGCCACATTCGGACAAGCTGCCGCAGCAATATATTGACCGTGTCCATCCGGAAGAAACGCGCTGCGGACCGCTTGGTTCGCAGTAGGGGCGCGGGTCAGGGGGGCGTACTGATCTGTAGCGCCGAGCCTTAAATTCCTGCTGTCAGCGTCAGGGTGATCGTGTCCGAATAACTGCCCGCGATCTTACCCGTGGGCAGGCTTGGTAGGCTTAGTACCAGCGGCCAGTTCATCCCCGCAACCCCCGCACGGGTCTGATTGGTGAGATTGGTGCCGTTCGAAACCGACGCGCCGTTAAGCGTCATTGAGTAAGGGATTGTCGAATTGGTCGGATAGGGCGAAACAGCGCCAGCGAGGACCATCTGATTGATGTTCGCGGTTTGCACATTCACGTTGATGGAACTGGTGCTCTTCAACCCGATCTGTATTTGTTGAGAGAGCGTCGTAAAGTTGCCAAAATTAATGGTCTGTGGCGACGCCGTGCTGAAACTGGCTACTTTCTTGATCGTGATGGGAAGGGCCAACCCGGTTTGATTTTCGTCCTTCTTTAGGACGACGCCATTGCCTGATCCTGTCGCATTCTTGTAGCACTGAATTGAATATTTGAATGGCTCAGAAAACCCCATTCCTCCAACAAAATCGCTTCTACTGTTGTTAGTTACGGTTAAAGTAAGTGGCACACTACCGAAATTATTCGAAAGATTTACCTGTGCTCCTTCGTGATTGTCAGCAATGGTGCGGCCATTGGGAAAAATTATCGTCGATCCAGAACTCGTAATATTATACTCGGGTCCGCTTAATCCAATCTGCAAAGGACCCGTTTCATTATCGACCAATATGAAATTGGCAACACCTGCTTGATTGTCAACGCTCGTGACGTTGGCAGTGATTGTCTGAACATAGGTGCCGCTGATGGGGTCAAATTCTGGGAGGGAGAGCGTCGAAAAACTCACCGTCGCGCAGTTCGCCGCCATCGCCGGCTGCGCAATTCCAAAGGCGAGCGCCACCCCCGCTAGCTTCGTCCACTTGCTCATCGCTCACCCTTTCTTGCTGTCACCGGATGCAGGTCGCCGACGCGAACGGTTCCGGTTGGATCATCCTGAATCTGAATCTCGTAAATCGTCGGCGGCTCGGTCGGCATTTCGATCCGCCACCGGCCGGGCCGCAGGCCCTGTGCGCCGAACTTGCCCGCGCGCGATGTGAAGATGGTCGTGGCGGGCCGCTTGGGCGCGCCAAGGTCAATCGCCTTGCCCGCCAGCAGCGATATCGGATCGCCATCGCTTCCCAGCAGGCGGCCGATGACCAGCAGATGATAATCCGACCCCACCGTCAGCTTGTAGCCAGCGCGATAGGGCGGCAGCAGGCCGACATTGCCCGCGCCCAAATCATATCCCGCGGGCGCTTCGGGCACGTCATAGATCAGCAGCCGCGGCGAATGGGCGCTCAAGCCCCCTTCCAACGCCGCGCCGAGCAGCCCTGACCGCGCATTTTCGCTCCTGTCCTGCGGGTCTAGCCGCACCGGCTTGTCGCGAAGGCTGCTGTGCGTGCTGGCGATCAGGAAACTGTCCTGAATGGGGCGGCCAAGCGCAAGCGCGCCATCCGCGAAGGCGAGGGAGGTGCCAACCCGTAAGGATGTGCGCATGTCCCGGATCGACCCGCCGCCCGTATCATAAGTGGCGATCTGGCTGACGCCCAGTTCCGCCCGGTTCGCCGTGTAGGTGCCGTTGCCATTGAACGAGGCCCCCCTCGAATCGCGAGTGAGATCGAGGCTACCGCTCCACGCGCCGATCCCCCGCCCGCCGGAGCTTTGGAAAGTGGACTTGACGACGCCCCGGCTGTCCGCGTCCACCTGCCCATAGGAACGCCCGCCAAACCGCTTGCGCAATCCGAAGCGGATGAGCGCGCTATGTCCGCTTTGTCCGCGCTCGAACTGGATGTCGCTGACCAGCGACAGCCCCTCCGCGATGCCGATCCCGCCGCTCGCCCGCAGGCTGTAGCGATGTTCCTTCTGCACCCGGTCCTTGGAATATTGGCCGTCCAGCGTCAGAAACGCGTCTCGCCCGAAGGTCATCGAATATCCCGCCGACACCCGCATCGCCATGGGCTCGCGGACCAGCAGGACGCCGGGGATGGCGAAATCCGCGCTGCGCAATTCGACCAGCCCCCGCAGCGACTGCGATCCTTCCCCGCTTCCCTCATGGATCAGCTTTTCGAAACTGGCCGACGCCGCATAGCCGGTCCGCCCGTCCCGCTGGCTGACCGCGACTTCCGCGCCGATCAGGCCAAGGCCGCTGCCACCCAGCAGTTCCAGCCCCGCCTGCTGCGCATTGCGATCGGCCTGGAAGTTTAGCCCGGTGGTCAGCCGCTGGCTCAACCCTCGCCGCACGAAGCCCGACGCCGACCAGTCATTGGAATAGGCGATGCCCGCGCGCGTGGGCCGCGCATAGACGCCCGCAAAGGCGGAAAATTCCGTCAGCCCCGGATCGAGCAGCGATCGGTTCGAATAGAGATTGAACTCGACGAGGCGGCGCTTGCCCGTCTCATCCTCGATCTGCAGCCGGACATCGTTGGCGCCCTCGGCCAGCGGAAAGTCCTGCAGCGTGTAATTGCCCGGCTGCAGCAGCTTGCGCTCAACCGTGCGGCCGTTGACGATCGTTTCGACGGTGCTCGGCGCAAACAGCGAAAAGCTCTGCGATCCGGTCGACCGGACCTCTCGTTGCGGTTGCAGGATGCTGTAGATGCGCGACACGGACAGGCCGCCCACCGTCGGCGTACTCTGAAAACTCGTGCCGAAGGGCCGGACATCGCCCAACGCCCAGCGCATCGTCCTATCGATATCGTCATAGACCAGCCGCGTGCCGGTGCGGCGCAGCAGCGGTTCGCCCTCTCGCAACGACAGATAGCCTTCGCCTTCCGCGACGACGCCAAACAGCCTGGCCGCGCCGTCGATCAGCGAAACCGGCGGCGTCAGCCCCCGCTGCGGACCGCGTTCAATAACGTCGATGGCCGACCGCAAATTGATATAGCCGCTCGCGCTCGCGGGCTGCAGCGTCTCGCCGCCTGCGTCGTTCGCCGCCCTCAGGCTCATCGCGCTTGTCCGCCGCGCCGTGACGGGAATGGCGAGGGACAGGGCCAGCTTCTGGCTGTCATAGCTGAGCAAGATTTTCTCGGCCGCGAGCTGCTGCGCGGTCACGCTGTCCGATGCGCCAATGGCCGCCTTGAGCCGCGCCAGCACATCGGGCTTCAGGATCGGCTCCAGCATCTGCATCAGTCGTGGCGTCGCGACGGACAGGCTGTCATCGGGCGCTACCGCCAGGTCGATGTCGCCCAAATAGCTCGGGCCGTCCGTCACCGGCACGATGAAGCGCAATATGCGCTTGGTCGGGTTGATCTTGACCGGAACCGGCGCGGGCGCGACTTCAGCCGCCATCGCTTGAGGCACTGCGTCTGTTGCCAACGTCAATGCAACCCCCCGGCCCCTGATCAGGAGGGATATGGACGCGCCGGTCCGCAGCGCGGGATCGCGCGGCCCGGAAGCAAGGGCGAGTTCATTGCGCGCGCTCATCCAGCAGCGCGGCGCTGAACGTGCCGCCCTTCGGTGCGCCCTCGACAGGGACGGTGACGGTGCGGGTCTGGCCGGTGGCGACCAGGCCATAGCCGACCATCTGCTGGAATTCGGCCCCGCTGATCGTCTTGGAGAAGATTTCCGCCCCCGCGGCGTTCGTCTCGCTGATCTTCAGCCGGTGCTGGCTGATATAGCCATGCGCTTCGCCGCCATTGGCGACCTGCACGGCGATGGCGGGCTTGTCGCCTTCGCCCTTGGCCGCATCGACCGACTTGATGGTCAGTTCAGGCTTCTTGTTGGGCGACGATACGCTGACTAGCACCTGGAAATTATAGACGATCTGGACCGCCGACTGGCCTTCGGGCAATTTCACCGGCAGCTGGTTGACGCTGACATAATAATGTTTGCTCGTCGCCAGATCGGGATCGCCGATCCACTGAACGCGGAATGTCTGCGTCTGTCCGGCGGGGATCAGCGCCGTGGGCGGAGCGACCAGCAGGTCGTCCGCGCTGCCATTGCCTGGCTGGAACCCGCTCGGCGTGGGATCGAGCGCGGTGACCGTGATCTCGACCGGAAGCGGGCCTGCGCCGGTGTTGGTGACCGAAATATTCGCGACCACGCCGCGCCCGGCGGTCTGCAGATCGACCATGACCGGCGAAACCGTGGTGGCCAACGCCGACGATGCGCCAAGCGCACCCACCAGCCCGGCGGCCGCAGCGCCCAGGGTCAAGAAATTTCTGTAAAGGCGCATGTTCGAAAACCCCCGCAAGTCTCGATTAATTCGGTGACAGTGAAACGGTGATGGTGGCCGAATAGGGGCCATCCACAAGCTTGCTGCCGTTGCCGTTCGACCCGACGACGGACGTGAAGTTGTTCACCGTGACGTTGATGTTGCCTGCCTTGGCCGAATTTTGCGTCTGCGCGGGGCTGGTAAAGGTCGCCCCCGTTCCCACCGGCAGCGTTTCTGATGTCGTGACGCTCGCGGGTGTGTTCGACCAGCCGCTTGCGGTAGCGGTGAAGTTCGCCGTCTGGCTCTGCCCGTTGGGCACGCTGGCATTGGGCGGATTGCGCCGCAGCGCCTTGGCCGAGACCTTGATGCTCGACGGACCGCTGCACATCACGTTGGAGATGGTCCAGCTTTTGTTGTTGAGGCTGGTGTCGAGCTTGCCGTTGCTGCCCACTGCGGTGGAAATGGTCATGGGAGCATTATTGGAACCGAGCGAGCAGCTTGGACTGACTCGCCCGGTCACAAGGTAAATGCTGCGCTGAGGGGCGGCATGTGCGGGCACGACTACCACGCATCCTGACATGAGAACAATTGCAACAATATTGCGCATGCATGAGCCCCTCAGCACGTTCGACCGCTACTTACGCGATGGGCGAAAGTGTTACGGTGATCGAGCCTTCATAATCACCAGCCAAAGGCTTCCCGGAGGCAACGCTCGGGCTCTTAGCCTTCACCGTCAAACCCGAGAAAGCTCCTAGACCGGTCGCGGTAGCCTGGTCGCCATTCACCGTCTTTGCAGTACCACCGCTGCCGACCGTGATTTCAGGGACGAACGAGACAACTTTGACGAACCCAGCGGGAACCGTGCCCGAAAAAGTCTTGTGGGTCAGATCCACATGAGAAATCTTCACGGTAGTTCCAGCGCCATTGCAATAAGCGCTGGCGTCACTTGAGGTCTTATCGCTGGCATTGAGCGTGCCGTCTGTATCAACCAGATTGCCGAACTCGATTGTGCCAGTCCCACTAGCCGCACAAATAGCGCCCACATTCCCCGTCACGGTATAGACGGCAACCGAGTCAGCAGCCATCGCAGGCGTCGCGCCGAGGGCGGTGAGGGCCACCGCCGCCATCAGAATCTTCTTCATGCTCTCTTCCTTCTCACAGACTGATTGACATTTGGTGACCCGGAAAGGCCGGGACAGCAGCCCCCTGTTTGGAGAGCATGGCTGTGGGTGAGGATCGGGCGCGTCATGGCACGCTAGCGATCGAAACGGTGATGGTGTCGCTGTAGGTGCCTGCGATCAGGCGCGGCGCGGGCAGCGACCAGCTGGCGGTGAGCGTCGCGGTCTTGTTGTTGGCTGTTTTTCCGTTTGAGGAAAGACCAGCGCTGTTGCCGGGCGACAATGCGCAGCCTGACTGACCGGCCACCAACTCCGAAGAATTGCAGGTCGCGCTCACGTTGCCGCCAACGTCCAGCGGAACGGTCATCGCCAGTGAATAGGGCACTGCATTGGTGAAGTTTGCCGGTGCAACGGTGTTGGTCTTGATCGCGCCATTGGCGGACGTCGCGTTGATCTTGAACCCGGCATTGCAATTGACGGTGGCGGTCCCGGTGACATTGCCACCCGCGCTGAGATTGGCGGGTCCAAAATTGCTGCCCACCGTGATCCCGCAACCGCCCACGATCGTGCCGGTCGCGGTGATCGTCAGGCTTTGCGCCTTCGCCGGTGCAGACGCGCTGAAAGCAAGCGCGCACGCCACCATCGCCCCCTGAAACCGAGCCCCCACGCGCTTCCCCCCGAAATCGCCTCTGCGAATCTGATAAGTAAAATATAACTTACGATTTTCAGATGGCAATAAATCTATGACAAATGTCTTATCATCATCGTTCCAATTTGAGACTCTATTGGTTAACCTCGATCTAGTTTACTTGATACTTATGAACTATATCGTTAGGTATATTCAATGGAGTTGCTTTTTCACTCGTGCGTCGGCCGTGGGTAATATTCCCTTAGATACAAGGGCATATCGCCAAGGAGGTGCGCGGCCGCTGGAGGGGTTGAACCATCCTATGCGACCCAGGCCATGGCCGGGTCGCAACCCGTTCAAATGCAGCGAGGCGCATTTTCTCGCATAGATCGATCGATTTTTTGCCACAGGCGGTGTAGCGGCCGGGAAGAATCGCATGGCAAGTATCGCAAGTGTGTGGAAGCTGCGCGTGAATGCTGCGGCGCGGCAGGCCAGAGATTTCCAGTTGATTTTCCAGCGCTTTGGCTCCGGGCCAATCTCTGCCGTTCGACTCGAAGAAGCGTCAAATACTGATGTAAAAGAGGAGGCAAGCGACTGTTTTAGAATAGTAAAGATGGTCTCCTGCGATTGTTCAAAGCATAGGCATGCTCCATTCGGGACAAATCTGACCTCCGCTCCGGCTCTGTTGAAGTCTATGGGGCGCTCCGCCAGCACATGAAGCTGCTTGGCCCGGCCCATTTGGATCGGTTCGTCGCAAGACGCGCTCTAATTGTCTGCACAAATCCAGGGGCGGTCCAGCCCGTTCATGTGGGAGAAAGGTTAACATGAACAGGCAGGACATTCATGGCGCTCATCAGCAGCGCCGTGGGGCATATTTTTGCGGATTTAAATGGAGGGGGTTCTGACAGCCGAATACGCCATTACGCCGGCGGCGGTCGGACGAAAAGCTGCGGTATGCAGGCCCGACTGATCGAATTTCGAAGGAGTAGCGTGATGAGTGCAATTTCCAAAAGCCCAAAATATCTCTTGATGCTTGCCCTGCTTGGCGGGGCATCGTCGGGCAGCCTTTCTGCGCAGACACAGGAGCAGCCGGCAGCCGACGTTTCGGCGACCGCCTATTTGGCCCCTGAAAAGAGTGAAGGGCCTGAGATCAAGGGCATTATTTCCGCGCGCAGCGGCGACAAGATGCAGGTCACGGCTGCCGATGGCAGTAAATCCGTGATCACGATCAATGACGCCACCCGTATTAGCGCGAGCAAGGGCTTTTTCGGCCTGAACCGCAGCAAACTCCCTGCAACCTCGCTGCTCAATGGCGTGCCCGTGACCGTCAAGACATTGCAGTCGGGCGGCGAGCTGGTGGCGAGCCGGATCAATCTTCAGAACAAGGATCTCCGGACCGCGTCGATGATCCATAACGGCACCGCGCAGGGCTTTGAGGAGCAGACCGCTGCCACTGCGGCGCTCCGCGGACGCATGGGCGAGATCGATCAATATAATGTCAAAAGCACGACAAACGTGAATTTCGACACGGGCAAGGCAGTGCTGTCCGAGCAGGCGAAGAACGACCTGTGCGCCGCGGCGACCGCTGCCGAGGGGATGAGCAACGCGCTGCTGCTCGTTGTGGGCTACACGGATTCCACGGGCGGTGATGAATTCAACCAGGAGTTGAGCGAAAAGCGCGCCGGCCGTGTCGTCAACTACCTTCAGCAAGCCTGCGGCTGGAAGCCCTACCGCATGTTGACGCCCACCGGCATGTCGGAAGCCGATCCTGTGGCGAGCAATGACACCGTTGAAGGCAAGGCCCAGAATCGTCGCGTTGCGGTGAATATCCTGGTCAGCAAGGCCGTTGACGGTTTGTAAGAGGCGCGCGGCGCCTCAAGGTCCTGGCCCAAGCCAATTTGGGTGAGACGGCCAGTTCTTTGAACGGGCATTGAGGCGAAACCGCGATGGTCTGAGGTGAGGGGAGGCGTAAACCTCCTCTCACCCCAGAGCCAGCTTTACTCCGCCGCCATAGACGTCATCCCCTGATGACTCGGCCGTGGGTCCTCGCTCACCGCGGTGGTCCATGCCCACTCACCCGCCTTGGGCGGATTGGTGATCCCGAACTCCTCGCGAATATCCTGTACCTGCCAGTCGAGATAATCGCGATAGGGGATTAGGAACAGGGGATGCTTCCAGTTCCGGCCCTGCGCAGCGCCGATATCCTCCGCATCCAGTTCGACCTTCACGGCTTCGGGATAGAAAAGGCCGCTCTTCATGACGGTCTTAGCTTTCAAATAGGAGCTGACCCGATTGAAGAAGGACGCGAGTTCCGGCACGAAATATTTATAGAGAGCTCGCATGTTCGCGGCGAGCAGCGCGACTTCGCCGGCGTGATTGGTCTCAAAGCCCGTGATCATATGTTCGATGTCATGGGTATGGGTCCGTTCCTTCATGTAGAAGTCGAAGTCTGTCTTGATCTCCATGCCCTGGAAGAAGTGATCCATATTATAGCCGCTGTTGACGACGAAATCATAGATCACCGCGCGAAGAGTGCCCGGTTCCGCGCCAGCCAGTTCCTCATTCTTGAACAGCGACACCTTCTTACCGTCGAGCCAGCTCTTGAATTCGGGCAGACGCGCCTTTTCCTCCTCGAACAGCTGGAAGATGCGGGGCCAATCCTCCAGTTCCATCAGGATCTTCACCACGTCGGGAATATAGGCGGTATTGGGCAGCTCCGCGCCATTCCGGCGCAGCATTTCCTGCGCAATCAGCGCGCGCAGTTGCGGATGGTTGAGATAGGGCGAAGAACTGATCAGGACGGAGCTGTCGGTCGTGATCGGCGGTCCTGATCCATTATAATAGGCAAAATCCGCGCTGCTTACGCGCGCTGAAATCTCGTTTTCCATCATCTCTCTCCTTCATTTCCGTCTTTTAGAATTTGAAGCCCAGCTCCACCCCGTACGTCCGCCCGCGCTCATAGCTTGTCACCAGTTGCAGCACTGGCGCTCCGAACGGATTATAATGTTCGTTGAAAAGGTTCTGCCCGAACACGGATAGTGAGACCTTCCCGCCGCCAAGCGGCATGTCCATCCAACCGATCCGGCCATCGACCAGCCAATAGGCTTTGGTGAAAGCATAGTTTTCCAGGCTCGCTATATTGCCGGACAAGTCCCGGAAAGGCGTTGAAACAAGCGGGGCCTTGCTGCGATAGCGGGCGTCCATACGTGTGGAGATATGGCCGACCATGCCCAAGTCTTCGCTGTCATATTGGGCAGATGCACGTCCCTGCCATTTGGAGGCGTAGGTGGTGCGGGCGACATCCGCGACATCGACGCCGTTCAGGATGAAGCTCTTATAGTTGAAGTCGGTGTAGCTAAGATTGCCGCTTAGCGTCAGCCCACGCACCGGCACGAGATCGACTTCGGCCTCGAAGCCCTTGATGCTCGCCTTGCCCGCATTGTCGAAGAACTGGCGGCCGTTGATGAAGTTCTGCGTTTGCAGGTCCTTATAGTCGCTATAATAGACCGCGACATTGGCGCGCAGGCGGTTGCCCCAGCTTTGCGTTTTCAGCCCTAGCTCGTATGCGGTCAGCGTTTCCGGCTTGTAGGGAATGCCGCTCAATATGCCGCCCGCGACATAGCCGGTCGACACCTTGCCATAGGCGGTCACGCGGTCGCTCGGCCGCCAGGTGACGATCGCGGCCCAGGTCGCCTTCTTGTAATCGACCTTATAGTCGCCAATGCCCAACTGCCCGCCTTGCCCACCGGCGATTGCGGTGATGCGGTTTTCGCGCTTGTCGATCGTGTAGCGAATGCCGCCGGTCAGATCGATCGTGTCCGTCAGATGATAGGTCAGCTGGCCATAGGCGGCATAGCTGTCGTTGATCGCCCGCGTGCGTGTGATGCCGCTGCCGAAGATGCTATCGAGCGAGGGATTGCTGTCCGCCGCATCGACAACGCCGTCGCCGTTAATGTCGAAGGGTAGCTGGCCCACCGGCAGGCCGGGAATGACGCCGACCGCGGAAGTATCGACGACCACGCCATTTGCCACCGGCTGGAAAATGCCCAATATGTCGGTTGCGGGTGAATTTTCATGGAAGTAGAAAAGCCCGGTCGTCAGGTCGATGGCGTCGGACGTCAACTGCAGCTGAAACTCCTGACTGAATTGCTTCTGGCTCGTCGATCGCGAGGTGAGAAGCGAGAAGAAGGAGTCGTTCGGTCCCGGCGCATTGGCAGGGTCAAGTACGCCCGCCACATTCCCGGCGAGCAGTGCCTGGAGCTGCGCGGTCGTGAAGCGCAGGCCGCCGGACGCCGCGAGGTCATAGATGTTCGGGTTCTGCCGGAACTTGCGATAGGCGCTGATGCTCTTGAGCGTGATCGCATCGCTAAGGGGATAGGTCAGCGTCAGGCTATGGCCCTGTGTCACCACATGTTCGGTACTGCTGGCGTTGGCGACGGTGGTCAACCGATCGGTCGAGATATTGGTGACGCCACCGAACAGCGGCTGCAAGGCGATGATCGGGCCCAACAGCTGACCTGAAGCATCAGGAATAACGCCGAAGCTCTGCACAGCACGGCCAGTTGCGCGCGCATCGGTATAGTCGAAGCGATAGTCGGCGGTAAGGTCGCCCAAGTCGAGGCGCGCAGCCACGCCTACGCCATCGACATTGCGCTCACCCAGCCGGTCGGCGATGCGCTGCACGCCGAAGGCCGGATCACGCTGACGCAGGTCGATCGTGCGGCCGCCCAGTAGGTTGCGGTAATCGCCTTCGATCTCGTCATGCAAATAAGAGACTTTAAGCGACAGCGGTCCGAATGCGGGCAGATCAACGGAGACCTTCGCCCGTTTCGCATCATAATTGCCGTAGGAAACCGATCCGCGCACGCCAAACTCCCCGGATGGCGCTGCGGTGACGAGGCTGATCGCGCCACTGGTCGCATTGCGCCCGAACAGCGTGCCTTGAGGACCGCGCAGCACCTCCACCCGCTGAATGTCCGACAGGTCGAATATCGATCCCACCGTCCGGCCAATATAGACGCCATCAAGGTAGATGCCGACCTTGGGATCGACTGCATTGTTCGACGTGCCCGACGCCACGCCGCGAATGATGATCGTGGGATTGGATTGCAGGCCCTGCGTGTTGATCTGAAGGCTGGGCGCGAGGCCCGCCAGGTTGCGGACATTGGTGACGCGAAGCTGGTCGAGCTGTTCCGCACCGATGGCGGTCACGGCCACGGGCACCTTTTGCAGGCTCTCCTCGCGGCGTTGCGCCGTCACGATGATGTCGGCCAGCTGCCCCTGTACCGCGGCCTGCGGGGCCGGGTCGGCAGTCTGAGCCAGAGCCGCTGTCGTGGCGAACGATGATATGCCCGCTAACGCAACGGCAATAGATGAACGCATGGCAATCCCCTTCCTTTCGTCGGGCGATGGCCATCCCTCGATACGGGCCGGGTTCTTTGAGGAACTCGGTCCCCGCCCGTTTTCGCACGCGTCAAACGCGTCCGATTACGGACGTTCGGCGGTTTGCCGCCATTATCTTCTTCATGATGCAGCTTGACCCGCGGCGCATGTCCGCGATCCCTTTCTGCATCCTCTCCTAATAGCTCCGGTCACAGCTCATGGCGTCGGTCCGGGCTACCTTCTTTGGACGTAGCGTGTCTTGAAATGATCCTTTCGTCAAGCGCGATCGGCAATCAGCGCGATTTGAGCGGCGCGACCGGGCAGGCAACCGCAAGGATGGCGTGCCATTCGCCGGGGAGGGCGGATGTGCGCCGGTCCGCCTGGGCGATCTCGCGCAACTCTGCGCGGAACCGCTCGATCCTCTCGGCCACGCGGGCAACCCCGACCGGCGATAATTTCACCGTTTCCACGCCAAAGATCGTGTCCGGGTCGCCATAGTTGAGCGTGAAGAACAGATGCTTCATATGCTGTTCGAAATGCCGCCGCATCGGCTCGCGCTGCCACACATGCGCGGGGTCCAGACGCGCGCGCAGCCTTCCGCCGGGGAGCCGGTCGATCAGCGCCAGCCTTTCCAGTCTATCAACATGCTGGGCGATGTGGTCGGCTGGAATGCCAAAGCCCTCTTCGGCCTCCGATACCGGCCAGCCGGTGACGATGATGAAGAAGATGGTGGACAGTTCCGGGCTGCTCGTCAGAGCTTTTTCCTGCGCCAATGTCAGCTTGTCGGACGAGCGATCGCGCACCGCGGCTTCCTCAGCGATTTCGGTGAGCGTCGTATCGGCTAGCGCGCAAAGCTGCGACAGCGTACGCAATCCAAGCCCTCGTCCGTGCAGCCACCGCTTGACGGTCGCTGTCCCGACCTCCAGCTTTTTTGCGACGTCGGCCTGCGTCAGCCCCGCGGCGCGCAGACGCCGCCGCAGCGCCGCCAGCAGCAGTTCATGTTCCATGCCGAAAGGGTCGTTGGACGGAGGCGCGGGGCTCATCAGATGATCCCCTTTGCCGCTGTACGGATGGCGTGGTTCCAGGTGCACGCTAAACTGGGGCCTGCGATGTTTGATCGCGGACGTTTCCGGGATCGATATCCATCCCTCGACTCTTCGGCTGCACGGCTTTCGTGCAGCCGAAGCTTGTTGCCTCTCACCGCCATGACCTCTCCCTTATTGGTTGGCGGCCATGGTAGATGTTGTCGTGCAGCTTACAAGCTCATGCGGTCATCAGAACTTGATACTGAGGCAGTCGTGCCATCAGGTTACCGCCGCACGGGCGAGCTTGTGGATGAGCGCTCGGTAGCTTTCGAGTTCGGCGGTGTCGGCCGGGTCATAAGCCCGTTCTTCGCCGATCTGTCCGCCGTTGCAGACATAAAAGAGCGCGCCGCCTGCCACGCTGTTCAATATGTGCATGGCGGATACAGGACGGAAAGCGCCTGAACTGACGCCCGCCGCGATCACTGTTTCAATGTCGCGCAGCGCGGTTTCGGAAAAGCGGACGGGATTGTCGCCGCGGGGGCGGAAATCGGCGATCAAGCGCTGGATGATCCGGGCCGCCGTGGGGCGGGACACGAGGAAATCCAGCCAGGCGTCGAGCAGCGCCAGGAGGCGCGCCATCGGATCATCGACGCTCGCCACCCGCTTCAGCACGAAATCGTGCATCGATGCGAAGATGTCGGATTCCACCTCATCATAAAGCTGCTGCTTGCCGGGAAAATAATAGACGATCGAAGGCCGCCGGATGCCGACAGCCTGTGCCACATCCTCCAGCCGTGCCGCCGCATAGCCAAGATCAGCGAACACCTGTTCCGCCGCGTCCAGGATGGATTGCCGGGTGGCGTCCCCACGCGGCTGCCGCGCCACCTGCCTGCTTTCCTCCGCCACCGTTGCTCCTCTGTCCGGCCGTCGCGGCCATTCTGTTGAACCCTATCGGGCAAGCCGATCGGTAAATGCAATCTTCAATCTTGATAATCTACCGTCAGGTAGGTAGGAAATCTACCAGGACGTAGAAAAAGCCGCGCAAGAATGCGGTGAAAAGCCTGGTTTTGAGGGAGAGAACATGCCGAATCACGTTATGGCCTATGCCATTCTCACGCCGCTGCTCGCATCGATGGCGCTACCCGCGCTGGCGCAGAGCAGTGCGCCCGAGGGCATCGAAGAAATCGTCGTCACCGCGCAGAAGCGCGAGGAGTCGCTTCAGGATACGCCGGTTTCCATTGCTGCGTTCAGCGCGAAAGACTTAGAGGCGAAGGGGATCAGCGGCTTGACCGATCTGCGCGCCAACGTACCTGCGCTGCAGCTGACGCCTTTCCCCAACAATGCCGCGACGACACAGATCTTCATGCGCGGCGTCGGGTTGTCCGATGACCAGATCACGCAGGATGGCGGCGTCGCGGTGTATATGGACGGCGTTTATATCGCGCGCAGCCAGGGATTGGCGGTAGAAGTCGCCGACCTGGAACGGATCGAAGTGCTGCGTGGGCCGCAGGGTACGCTATATGGACGTAACGCCACGGGCGGCGCGATCAACTTCATCACCCGCAAGCCCGATCTTGGCGATTTTGGCTTCAAGGGGCAGGTGACGCTGGGCAATTATGACAATCGGCGCTTCAAGGCGGCGGTCAATGTCCCAATCGGCCAAACCATCGCCGCGCGGCTTTCCTATGTGAACCAGCAGCAGGATGGCTTCATCCGCAATCCGGGGACTGGTATAAAGCGCTGGGGCGACAAGGACCGGCAGGCGATGCGCGCCGACGTGCTGTGGCAGCCGTCCGACGCGTTCAACCTGCGCTACAGCTATGACCGGACCGAAATTGGCGACACGCCCGCTTATGTAGCCGTGTCTCCCTTGTTCCCGCTGGTGGCGCCCAGGCCCAAGGCGAGCAGTCCGCTGGTCCGCGACGTATTGCCCAACGACATCGTGTCACAGGGGCACAGCCTGATCGGCGAATGGGAGCCTTCCGATGCGCTGACGGTCCGGTCGATCACCGGCTATCGCAAGCTCTTCAATTTCCAGAACCAGGATTATCTGACTGGTGTCACCGGGCCCAATCCGCTGCAGAAGAATAGCAGCCGGACCAAGCAGGACCAGTGGAGCGAAGAATTGCAACTGGTCGGCGATGCGTTCGACGGCCTGGTGCAATATGTCGCCGGCTTTTACTATTTCACCGAAGAAGGCAGCAACTTCAGCAACAGCTACAGCCCACCAACGCTGACGCGCAGCTTCACCACCGCGACGATCAAGAACAAGTCCTATGCGGTGTTCGGTCAGGCGACGGTAACGCCTGATTGGCTGGACAGCCGGCTGCACTTCACCGTCGGCGTCCGCCAAAGCTGGGATAAGCGCGAAGCCACCCTGGCGCGGCAGACGCAGATAAATGGCGGGCCTATCACCAGCGTGCCGGGCGTTGGCGACGGCAGCCGCAAGTTCAAGGATTTCAGCCCGACCTTCGTGATCGGCTTTGATGCTTCGCGCGATGTGCATCTCTACGCCAAGGCGGTGAAGGGTTATAAGAGCGGCGGCTTCAACATACGCGCCAGTTCGATCGCGCGGTTCAATGAAGGCTTCGCTCCCGAAACGCTGTGGTCCTATGAAGCGGGCATGAAGAGCCAGTGGCTCGACAATCGTCTGCGGTTCAATGTCGCAGGCTTCATTTCCAAATATCGCGACATTCAGGTCAATGTGCAGTCGGACCCGACCAATGCGCGCATCACCGACGTGCTGAACGCCGGTAGCGCCACGGTGAAGGGGATCGAGATGGACCTGACGCTCGCCCCGACACGCGCGTTGCGTGTCACGGCGAACTACAGCTATCTAAAGGCGCGCTATGACAGCATCATCAGCGCGACGGGCGCGGACATTTCCAGCAACTATCGCTTCACCAACGCGCCCGAACATACGATCGCGCTGGATGTGACCTATGACTTGCCGCGGCTGCCGATCGGTCAGTTGACGGCCAACGCCAATTACACGGCGCAAAGCGACAAGTTTACCAATGCGACCATCAGCGGCGGCAAATATATTGTCGGCGACTATGGACTGATCAATGCGCGGCTGGCGCTGAGCGACATTCCGGGGCTGCCGGGGGTGCGGGCCGCTCTGTGGGGCCGCAACTTAGCCGACAAGGAATATTATCTGATGCAGTTCAACATCGGCCGCCCCGGCGCGATCTTCGGCGAGCCGCGCACCTATGGTATTGACCTGAGCGTCGAATTCTAAAGGGAGGCGGGAATGAAGCACCGCGCCTTGCTGACCGGAACGCTCGCGCTGCTGCTATGCGGCGCGAGTGACCCGGCCCGGGATTACCGGCCGGGAGCGCCTGATGTGGCGCGCACGGCGAAGGACTTTGCCGGGGGCAAGGATGAGTTCCGCTTCGCCGTCATCGGGGATCGTACGGGCCAGCACCGGCCCGGCGTGTTCGAGGATGCGCTGCGCAAGGTGAACGGGCTGCGGCCTGACTTCATCATCAACATCGGCGACCTGATCGAGGGCAATAGCGAAGATCTGCGTCAAATCGATGCGGAATGGAAAGAGGTGGAGAGTGCGACGGCGGGGCTCGACATGCCCTTCTTCTATGTGCCGGGCAATCATGACCTGACCAATGACGTGCAGCTAAAGGAATGGCGCAGGCGGATCGGGGCGGACTATTACAGCTTCACCTATAAAAATGTGCTGTTCCTGGTGCTGAACACGGAAGACCCGCCGCAGCCCAAGATTGCGCGGCGCAAGCTGCTCGACGAATATGGCCCGCAGGCCATGGGCAAAGCGCTGCAGGCGTTGCAGGGCGATCCGGAAGAAGCAAAAGCGTTGTTCGCGCGGGAAGCGCGGATCGGTGAGTTGGCGGGCAAGCTCAAGGCGTCGGAAAATGTCGCCTTCAGCCCGGCACAGGTGGCGATGGTGCGGGCGGCGCTCGCGCGCAACCGCGATGTGCGCTGGACTTTCCTGTTGATGCACCGGCCTGCGTGGAAGGTGGACTCGGCCGCCTTCCGCGAGATTGAGGGGATGCTGAAGGGCCGCGACTACACCGTGCTAGCGGGGCATTTCCATAAATACGACCATCAGTTGCGGGCCGGCCATGACTATGTGCAACTAGGCGTGACCGGCGGCATGCCGGGCGGGCCGGCGAGCGACCCAGCCGTGCTCGACCATGTCATGTGGGTGTCCGTCGCCAAGGGCGCACCCAGCATCACCAACGTCCGGCTGGACGGCTTCTTCCCTAAGGAAGGGCCTGCGAGTTTAGCTTCCCGGCCCTGAATTTTTGAAGAGGATATTTGCGATGACTATTTCACCTGCTTTGGGAAGTCCCGGAACCGCTGTTGTTGTTACCGGCGGCGCGTCGGGCATTGGGCTTGCTTGCGCCGAGGCGCTGGCGGTGGTCGGCCGTGCGGTCGCGCTGTGGGACATTAACGGCGAGGCGGCGGAGGCTGCGGCGAAGCGGATTGCTGCGGAATATGGGGTCAAGGCAGTCGGAGTGCGGGTGGACCTGCGCGATCCTGCCGCGATCGGGCCGGCTTTGGACTCGAGCCGGGGTGGCGTGGGTGCTTTGGGCGGGCTGGTGCATGCGGCCGGGACGGTCGATACAGCCTCGATCGACGGACTAACGGTCGAAAGCTGGGACGCGGGGATGGCGGTGCATCTGCGGTCCTTCGCCTTTGTGACCCAGGCGATCCATGCTGACCTTGCGGCGCAGCCGGGTTCGGCGATCGTCGCGATTGCTTCTATCAACGCGACGCTGGGCAATGCGATGAACCCGATCTACTCGGCGGCGAAGGGCGGCATGCTGTCGCTGGTGCGCTCCTTCGCGGATCGGCTGGCGCGCGATGGCATTCGCATCAACTCGGTGTCGCCGGGGCAGATATTGACGCCAATGATGCGTCCGGCCATCGAGGCGCTGCCCGATGGTTTCTTCGAAAAGCGTATCCTGCTTGAAAGGATCGGGGATCCCATGGAAATAGGGCGGGTGGTGCGCTTCCTGCTTTCCGAGGAAGCAAGCTATATCACCGCCAGCGAAATTGTGGTGGATGGCGGCAATATCTCATCCCAGCGAGGTTGATCATGAAGCGCGACTTTGTCCTGACAATCCTTGCGGCAATGCTTGCCGGATGCGCGGTTACGAGCGAGCGGCCGCTGGCGAGCGCGCCTCATGCTGCTGTTGGGAAAGTCGCGCAAAGTCCGTTCACAGCTGCCTCTGTCGAAAAGGGTTTCGACGGAAGCTATCGTGTCGCCTGGCAGGCCCCGGCTGCGAGCCGCGTTCGTGTTTATGCGGGAACGGACCCGGCCGGAAACGTGACCGGCGCTGTTGCGGCAGAGGGCGTCGCCGGTGGCAGCGCGGTCATCAAGGGGCTGGACGCAGCGCAGCGCTGGTATTTCACCCTGGTGCCGGATCGCGGCGCGCCGCTGACTGTTGCGGATAAGGGGCTGCATCTGGCGACCGCTCCCAATTTCAGGGACGTTGGCGGCTATCGGACCGCTGATGGGCATTGGGTGAAGCCAGGGCTTATCTTCCGGTCCGATCAGCTCAATCGGCTGAGCGACAAGGATCTTGCCGCCATCGATGGGCTGGGGCCGTCGCTGGTGGTTGATCTGCGCACGCAGTCAGAACGGGATCGCGAGCCGGATCGCATTCCGCCGCGCGGACGGGGGCTGGTGCTGGATGTGGCGGCCGATGCGAACGGAACGCTCGGCGGGGATATGCGCCAGGCGCAAGCGGCGATCGCCTCTGGCAAGGGCGCGGAGATGCTGGTCAGCGCCAATCGCGATTTCGTCACGCTGCGCAGCGCACGCGCGGCCTACAGCGCGCTGCTGCGCCGCCTGATCGATGGGGGGCAGGAGCCAATCATCTATCACTGCACCGCGGGCAAGGATCGCACGGGCTGGGCGACGGCGGTGATCCTGACGCTGCTCGGCGTGCCGCGCGAGACGGTGATGGCGGATTATCTGCAGAGCAATGCTTATCTGCGGACGAAGAATGACGCGACGATGAAGGCGCTGGCGGCGTCGGGCGCGGCGATCAACCCAGCCTTTCTGGAGCCGGTGCTGACGGTCCGGCCTGAATATCTGCAGAGCGCCTTTGATGAAGTCGATCGCACTTATGGCTCGATGGAAGCCTATGCGCGGGACGGGTTGGGCTTGACGGCATTGGACATCGCCGTGCTGCGCCGCAAATATTTGAGCGGCTCGCCAGGGTAAGCCTTCCCTATTTTCCTGTCGCAATCCCCCTCGGTTGGTCATAGTCTTTCCGCTAACTCGAACCGGAGGGGGCCACGATCATGAGCCAGTTTTTCGATTATCTCCAATCCAAAGCTGACAAGGAAGATGTGTCGGACTGGCTCTTGGTCAGTCAGGAGATGATCGATCAGTTCGCCGATGCGACCAAGGATCACCAATATATCCATGTTGATCCTGAAGCTGCTAAGCAATCACCCTTTGGCGGGACGATTGCCCACGGCTTTTTGACGCTGTCGCTCTTGTCCTGTCTTTGCGCCGATGCGCGAGGGGACATCATTCCCGAGGGCGCGACCGAGATCAATTATGGCAGCAACAAGCTGCGGTTCCTGTCCCCTGTGCGGTCGGGCAAGCGCGTGCGGGGGCGGTTCAAGCCTTTGGAAATCGTCGAGAAGCGACCGGGGCAGATCCAGCTGACTACGGAGGCGACGGTGGAGATCGAGGGCGAGGATAAGCCCGCGCTCATCTGCGAATGGATTACTCAATTTAAACTTTGAACCAAAGCATCGCCCCGTCCGTTGCGTGCCGTAGAGACACAAAACGGAAACAATCATGGCGGCCACCAAAGGAAGCAAACCCCGTATCAAGCCGTTTCGGGGTCCTGCCGGAGGCTGGGGTTCCGTGCGCTCGCTCGCCGAAATACTGCCGCGCGAGCATTTCCCCCTTGAAGGCATGCGGGAGTTGGCCCGTCAGAATAAGCCCGATGGGTTCATGTGCGTCAGCTGCGCCTGGGCAAAGCCCGGCGAGCCCCACCCGGCGGAGTTTTGTGAGGAAGGCGCGAAGGCAACCGCGTGGGAATTGACGAAATTACGGACAACGCCGGAGTTTTTCCGGGATCATAGCGTCACCGCCCTGCGGGAATGGCGGGACTATGATCTGGAACAGCATGGGCGCTTGACCCACCCGCTGCGCTATGACGCGGCGGCGGACAAATATGTCGCCTGTTCATGGGACGAAGCCTTTGACGCCATCGCGGCCAGCCTGCGGCCGATGGACCCCAAGAGGGTGGTTTTCTACTCATCCGGGCGCACCAGTCTGGAGGCATCCTATATGTACGGCCTGATGGCGCGCATGTACGGCAACCAGAATCTGCCCGACAGTTCCAACATGTGTCATGAATCCACTTCGGTGGGATTGAAGGCCGCCATCGGCGTGCCCGTCGGAACGACACAGTTGAAGGACTTCGACGAGTGCGACGCGATTTTCTTCTTCGGCCAGAATGTCGGGTCCAATTCCCCGCGCATGCTGCACGACTTGCGCCGTGTGCGGAAGCGGGGGGTGGAGATCATCACCTTCAACCCGCTGCGCGAACGCGGACTTGAACGCTTTACCGATCCGCAAAACCCGATCGAGATGGCGACGCTCCAGGAAACGGGCATTTCCACCCAATATCATCAGGTGAAAACCGGCGGTGACATCGCCGCCATGATGGGCCTCGCGAAGTTCCTCATCGAATGGGACGATGCGGCCAAAGCGGTCGGCGATCCCCCGGTGCTGGATCATCATTTTATCGAGCAGCATACCAAGGATTTCCATGCCTTTGCGGAGAAAGTGCGGGCGTCATCCTGGGAGGA
This sequence comes from Sphingobium tyrosinilyticum, assembly GCF_042654265.1. Taxonomy (NCBI): domain Bacteria; kingdom Pseudomonadati; phylum Pseudomonadota; class Alphaproteobacteria; order Sphingomonadales; family Sphingobiaceae; genus Sphingobium; species Sphingobium tyrosinilyticum. The sequence goes on along the minus strand of NZ_JBHSFZ010000015.1, from coordinate 116,226 downwards.
AATAGAAGCGGAGTCGGGCCTTACCCGCTGGGCGCTGGAGCAAGCGGCGCGCGTCTATGCCCGGTCCAAGGCCGTGCTGGCCATTTACGGCATGGGGCTGACCCAGCATGTGAAGGGGGTCGAGAATGTCCGGATGGTCGTCAACCTGCTGCTATTGCGTGGAAACATCGGCAAGCCTGGCGCAGGACCTATGCCGGTGCGCGGCCACAGCAATGTGCAGGGGCAGCGCACGGTCGGCATCACGGAAAAAACCGAACTTGCGCCCGTCGAGAAGCTGAAAGAGCTATATGGGTTCAATCCGCCGACGGAAAAAGGGCTCGACACGGTCGAGACATGCCAGGGCATCGTCGATGGATCGGTGAGGGCGTTCATCGGTCTGGGCGGCAATTTCCTGCGCGCGATTCCCGATACCGAAAAGATGGAGACGGCATGGCCGCGACTGGACATGACAGTGCATGTCGCGACCAAGCTGAACCGCAGCCACCTATTTCCCGGACGGCAAGCCTATCTGCTCCCCTGCCTTGGTCGCATAGAAAGGGACATGCAGCAAAGCGGTCCGCAGGCGGTATCGATGGAGGATTCCACCAGCTGCATTCATGGATCGCTGGGCAAGGCGGAGCCAGCCAGCGAGTATCTGCTGTCCGAACCGGCGATCGTGGCTGCGCTGGCCAAACGGCTCCTGCCGCCCAATCCACGCGTCGATTGGGACAGTTGGGTTGAGGATTACGGCCGTATCAGGGACGCAATCGAGGCGACCTATCCGGACAAGTTCAAGGACTTCAACCAGCGCCTGTTCCAGCCTGGCGGCTTCTGGAAGGGGAATAAGGCGGCGGAGCGGATTTGGGAGACGCCGAGCGGAAAGGCGGAATTCCTGCCTCCCTCGGGCATGTCGGCGACCGGCTTTACGGACAAGGGCGGGCAGTATCGGCTAATGACACTGCGGTCCAACGATCAGTTCAACACGACCATCTATGGCTATCATGATCGTTTCCGCGGCGTGAAGGGAACGCGCGATGTGCTTTTCATGAATGCAGAAGACATGATGCAGGAAGGTTTGCGCGAAGGTGATGTGGTGACGCTGGAAGGCGCATCGCAGGACGGGCGGGTGCGGCGCCGGCCGGGCTTGATCGCCACCGTTTATAATATCCCGCGCGGCTGCCTGGGCGCCTATTATCCCGAATGCAATGTGCTCATCCCGATCGAGCATCATGCCGAGGAGAGCCATGTTCCGGCGGCAAAGTCCGTACCGGTGACGATCAGCCGGGCCTCCTGAGGGGGCAGGCGCGGCATGCGACTGCGGACCGGCGCGATCATCACGAGCCTGCTTCTGGCGGGGGGCTGCAGTTCCGAACAGCGCACATTGACAGCGCCGCAGCCGACCTCAGCCCCGAACGGGCCAGGCGACCCGCGCATTGCGGCCATCAAGGACAATTTTTATCAGATCTCGCAGGGGGGGCGCTATTTCACCTGGTATGGCTGTACCAATTGCCATGGCGAGCCGAAAGCGGGATGGCCTCCGCGCCTGCCCTTCGTGACCTATTATGCGCGGATCGGGCACAAGGGCTATGACCGCAGGATCGCTGCCGAACAAAGATGGCAGATCAGCGCCTACCTCAATTCGCTACCCGCCACCGACACGGCGAAGCGGCACCGGCAGGCGGTGGACCAGCAGGGAGAGCCAACGGTGAAGCAATGGCAGGGGCCGCTATGAGCCGCTGGCTGTTGCTGCTGGCGCTGGCCACACTGCCGGGATGCGGGCAGCGGCAATCCGCCTTGCACCCTGCGGCCGACCATGCGGCGACGCTGATGTCGCTGTTTCAACTCATGCTGTGGGTGTGCGGCATCGCCTATCTGCTCGTCATCCTTTTCCTTGGCTGGAGCCTGGTCCGGCGGCGCGCCGTGGCGGAGACTGGTGAAACGGGCGTGCGGGCAATGTTGGGAATTTGGATCGGCCTTATCCTGTTTGGGCTGGTCATCCTGGCTGTGGGCAGTTTCCTTGCCGACAGGACGCTGGGCGCGGCGTCGCAAAAGGCGCTGCGCGTGCGGGTTACCGGGCATCAATGGTGGTGGCGCATCGAATATGAGGCGGGGCGGGGGCGGTGGATCGAGACCGCGAACGAACTGCATCTTCCCATGGGCCTGCCCGTGACGCTGGAACTGCGGGCGGCGGATGTGATCCACAGCTTTTGGGTCCCCAATCTGGCGGGCAAGATGGACATGATACCGGGGCGGATAAACAGCATGACGGTGACGCCGGGCAAGACCGGCTGGTTCAGGGGGCAGTGCGCGGAATTTTGCGGGACGCAGCATGCCAATATGGCGCTGGTGGCGAAGGTCGAACGGCCCGGCGAGTTTACGCGCTGGCTGGCGCATCAAGCGGAACCTGTGGCAGGCGAGGCAGCAGGGCGGGCGATTGTGGAGAAAGGTAGTTGCGCGGTTTGTCACCAGATAAGGGGAACGGGCGCGCAGGGACGCGTCGGGCCTGATCTGACCCATCTGGCGTCGCGCCGCACGATCGCTGCAGGCGCGGCGCCGCTGACGCGAGGCAGCCTGCGTGGCTGGATCATACAGCCACAGGCGATCAAGCCGGGAACGTCCATGCCGCCGAGCGACCTTTCGCCGCAGGATGCCGATGCAGTGGCGCGCTATCTGGAAGCGCTACGATGAGCGTGGAGCATGACATGCTGCGCGCAACCTGGTCGGACCCGCCGGGGCTGTGGGGTTTCCTGACGAGCGTGAACCCCCATCGGATTGCGGGGCGCTACATCCTAACGGCGATGGCGCTGTTGATCCTGTCCGGGCTGCTGGCGCTCGACATGCGCGTGCAGCTAAGCCAGCCGCAGATGCACCGGATGACGGCGCAGCTCTATAATGAATCCTTCGCCCTGCATGGATCGACCATGTTGTTCCTGGTGTCGGTGCCGGTGATGGAGGCCATGGCGATGTGGCTGGTGCCGTTGATGCTGGGACAGCGCACGATGGCGTTCCCGCGCCTCAACGCGTTCAGTTTTTGGCTGTATCTGGGCGGGGTCCTGATGCTGTGGCTGCCGCATATGGTGGGGGTGACGCCCGACCTTGGCTGGTTCGAATATCCGCCGCTATCAGGTCTATCCTATTCGCCAGGACATCGCGCGGACATTTGGGCGCAGATGATCACCTTTACCGAGGTCGCCGCGCTTTCCGTGTCGGTGAATGTCGCCGTCACTATTTTGAAGATGCGCCCGCCCGGCATGACGCTAGCGCGGATGCCTGCTTTCCTGTGGGCGATGCTGGTGTCGGCGGTGATGACCATTTTGGCGCTCCCCGCGGTCATGCTGGTGACGTCCATGCTGATTGCCGACCGCCTCGTATCGACGCATTTCTTCAGTCCAGCGAGCGGCGGCGACGTGCTGTTGTTCCAGCACCTCTTCTGGTTCTTCGGTCATCCGGAAGTTTACATCATCTTCCTACCGGGGTTGGGTTTTGTTTCCGCGATAGTCGAGACATTTTCACGGCGACGGCTGTTTGGTCATGTGCCGGTCGTGCTGTCGATGCTGGCCATCGCCTTCCTCGCCTTTGGCCTATGGGTGCATCATATGTTCGCGGTCGGCCTACCCAAGGTCGGGAACGCGCTCTATACGGCGGCGAGCATGGCGATCGCACTGCCCGCTGGTATCCAGATATTCTGCTTCATCGCGACGATTGCCCTGGGACGGCCGAGCTTTCGCACGCCGCTGCTGTGGATCGTAGCGCTCATCCTGACGTTCGTCATCGGCGGGTTGTCCGGCGTGATGACCGCGTCCGCGCCGCTCGACCTACAGCTGACCGATAGCTATTTCGTTGTCGCGCACCTGCATTATGTGCTGATCGGCGGTGCGATGTTCCCGCTTTTTGGCGCCTTCACCTATTGGTATCCCAAGGCGACCGGGCGGATGATGTCGGATGGCTGGGGGATCGTCAGCTGCGCGCTGATCGTCGCGGGGTTCAACATCGCCTTCTTTCCCATGCACATATTGGGCCTGATGGGCATGCCGCGGCGCATCTACACCTATGGGCCGGAGATGGGCTGGGGCGATCTGAACCTGGTTGCGACAGGGGGAACGGTTATCGCTTCGGCGGGAGCGACGATCTTCGTGGCCAATGCCTTTCTTAGCTATTGGCGGGGGAAGCATGCGGGAGCTGACCCCTGGGGCGGATCGACGCTTGAATGGGCGAGCAGTTCGCCGCCGCCCGCCTATGGCTTTGCCTATGTGCCGGTGGTCACAAGCGCCGCGCCGATGTGGGATGCTGTGCTGGAGCCCTTCCCCGTGCTGCGCGGGCTGTCGAGCCAATGCCGGGAGGTGCTCGTCACATCGCTGCTCGATGCAAGGCCGCAATATCGTCAGCTGAGTCCTGGACCGTCCATCTGGCCGTTGATCGCGGCGCTTGTGACGTCGGCATTGTTCGTCGGAAGCATCTTCACGCCTTGGGCGCTGATATGGGGGGCGCTGCCACTGGCTGTGGCGCTCACCATCTGGTTCTGGCCGACGCGCCCCCGTCGCAAGGAGGCGAAGGCATGAGCGACCGGCCGATCTCCATCCATGGCGATGTGTCGGACCTGCCCACGAGCAGGGACGGCCCGGCGAGCCTCGCCTGGTGGGGCAATGTCGGCTTCATGGCGATCGAAGGCACCGCCTTCCTGCTGGCGGGCGGGTCTTACCTGTATCTGATGGTGGCCAGCCCGTCCTGGCCGCCGAAGGATTTTGCTCCGCCGGAACTTCTATGGGGCATCATCTTTACGGCGGGGCTGCTGCTCAGCGAGATACCCAATGGTTGGCTTATCAAGAAGGCGAAAGCGAGGGACGAGCGGGCCGTCAGGATCGGCATCGTCATCATGACGGCGGTCGCGTTCCTGCTGTTCGTGCCGCGCGCCTTGGAGTTCACGGTGCTGGGGTTGCGATGGGACGAGAATGCCTATGGTTCCGTCCTGTGGATGCTGATGATCCTGCACACGGTTCATCTGGTGACCGACTGGGGCGACACGCTGGTGCTGGCGCTGTGGCTGCACACGCATGAGGTGGGTGACCGGCAGTTCGCCGATGTCGAGGATAATGGCAATTACTGGCGGTTCGTCGAGCTAAGCTGGCTGCCGATCTATGTGCTGGTCTATTGGGCGCCGAGGATGGCATGAGCAGGAACGCGCGTTACGCCATCCTCTTCGCCGTGCCGCCGCTTTTGTGGTTCGCGAGCCAGCAGGCTTTGAGCTTCATCCTGCATGCGGCTTGTCCATCGGGGCCGCCTTGGCCGGGGGTGGGCATGGCGCTGTTTCTGCTGGTGATCGGTCTGGCCAGCTGGGCTCTGGTGCGGATTGCGGCGCACAAATGGGGCGCGCTTTTGTGGGTGGGGATATTCTTCCTGGCGCTGCTGTTCCAGGCGCTGGCGGTGCTGATCCTGACAGGGTGCAGGCCATGAGGCGCCTTCCATCAAGCCTTTGGTTCGTAACCTGGTTGGGCGGCTTCGGCGTGCTTGGATCCCTCGCCAGCTTTGTGGTGCAGCAGCGACAGGAAACCGCCCAGCAGGAAACGCATGCGCAGGCGCTGACCGACGGCGTCGTGGAACGGGGCGAGCGCGCGATCATCGCGCGGCAATGCAACGCTTGTCACGAGATACCGGGCATTGCCGGAGCGCGGGGTGCTGCTGCTCCTTCGCTGGGGGGATTTGCTGCGCGCAAGACGGTGGCGGGTGTGCTGCGCAACGATCCCGTGGCCTTGGTGCGCTGGGTCCGCTTCCCGCAATCCGTGGTCCCGGGCAGCGCCATGCCGAACATGGGGATCGGCGATCAGGAAGCGCGGGACATAGCCGCTTATCTCTATACCCTGTCGCCCAGACCGACATAGGTCAGGGGCTGTTCATCCGGCTCGGCCAGTATGTGCCAAGCGTAAAAGAGGGCTGCCGCGAGGTAGAGCGTGCCGCCCGGAATCCACATGAGGATGCCTGCCATCTGCTGATCGGCCAATGGGCTGAGGTCCCAGGCTTGGGTGGTCAGCCAGTGCGGCCGGTAAAGCGCTGTCCCAGAAAAAGCGATCAGCGCGCCGAGCAGGCTCATTTGCATCATGGTCGCGAAGAGCGCGATGATCTTAGCAGGCATCGCCGAACGCGCGAGCACATGCCAGAAGCCGGCGGCGGAAACGAGGATGGTCAGTTGCATCGTCCAAAAGACAAGCGAGGAGGACAGGGCCCAGTCATAGGCGGCCGGGGCGTGCCAGAACCAGAGGATGAGCGCCTGGAGGATCGTCCAGGCGGGCAGCGATCCTCTGATGTTCAAGGCTCCTGATGCGCGGGCGAGCAGAGGTGCGGCGATCAGGATGAGGGCGAGGTGGTGGAGAGCGCGGGCTGAAAAAAGGGCCGAGCCCAAGGCGCAAAAGGGGGATACATAGAGGAGCGCCCAAAGGCCGATGAGACCAAACGCGGCATTTCGGCGGGGGGGCGCAAGCCGCAGGGCGATGAGCAGCCAGATGGCAAGGGAAAGAAGGAGGAGCGGGTCCCAGTTCCACCGCGTCCAGAACTCATCGGGAAGAGGCGCGCCGCCGCAATAGGGAACCGGGCTATGATGCAAGGGGGAACCTCATCCTCTCTTCCCCCTGTCCAAGTCATGAAGACGGGGATCGTTCCCCCCGTCAACCGGTCAAGCGAGTTCGACAGCCATGGCGGTTGCTTCACCGCCGCCGATGCACAGGCTGGCGATGCCGCGCTTAAGGCCGCGATTTTCCAGCGCGGCGATCAAGGTGGTGAGAATGCGTGCGCCGCTCGCGCCGATCGGGTGTCCGAGCGCGGTCGCACCTCCGTTGACGTTGAGCTTGTCAGCGGGAATGCCCAGTTCCTTAGCGGCGATCATCGCCACGACGGCGAAGGCTTCGTTGACTTCGAAGAGATCGACGTCGGCCACCGACCAGCCCGCGCGGTCCAGCAGCTTGGTGATGGCGGGAACGGGCGCGGTGGTGAAGCGCGAGGGTTCATGGGCGTGGGCGGCGCTCGCTACGACGGTGGCGATGACGGGCAAGCCGAGGCGATCTGCGACGCTGCGCCGGGTCATCACCAGCGCTGCCGCGCCGTCGGAGATGGATGAGGAATTTGCGGCGGTGATCGTCCCGTCCTTGACGAAGGCGGGCTTTAGCGTGGGGATCTTTTCCGGGCGCGCTTTGCCGGGCTGCTCGTCACTCTCGACCAGCGTTTCGCCGGAGCGGCCCGGGACGGACAGCGGGGTGATCTCGCGCTCGAACGCGCCGCTGGCGATGGCGGCCTGCGCCCGTTCGAGCGAGCGGACGGCATAGGCGTCCTGCTCTTGGCGGGTGAACTGATAGTCGCGGACGGCGTCTTCGGCAAAGACGCCCATCGCCTTGCCCGGTTCATAGGCATCCTCCAGCCCGTCCATCATCATCGTGTCGATAATGCGGTCATGGCCGATGCGGGCGCCGGAGCGATGCTTGGGTAGAGCGTAGGGCGCGTTGGTCATGCTTTCCATGCCGCCCGCGACGATGATGTCGGCGCTTCCAGCCAGCAGCGCTTCCTGCGCCATGATCGCGGCCTGCATGCCCGAGCCGCACATCTTATTGACGGTTGTCGCCTCGACGGAGCGGGGGAGGCCGGCGCCCAGTGCGGCTTGGCGGGCGGGAGCCTGCCCCAGTCCGGCGGCCAGGACGCAGCCCATATAGATGCGGTCGATGGCCTTGGGGGAGACGGCTGAACGCTCGACTGCGGCCTTGACGGCCGCAGCGCCGAGTTCCGTTGCCTTAAGGGGAGAAAGGACGCCCTGGAACCCGCCCATCGGGGTTCTGGCGTAGCCCACAATGACAACTGGATCCTGCATCGTTCATCCCGTCCCGCAAGACCCTAATATGAGAGCTGGGACAAAATAATGAAGAGGAAAACGCGCTCGGGCAGGAAGGCCATGAAGGGAGGACATGGCGGGCCTGCCCGAGCACTTCCGGGGGGGCACGGGTAATTTTAGTCTATAGTATAGATTTCAGGCAGCGGTGTTGGCCGCGTGGATGCCGAAAGCCATCCGGGCCGCATTGAGGGTATATTCATATTCCTCGCTACCGGGTACGAGGTCATGCCAGTCTTTATTTGAGATGGCGGCGAAACTGTCTTGCCAGATCTTACAAGCGATCAGTTGTATTTCGGTTTCTTTAGGAGCGCGCTGCGCTTCCAGGCAGTCCCGCAGGATTGCGTGGAAGACGGCACCCCGCACTGGTGCATGTTTCATGGGCATCCTCTCCAGCAGCCGATTCTTTGTTCAGCTTGCCGTAGCGGAAAGTTGCATAGGTCGCGCACTGCGTCAACAGGTCTCCACATTTTTCAACGGCTTAACCTAAGTAAAGTGCGATATATATCCTTACTGACCGGCTCCTTTACTTTAAGAACAAGGCCGTTCTTTTAGTAAGTAATTGAAAGAAAGGCCGTAGCGAGCAGTTTCTGCCGTGGCCTTCCCAATCCTCATTAGAAGCTAAACTTTGCCCCTACACGGAGCGTGCGCGGTTCCACCACGCGGCTCAGGCGTCCCTCGACCGGCCCGCCAGAGTCAAAAGAAGGAACATAGGATTCATAAAAATAGGCGATGTCCTTGTCCCGGCTGGCGAGGATGTTGAGCAGCTCTCCATAAATTTGGATGTTTTTGCCCTTCCATGCGGCGCGGGCGTTGACGATGCTGCTACCGGGATCGCGCACGCTATTGTCCTCGATCAGTGGCGATGGGCCGAGGTGGCGGACGCGGATGCTGGCTTCCCAGGGATCGAGGACCAGTGCGGCTCCTGCGGAGGCGGCGTTTTTGAACGCGTTGGGGATATGGTCGCCATTGTCGAAGCGCGAATGGCTGGCGGTGTAATTGCCGTCGAAAGCGAGCCAGGGGAAGGGCCGCCAGAAGGCGACAAGCTCATAGCCATGGCGGCTGCTGGCCCCGCTAGGCTCAACCGCATTGGAATCGCCTACAAAGCGCAACTCGCTGCCCACATTCAGCCACCAATAGGTGGCGGTGAAAGAGAAGCCGGGCAGTTGCAGGCGCGCGCCCAATTCCTTGCCGGTGCCGCGGACGAGCAGGGGAACCGGCGTGGTGACGTTCACTGCGCCGCGCGCGTCGTTGGAATGGAAGCCCCGGCCCCAATTGGCGTACACTTCGATGCGGGGACTGAGTTGATAAGCGATCGCGGCCTTGGGTGAAACGAGGGTGTCCGACCCGCTGCCTTCCCCGAGCGCGGCGGCGGCGGCGTCCTTTGCCGTGACCGAATAATGATAATAGTCGCCCCGCAGGCCGCCGGTCAGGCGCAGGCCCGGCAGCGGGGTAAGGGTTGCCTCACCATAGAGGGCGGCGGAGGCTTCGTTCACCCGATAGCGCCCGAGCGAGGAGAGGAAGACCCGATCGGCGGTGCGGTCGACCCCGACATTGCCGATCGCGTCATAGCGATTTTCGGTGCCGATCTTCAGTTGTACCGCGGGATTGACGTCCCAGCGCTTTTCGCCGGTAAGGCCCAGAACCCACCGGCGATCGAATTGCTCGATCTGCGCGCTGGTCCCGTCCGGGTCGGCGTAGGTGGGGTTGGAGAACATCGTCCAGTCATAAAATTGAGCGTAGAGATTGGCGCGCCATGTCGGCTGGACGGCGGCGAGATTGCCGATGATGCGCGTCGTTTCGCCGCGCGCGGAAGGGTCTGGCGAGCAGAAGACGTCCGGACATTGGAGCGTGCCGATGATCCGTTCGGGAATCTGCTCGGTAGGACGCCAGGTCGCGCGATAGGCGTGGAGCGAGGCTTCGAGCTTTCCGGCCCCGGCCGGGATCGCATATTTGGCGAAGCCCGCATAATGGCGCAGATGTTCCGGCTCTTCCCAGGGACCATCATAAGCCTTGGCCTGGGCGACGATCGTGAGATCGCCTCCACCGGCCTTGACCGTGCCGCCTGCCGCCAGCCTGCGCCAGCCATAGGAGCCGCCCTCCGCCGATATCCAGGGCCGGTCATAGCCGTCGATCGTGGTCATATAGGCTGCGCCCGCCAGCGCGAAGTCGCCGCCATCGGCGCGATAGGGACCTTTGCGAAAATCCTCCCGCGCGACGATTTCCGGGATGAGGCCGTTGAGGTCGAGATAGCCATGGCCATGCCCGTGGGTGCGGAAGTTCATCTGCACGCCGTCAATGTAAGTGGTGAAGTCCGACCCATGGTCGAGGTTGAAGCCACGCAGGAAATATTGATTGGCCTTGCCGCTGCCCGAATGTTGGGCGGCGACCATGCCGGGCACGGCTTCGAGTAGTTCGGCGACGCGCAGCAGCGGGCGGACAAGCAGGTCCGCGCCGCCGACGCTGCCTTCGCTCGCCGCATGGGCGGTGCCGATCTTGTCCTCTCCCCGGCCGAAAACGATGATGGTGGCGGCCGCTTCGGCGGCTGCCGCATCATCGGCGGCAGTGGCGGGAGAAGCGGAAAGGCTGGCGGTGAGGGCGCAGGCGACCCAGGCCAAATAGCTGTGAGATTTCATGTCGTTCACTCCGGGCGTCTGGCGACATCCGGTAAGAGACCTGCCGCCCTAGCGAACGGCCGGCGCACGCAGGCAGCCGGACGCCCCCAAGGCGGCCGCCAACGTCACCGAAGCGGCCTCCACCGCTCGTTCGTCGCTCAGACGGAAATCACCGTGCCGCGGCCATCCCCTGGGCCAAGGCAAGAGCGACCATACGCCGGCAGGTCTCCTGGCTCGCGGGTCGTCGCTTGATGCACGGCCTTCCCGGAGCTCGCATGACTTAGCGTCCGCCCAGTGACTTGCACCCTCCTGCTTGTGAGGTGGGGCGATGTGCATCGCGCTCGCCGCTTACAGTTGCAGGGACAGCCTCGGCTTCGGGAGGCGGATGCCCCCCTTACCGTGTTCCCTTTTAAGCCTCTTTCGAGGCACCGGCGCGATCTTTGTCCGGGTGAACCGGACGGGGTGGCGATAGCGAGGGTGCGGGGGAGAGGCAAGGGGGTGGTTGGGTGGGGAGAAGTGGAGGGGGACTTGGAAGGGCTGTTGAGGACCAATGACGGTCGCCAGTTCTGGTCACCCCGGACTTGGTCCGGGGTCTCGCTTAACTTTGCCGATCAGAGGAAGCGGGATGCAGGCTCAAGGCCGGGATGACGGAGGAGTTGTCGGTCGGAGCGCTTCTTTCGCCCCGGCTCTCTGCCTGAAGGGGGGAGGGGGAATGGCTGTCGTTGCTCAGTTCAGCGCGTTGCCGGAGTTGCGCTTGAGGCGCAAGGCCATGGCCTGGTAGCGGACGGCGCGTTCGTTATGCAGTGCGATGGTCGCCTGGTCTGCTCCGCGCTGCCGGGCTTCTCTGGCCTGCCGCGCTTCCAGTGCCGCGCAGGCGGAAAAATGTGATGCGTCGTGGGGGCGCATGGCCCAATCCTCTCTCTGATTTCTTATGGCCGTCCCTATATCACTGGGCCGGTCGCGGCGGCAATAAAACAGATTAGAGTTGAAAAAGCATCAACTTTTGAAGCTATTTTGGCCGTCTCAGTGCTTGGATGCCGGCACTTTCCAGGGGGCATTGCGGAAGGTTTGGCGGAGAAAGGCGATGAAGGCATCGACCGCGGGGGGACGGCCCGCCGCGCGGGGATGGACGGCATAGACGGCGAGGTCAGAGGGGCCTTCCCAGCCATCGAGCAGGCGGACGAGCTTCCCCTCGGCGAGAAGCGGGCCAACGTCCCAGAGCGAGCGGAGTGCAATGCCGGCACCGGTCACGGCGAGTTCGCGGACGATCTCGCTGCTGTTGGTGCGCACATGACTACGGCCGTCGATCTGCCGGCGCATGCGGCCGTTGTCGAGCCGCCAGGGCAGTTGTCCTTCCGCGGCGAGCAGGCGGTGGCGGGAAAGGTCGGCGATCTTTTGCGGCGCGCCATGTTCCGAGAGATAGGCGGGGCTGGCGCAGAGGATGCGTTGGTTGGCGGCGAGATAATGGCCCTCCAGATGCGCGGGAACGTCGCTGGTGATGCGGATGGCGAGATCGACCCGCTGCGAGAGCAGGTCCTCATAGGCGTCGGAAAGATTGAGCTCCAGATCGACTTTGGGATGGCTCTGCAGGAAGCGCTGGACATGCGGGGCGATGTGGAGGCGGCCGAAGGAGGTGGGGGCGGAGACCCGCAGCGCGCCGGAAATCGCGCGGTGGCGGTTGGTGGCGCGGTCCTCCGCCTGCTGGATCGCTTCCAGGATGGCGGTGATGTCGCGATGAAGGCTGGCGCCTTCCTCCGTCAGCGCGAGGCGGCGGGTGGTACGGTGGATGAGGCGCACGCCGAGGCGGGCTTCTAAGCGAGAGATGCGCTTCGACATCATCGCTGGGGAAATGTTGAGCATCCGTCCGGCGCCCGAGAGGCTGCCGGCGTCGACGGCGCGGGTGAAGAGGAGATAGTCCGGGTCCATCATGATCTTTTCCAATGCGGAAAATATCTTTCAACTTTTTCTTGTCTAGTGCGAGGATGGCGGGCGGGTCTATGCTTGGCCGCAGTTATTTTCGCGCGGAGTGGATGCATGCCCGACCTGATCGAGAAATCTGGCCTGAAGGTCGCCGCCGAGCTGGCGGGCTTCATCGATGAGAAGGTGTTGCCCGGCACCGGGATCGAGGCGGATGATTTCTGGCGCGGGGTGGCCGGCATTTTCGAGCGCTTTGGCCCGCGTAATGCCGCGCTGCTGGCGAAGCGGGACGCGATGCAGGATCAGATCGATAAGTGGCATGAGGCTCACGCGGGGCAAGCGGTGGATGGGACGGCTTACCGGGCTTTCCTGACCGAGATTGGCTATCTGGCGCCGGAGCCTGCTCCCTTTGCCATCGGATCGACGCGGGTGGATGACGAGCTGGCGAGGCTGGCGGGGCCGCAGCTGGTCGTGCCGATCCTCAATGCGCGCTTCCTGCTGAACGCGGCTAATGCGCGGTGGGGGAGCCTCTATGATGCGCTCTATGGGACCGATGCGATTGGGAGCGTTCCGGCGGGGAAGGGCTATGATGCGGCGCGCGGGGCGCAGGTGATTGGCTGGGCCAAGGAGTTTCTGGACCGGGCCGTCCCGCTGGCCGATGGGAGCTGGGCGGACTGGCGAGGGGAAGCGCCGGTGTTGCGGAATGCTTCGCAATTGGTGGGACGGGCGGGGGATAATTTCCTGCTGCGCAATAATGGGCTTCATATCGAGCTGGTGATCGATGCTGGGCATGCCGTGGGGCGGGATGATCCGGCGCATTTGGCGGATGTCGTGCTGGAGTCCGCATTATCGACCATTTGCGACCTGGAGGACTCGGTCGCGGCGGTGGATGCCGCCGATAAGGTTGCGGCTTATGCCAACTGGCTGGGCCTGATGAAGGGCGATCTGGAGGATAGTTTCGAGAAGAATGGCGCGATGATGACGCGGCGGTTGAACGGCGACCGCAGCTATGTCGCGCCCGATGGGAGCAGCTTTACCCTGCCGGGGCGGTCGCTGCTGTTCGTGCGCAATGTCGGGCATTTGATGACGACGCCTGCCGTCCGGATGAGCGACGGGGCGGAGGCGCCGGAGGGGATTCTCGACGGGATTGTCACCAGCCTGATCGCCTTGCACGACCTTCGGCGGGAGGGGCGCTTCGTCAACAGCCGGGCGGGCAGCATCTATATCGTCAAGCCCAAGATGCATGGCCCGGAGGAGGTCGCCTTCACCAACGATCTGTTCGACGCGATCGAGGATCTGCTGGGGCTGGAGCGGCATCAGTTGAAGGTCGGCGTGATGGATGAGGAGCGGCGGACTTCGGCGAACCTCGCCGCCTGCATCCATGCGGTGCGGGACCGGATCGTCTTCATCAATACCGGCTTCCTGGATCGCACAGGCGACGAGATCCATACGTCGATGCGCGCGGGGCCGATGGTCCGCAAGGGCGAGATGAAGGATGCCGCCTGGATCAAAGCCTATGAGGATCGCAACGTGCAGATCGGGCTTGCCTGCGGACTGTCCGGCAAGGCGCAGATCGGCAAGGGCATGTGGGCCGCGCCGGACCGGATGGCGGACATGCTGGAGCAGAAGATCGGGCATGTGATGACGGGGGCGAATACGGCCTGGGTGCCTTCCCCGACGGCCGCGACCTTGCACGCGACGCACTATCATGCCGTCGACGTGTTTGCGCGCCAGGAGGAGCGGAAGGCGGAGCCGGTCGCGGGTCTGGACGCGCTGCTGACGATCCCGCTGGCGGCTGGGGTGAACTGGTCGGCGGAGGATATTCGCGACGAGCTGGACAATAATGCGCAGGGGATATTGGGTTATGTCGTGCGCTGGGTGGATCAGGGCGTCGGTTGCTCCAAGGTACCGGACATTCATGACATCGGGCTGATGGAGGACCGGGCGACGTTGCGGATTTCTTCGCAGCATATCGCCAATTGGCTACTGCATGGGGTGTGTTCCGCCGACGAGGTCGATGCAGCGCTCAAGCGGATGGCGGCGAAGGTGGATGCGCAGAATAAGGGCGATCCGCTTTACCAGCCGATGAGGGGGCGGGAGGAGGAGAGCCTGGCTTTCCAGGCGGCGCGGGCGCTGGTGTTTGAGGGCGTGGTGCAGCCTAACGGCTATACCGAGCCCTTGCTACATGCGTTCAGGGCTCGGGTGAAAGCGCTAGCCTAGAGTAACATGATTGGGGGTTGATCCGTTCGTTTCGGTCCAAATCGGAAAAACGTTAACGTCGCGCTCTCCGCTTCGCGACTATGTTGGTAGCGAGCGGACGCAGACGGTGCGTTCCAACATCATCGTGCGCTAGGTCAGCAGGATAAAAGCGGCGCCTGCTGCGGCGGAGCAGAGGAGGACGGGGAGGACCCCGGCCTTGAAGCGCAGGACGGCGATGAGCGCTGCGGTGGAGAGGATCAGGGCCGGGAGATTGATCGAGGCGAGGACCGGGACGTCGAGCGATCCGGTCGGCGTCGCTACGGCCTGAACCTTCCCGAAGAGCGTGTGGATCGCGAACCAGAGGGCGAGGTTCAGGATCACGCCCACCACCGCTGCGGTGATGGCGGTAAGCGCTGAGGAGAGGGCGCGGTTGCCGCGCAGGCGTTCGATGAAGGGCGCTCCCGCGAAGATCCACAGGAAACAGGGGACGAAGGTCACCCAGGTGGTGAGGATCGCGCCGATCGTCGCGGCGAGCAGTGGCGGGAGCGTCCCGGCGTCGCGGAAGGCAGCGAGGAAACCGACGAACTGCGTTACCATGATCAACGGGCCCGGCGTGGTTTCAGCCATGCCGAGGCCGTCGAGCATCTCGCCCGGACGGAGCCAGCCGAAAGTGCCGACCGCCTCCTGCGCGACATAAGCGAGGACGGCATAGGCCCCGCCGAAAGTAACGACCGCCATCTGGCTGAAGAAGCTGGCGATGCGGGCGAATACATCGTCGGGGCCGAGCGCGAGGAAGAGGGCCAGGACAGGCGCCAGCCAAAGCAGCAACAGGACGGTCGAAATCTGGAGCGACCAGCGCAGGTTCGGGCGGGCGTGATCGGGAAGCGCTTCGCCGAGCGCGGTGTCGCGGTCGTGGATGATGTTTCCGGAGGCCGGGCCATGGCCGCCGCCGCCCTTGAACTGGGCGATGCCGCTGCGGCCGCCGAGATAGCCGATGAGGCCCGCCGCCAGCACGATCAGCGGGAAGGGGGCGTCGAGGAAGAAAATGGCGACAAAGGCGGCGGCGGCGATGCCGCGCATCACGCCGTTCTTGAGCGCGCGGGAGCCGACGCGGATGACGGCTTGCACGACCACGGCAAGGACGGCGGCCTTGAGGCCGAAGAAGAGCCCTTCAACAAGCGGCACTTTGCCGAGGAGGACGTAGATGTAGCTTAGCGCCAGGATCGACAAGAAACCGGGGAGCACGAAGAGGATACCCGCGATGAGGCCGCCTTTCGTCTTGTGGAGGAGCCAGCCGATATAGACGGCGAGCTGCTGCGCTTCTGGGCCAGGAAGCAGCATGCAATAGTTGAGGGCGTGGAGGAAACGCTCCTCGCCGATCCACTTTTTTTCCTCGACCAAGATGCGGTGCATCACCGCGATCTGTCCTGCGGGGCCGCCGAAGCTGAGCGCCGCGATCTTCGTCCATTGACGGGTGGCTTCGCCGAGCGAGATGCCGTGGTCGGGGGCAGAAGTGGCGGCGGCGGAGAGGGTCGATGCGTTGCTGCTCATCGATCGGCCTTTCGATTGCTGAAGAAGGCGTGGAATTGATTGAGGGCGTCGCTGGCGAGGGCGATGCGTTGGAGATCGTCGTCGGTCGAGGCGCAGACGCCCGACAGGATCGCGCCGAGGCCCGCGGTTTCCGGGCGGGCGAACTTACCGTCGGCTATGTCGAGTTCGTGGATGATCTCGCCGATGGCGCAGAGGGCGGGATCTTCAGTGAGGGCGGCGCGGAGCAGCAGGGTTTCGAAGCTGCAACGGTCCCCTTCATGGGTAAATTCGGCGTCGGCCATGTCGAAGCGCAGCTCGCCCGGTTCCGGATCATGGGAGCGGCTATCGACGAAGCGGAAGCGCGCCTTGGGATCGATGAAGCGCTGGATCAGCCAGGCGCAGGCGATGCGATCGACATGGACGCCGCTGCGCGTGACCCAGATGCGGTCGGTGAGGTCCTGCGGCCCGGGGGTCTGGGCAGGCTCGGCGCGGCTGACATCGGGATGCTGATAGCGGTGGCGCTCGAGTTCGGCGAGGGCTGCTGCCGCCTCCTGGCGGCCGTGCGCGCCGAAAAAGTCGATCCGGCCGATCTCTTCTAGGCGCTTCTGGAGCTTGGCGATGTCGGCGGGGGTGGCGGGGCCGGTTTCGAGCAGGCGGTAGGCAGACTGGGCCAGTTCGTCATAATCGGCGTCGCGGGCGGTGTCGAAAAGGTTGCGGACTTCGGCATCCGACTGGCCAGCGAGCAGGCGGGTTTCGGTGAGGATGGCTTCGCCGCCGCTGCTGGTGATTTCTTCGAGCAGGGCGTGGAAGGCAGCTTCAGAGTCGCCCGAATGCGGAAGGACGTGGACGGCGTTTTTGAGCGGAACCGCGCCAATGGATTGGAGGCGGCGCCAGATCTTGACGCGCAGATAGGGGGGCTTGGCGGGGAGCTGGTGCAGGAGGGCTAACCACGAAGTCATGATGCAGGTGTATCATGAGATTGGCGGGTAGGAAATAGCTATATCTTCTCGGGCGGAGGGGGAGCGCCTGCGGATGGAAGGGGTATGCCGTGCCAGAGCCACCCCAACCCTTCAAACGAGTCACATGCCTCGTTTGAACCTGAAGTGGAGGGGCTATAAGGAGCCCTTTAGCCGTTCGATGAGGGCCTTTGCCGCTCTGGTTACATCTCCCCAGGTTTCGTCAAAGCCTGCATCCTCACCGAAATAGGGGTCGGTGACGCTGGTGCCTTCTCGGCCGGGGACGAGGTCCATGAGGAGGCGGAGGTCGGCGGTGCCGTCGGAGGGGCGGATGCGGCGGAGGTTTTGCAGATTGTCCGCGTCGAGGGCGAAGATGTGGTCGAAACGCTGGAAATCCTGCGCGGTGACCTGGCGGCCCCTAAAGTTGGATATGTCTATGCCGTTGCGGAGGGCGACGGCTTGTGCGCGTTTGTCGGGTGGGCATCCGACATGCCAGTCGCCGGTGCCCGCCGAGTCCACTTTGATGGACAGGCCCGCACGTTCGGCTTCGGCGCGCAAGGCCGCTTCCGCGAGGGGTGAGCGGCAGATATTGCCAAGGCAGACGAAGAGGACGGAGATGCTCATCCTTCGGCCGCTGCGGTGGAGAGGCCGAGTTGCGGCACGCCAATCGAGCGTCGGCCGCCAAAATCGGTGCGGGCGACGATGACGCCGATCTTTTCCATATAGTCGATGAGGCGGCGGACGCGGCCGGGCGAGCTGGTGCCATAGGCTCGGGCGAGGGCGGTATCGTCGGGGCAGGGCAGGCCCTGCATCGCCGCGCGCGCGATGAGGAGGAAGGGCGCGAGCATGTCTTCGGGCAGGGGTTGCGCGGCCTTCATCGCATCGTCCCAACGCGGATCAGCGGCGTCGAACATGCCCGCCTGCGCCATAGCGAAACGCTTGCGGAAGGCGGAGAGGTCGAGCGGGGGCGTGCGCAGCCCCTTCATGCGGCAGCGGACGCCGAAATCCTGATAGAGGGTCGAGACGCTGGGCTGCGCGTCGCCAAGGTCGGCGACGATCTCTTCGAGGACGGCGATGACCACGGGCTCATTCTGGCCGAAGTCGAGCTCGGGCGCGGCGGGCTTGGCCGAAGGGGCGTTGGCGAGCGCGCGCATCAGTTCCTCGGCCGGGAGCGGCGGCGGGTCGGCGCGGGGCGGCGGAGGCGGCAGCGCGTCGTCCTCGCCTGCGCTGGCGAAGAGCAGTTCCTGCATATTTTCGGTTGCTGCGGCAGGCGGCGGCATCAGCTTGTGGGTGCCGCCGCGCGTGCTGGTTTTGACCGTGCCAATCTTCACCGCGACCGGGCGGCGGCAGATGGCGGGGCCGAGCGCGAGGAAGCGGCCGCGTTCCAGGTCACGTATCTGTTCGGCCTGGCGGCGCTCCATGCCCAGCAAGTCGGCGGCGCGGGCCATGTCGATGTCGAGGAAGGTGCGGCCCATCAGGAAATTCGACGCTTCGGCCGCGACATTCTTGGCGAGCTTGGCAAGGCGCTGGGTGGCGATGACGCCCGCAAGGCCGCGCTTGCGGCCCCGGCACATGAGGTTGGTCATGGCGGCGAGGCTGAGGCGGCGGGCTTCGTCGGACACGTCTCCCGCGGCGACCGGGGCGAACATTTGTGCTTCGTCCACCACGACGAGGGCGGGATACCAATGGTCGCGCGGGGCGTCGAATAGGGTGGAGAGGAAGGTCGCGGCGCATTTCATCTGCGCCTCCAACTCCAGGCTTTCGAGGCTGAGGACCACCGACGCGCGATGTTCGCGGATGCGCGCGGCCATCTTGACGATCTCGCGCTCATTATAATCGCCCGCGTCGATGACGACATGGCCGTATTCGTCGGCGAGGGTGACGAAATCGCCTTCGGGATCGATGACTACCTGCTGGACCAGGGACGCGCTTTCCTCCAGCAAACGGCGGAGGAGGTGCGACTTGCCGGAGCCCGAATTGCCCTGAACGAGCAGGCGGGTGGCGAGCAATTCCTCGACGTCGATCGGAACGGGGTTGCCGTTGCCGTCGGTTCCTATGCTGATGGTGGCGGTCACATATGTCCTTTGGCCCAGGCGGTGGGATTCGCGCAAGGATTGTGTGGCGTCAGCACAGCTTCGGGGTGAGCTTGTGAAGGTGGTGCGCGGGCATCGCCAGGCTCAGCCCGAACGAGGGTGGGGCGTTACGAGGCTTGACCCGGCGATTGTTGCGGCGCAGCATCGATTTCATGGCGACTCTTTCCTCCCCCGTTCCGGCGGTTACGCAAAATCCGGACATTCGGTATCTCGGCCGCCTGCTCGGCGATGTGATCCGGGCCTATGGCGGAGATCGGCTGTATCGGCAGACGGAATATATCCGGTCCGCGTCGGTCGATCGGGCGCGGGGGCTGCACGGCGCGGATGTGGTGGATACCGGGCTGGAGGCGCTGAGCCTGGATGATACGCTATCCTTCGTTCGGGGGTTCATGCTGTTTTCGATGCTCGCCAATCTGGCCGAGGACCGGCAAGGCGTGGCGGCCGATCCGGACGCCGATGTGGCTTCGGCCATCGAGCGGCTGGAGGGGCATGGGGTCGATCGGGATGCGGTGCTTTCGCTGCTCAACCATTCGTTGATCGTCCCGGTGCTGACCGCCCACCCGACCGAGGTGCGGCGCAAGAGCATGATCGATCATAAGAACCGCATCGCCGACCTGATGCTGCTGAAGGATGCGGGGCGCAGCGAGACGGAAGATGGCGAGAATCTGGACGAAGCGATCGCCCGGCAGATTGCGCTGTTGTGGCAGACGCGGCCGCTGCGGCGGCAGAAGCTGTTCGTGCAGGACGAGATCGACAATGTCCTGACCTATTTCCGCGACGTGTTCCTGCCGGTGCTGCCTGCGCTTTATGCGCGATGGGAGCGGGTATTGGGCGTGCGGCCGCCGAGCTTCCTGCGGGTGGGCAACTGGATCGGCGGGGACCGGGACGGCAATCCCTTCGTCCAGGCGCCGCAATTGCGATCAGCATTGGCGCGAGGATGCGAGGCGGCGGTCGCCTTTTATCTCGACGCGCTGCATGCGCTGGGGGCGGAACTGTCGTTGTCCACCGAGTTGGCGCATGTGCCGGACGGCGTGCTGGCACTGGCGGAGGCAAGCGGGGATAGCTCGCCCAGCCGACAGGATGAGCCCTATCGGCGGGCGATTTCGGGCATTTATGCGCGGCTGGCGGCGACCTATCGCACGCTGGTGGGCAAGGAGCCGCCACGCCCTTCGCGACTGGACGGCGAGCCCTATGCGCAGCCGGGCGACTTGCGGCGCGATCTGGTGACGGTAGCGCAGGGGCTGGCGAGCGAGGGTGACGGCGCGCTGGCGACGGGGGGCGCACTGGGGCGGCTGATCCGGGCGGTGGAAACATTCGGCTTCCATCTCGCCACGCTCGACATGCGGCAGAATAGCGATGTGCATGAGCGCGTCGTTGCGGAGCTGCTGAAGGTGGCGGCCGTGCAGGAAGATTATGCCGCGCTCGATGAATATGCGCGGATCGCGCTGCTTCGGCGGGAGCTGGCAAGCAACAGGCCTTTAGGGTCGCGCTTTTCGGAATATTCTGAGGAGACCGCGTCCGAACTGGCGATCGTGCAGGCGGCGGCGGAGGCGCATCGCATCTACGGTCCGGCCTGCATTAGTCATTATATCATCTCCAAGGCGGAGAGCGTTTCTGATCTGTTGGAGGTCAACCTGCTGCTGAAGGAGGCGGGGTTGTGGCGCGCGGCGAAGGGTGATGCCCCTGCGGAGGCGGCGATCATGGCGGTGCCGCTATTCGAGACGATCGCCGACCTTGAGGCCGCGCCCAGCATCATGGCGGCCTATTTCGGGCTACCCGAGATTGCGGGCGTGGTGCGCGAGCGGGGCCATCAAGAAGTGATGATCGGCTATTCCGACAGCAACAAGGATGGTGGGTACATCACCTCTACCTGGTCGCTTTATCAGGCGAGCAAGGCGCTGGCGCCGGTGTTCGAGAAGGCGGGGACGGCGATGCAGCTGTTCCATGGCCGGGGCGGCGCGGTGGGGCGCGGTGGCGGGTCATCCTTTGCCGCGATCCAGGCGCAGCCCAAGGGCACGGTGCAGGGACGCATCCGCATCACCGAACAGGGCGAGGTGATCGCGGCGAAATTCGGCACGCGCGATGTCGCAATGACCAATTTGGAGGCGATGACGAGCGCGACGCTGCTCGCCAGCCTAGAACCGGAGGGGATTTCGGACCGGGATGCGGCGCGCTTTGCGGCGGCGATGGATGAGCTGTCGAAGACCGCTTTCGCCGCCTATCGCGACCTTGTTTATGGGACGCAGGGGTTCAAGGAGTTCTTCCGCGAGCTGACGCCGATTCAGGAGATTTCCGGCTTGAAGATCGGCTCGCGGCCCGCCAGCCGGACGAAGAGCACCCGGATCGAGGATCTGCGCGCCATCCCCTGGGTGTTCAGCTGGTCGCAGGCGCGGGTGATGCTGCCGGGCTGGTATGGCATGGGGCAGGCGTTCGACGCTTTCCGTGACAAGGCGCTGCTGGCGGACATGGCGCAGAGCTGGGCGTTCCTGCAGTCGGCGCTCGCCAATCTGGAGATGGTGCTGGCGAAGTCGGACCTCGGGATCGCCGCCCATTATCTGCCGCTGGTCGAGGATCAGGCGGGCGGTGCTGCGATATTCGAACGTATTCGCGAGGGGTGGCAGCTGACCCATGACGGGCTGCTGGCGGCAACGGGGCAGTCGCGACTGCTGGAGAAGAATCCCAAGTTGGATGAATCGATCCGACTGCGCCTGCCCTATATCGAGCCGCTCAACCTGCTGCAGGTGGAACTGATGAAGCGGCATCGCGGCGGGGAGGATGATGCGCGGATCAAGGAGGGCATCGAGCTGTCGATCAACGCGATCGCGACGGCGCTGCGCAACAGCGGGTAAGATAAGGGAATTCGGGACGGCTGCAGTCCAACGCCGCCCCGAACCCCTGGCCTCCTGGAAGGAAGGCCGAAGCGGATAAGACAGCGCGCCAGGCGGTCTGTCCAGCGCTTATGCAAACGGTTCATCCCTTTCCGACGATGAAGCATGGATGAACGCGAAGAGAGCTTCTTCGTCTCTTCATTCACAACCAATTCAACCGGGAGACGTTATCCTGCCCATATTGGAGAAAAGGAGAGAGGCGATGACGTGGTCCGGACAGAAGTTTCTGGCTGCGATTGGCCTTGCAGGTGCGGTCGCCTTGGGCGGCTGCGCCTATGACGATGGCTATTATGGCGGCGTGAGTGTAGGTTCGGGTTATTATGGCAGCGGCTATTATGGCGGCTATTATGATGATTATTGGGGCCCCGGCTATTACGGCCCCACTTATGGCTGGTATGGCGATTATTATTATCCCGGCAGCGGCTACTATGTCTTCGACCGGGGCGGTCGCCGCCACCGTTGGAACGACAGTCAGCGCCGTTATTGGGAAGGCAGGCGCGGACAGGCTCAGCAGGGCGGGCATTGGCGCGGCAGCCTGGCGCAGCCTGATCAAGGCCGCACTTGGCAGGGTCAGCGCCGGCAGGAGCAGTCTTGGCAGGGCCGCCGCTGGCGCGACCGCGATGGCGCGGGTGCTACGGCCAGTCCGCCGGTGACGCGCAGTGAACCGCGTGCGGGCAGCCCGCGCGGCAGCTGGGGCGGTGGCCGGTCGGGTGATTCCGGTGAGACGCGAGACAGGCGATCCGATGGGGATCATTGGCGCGGGACGTTGCGCCGCTGATGCGGGTTGGAACCGGCGCAGCAGCGCTTATCGCATGCCTCTCGCTCGCCGCTTGTGACGGGCGGGAGGAAAGCGCGATCGACAATCTCGCCAACGGCGCCAATGCCGTCCAGGTAGAGAACAGCTTCCGCGCCGAGGCGCAGGCGGCCTTGGAGCCGCTCAAGCCGCCGGAACCCGGAACGCCGGGCGGCCTGCCGGACGACAGAACGCCGCTGGAGGAAGGGTCGATCGATCCCAAGGGGCCGCAAGGCGCTGCCCAGGTGGTGCAGGGCTATTATGGCCTGTTGGAGGCGCGGCGTTTCGACGACGCGCAGGACCTGTGGAACGACGAGAGCGCGGTGGGCGCCGAGGAAGACGAGGTCTTCGCCCGGCGATTCCGCAATTTCAGTGAGATCCACGCGAATGTCGGTGCGCCCGGACAGATGGAGGGCGCGGCAGGGTCGCTCTATGTCGTCGTGCCGGTGCAAGTCTATGGGCGGATCGCGGCCAATGGGAAGCCCTGGTACAGGCTGCGGCAGGTCACGTTGCGGCGCGCCAATGATGTGCCGGGGTCGAGCAAAGCCGACCGGCGCTGGCATATCGAGGCGATCGGGCCTTATGTGGCCCCGGTTGAGGGTGAGACCGATAATGCGGTTGTGGGGAATGGTTCGGAGTGACGATTAGCTGAAAGGGCGAGCCTTGTGCCTCTCGACTTTGTTCGAAGCGAACGGGTGGTCAGGATTACGCTCTAACGAAGAAGGGGGCTGATCTTTGGATCGGCCCCCTCCGCTTTATCAGGAAATTGTCGCCTTCAGGATCTTGCCTGGGGTCCGGGGCGGTTCGCCCTTGGGCAGGGCATCGACATGTTCCATGCCCGAGGTGACTTCGCCCCAGACGGTATATTGGCCGTCGAGGAAGGTGGCGTCGTCGAAGCAGATGAAGAACTGGCTGTTGGCGCTGTTCGGGTTCGACGAACGAGCCATGGAGCAAACGCCGCGCACATGGGGTTCGCGGCTGAATTCAGCCTTCAGGTCAGGCAGCTTGGACCCACCCATGCCGGTGCCGGTCGGGTCGCCGCCCTGCGCCATGAAGCCGGGGATGACGCGGTGGAAGACCACGCCGTCATAAAAGCCTTCCTTGGCGAGTTGGGCGATGCGTTCCACATGGCCGGGAGCGAGGTCGGGGCGCAGCTTGATGACGACATCGCCGCCGCTGTCGAGGGTGAGGGTGAGCGTTTCGTCGGCCATGAAAATCTCCTCTTTCGGGGGAGTGGGGAAATGTTGGTCCATATAGAGCGTTAGGCGGGGGATGGAAGCGCCTCAATCAACCTTTGAGGCATTGCATTTATCCCTTTCATCGGCAAAAGCAGCGAAATGTTACAGGAACCGGACAGTAGGGGACGCGATGAGCGAGCGAGCCGATATGGCCGAACCCCGGCCGGACGACCTAGCTGCTGACGACAAGACCGTCGAGCAGCCGGAATCCCGTCATGACGAGGATGACCGGCTGAGGCCGGACTTTGTTTCCGCCGTTCTAGACGCGGTGGAAGAGGATGACCGGGACCGGGCGCGCGATCTGGTTTCGCCGCTGCACCCGGCGGATATCGCCGACCTTCTGGAACTGACCCCATCCGACCGGCGTGGCGATGTTGCGGCGGCGCTGGGCGATCTGGTGGGCGCGGAGGTTCTGTCCGAGCTCAACGACTATGTGCGCGACGACCTGCTCGACGCGCTTGAGCCGCAGCAGGTCGCCGACTTCGCCGCGGAACTGGATACAGACGACGCGGTGGCGATCATCGAGGATATGGAGGCGGCCGATCAGCAGGCCGTGCTCGATGCGCTGGACCCGGAAGATCGCGCTGCGATCGAAAGCGCGCTGTCCTATCCGGAGGAATCCGCCGGTCGTTTGATGCAGCGCGACCTGGTCGCGGTGCCCGAGCATATGACGGTCGGGCAGGTGATTGACTATCTGCGCGACAATCGCGACCTGACGACCGATTTCTGGGAAATCTTCGTGGTGGACGAGGCGCATAAGCCGATCGGCACCTGCCAGCTGAGCTGGATCCTTACCTGCCCGCGGTCGATCGCGATTGCGGACGTCATGAAGCGCGAGCAGACGCTGATCCCGGTCGATATGGATCAGGAGGAAGTGGCGCTGCGTTTCCAGAAATATGCGCTGATTTCGGCTGCGGTAGTGGATGCGAGTGGGCGGCTGGTGGGCATGATCACGGTCGATGACGTGGTCCACATCATTTCGGAAGAAGCGGGCGAGGACATATTGCGCCTGTCCGGTGCGGGCGAGGGCGACATCAACCAGCCGATCCTGGAGACGGTTCGGACGCGCCTTTCCTGGCTGGTCGTGAATCTGGGGACGGCGGTGCTGGCCGCTTCTGTCGTCGGATTGTTCCAGTCCACTATCTCAAAATATGTCGTGCTGGCCGTGCTGATGCCGATCGTGTCGGGCATGGGCGGCAATGCGGGAACGCAGACCATGGCGGTGGCGGTGCGTGCACTGGCGACCAATCAACTGACCAGTTCCAATACGATCCGGCAGATTGTGCGCGAGTTCCGGATCGCCAGCGCCAATGGAACGGCATTGGGGATATTGATCGGGATCGCGGTGGGGCTGATCTATGGCAATCATGATTTGGGGATCGTGATCGCGCTGGCGATGCTGACGAACAATCTGGTGGCTGGGCTGGCCGGGATATTGGTGCCGGTGACGCTGGACCGGTTCAATATCGATCCTGCGGTTTCGTCGGCCGTGTTTGTCACCGCTATGACCGATGTGATGGGGTTCTTTTCCTTTTTGGGGCTGGCGACGATCTGGGGGCTTTAGGGTCGCCCTATCTTGACCAGTGTGCGCAAGCGCCCATCTTCTCGCTCATGCCGCTTCATATCACCAAGATAGCCTTTGGCAGCGAAAGTCCTGCGACATTGCGGGCGTGGCTGGAAAGCCACGCGGGTGAGGCGCGGTTGACGACGCGTTACCTGCCCAAGCGTGTGGCGGAGATGGAGGGCGGTTCGCTTTACTGGGTTCACCAGCATCGGCTCGTGGGGCGCAGCCCGTTGATTGGATTTCAGGAGACGGGGCAGGGGCGCTTCTGGATCAGGCTGGAACCCAGATTGATCGCGGTGCGGGGCGCGCCCAAGCGGGCGCACCAGGGGTGGCGGTATCTGGAGGGGAAGGATGCGCCGCCGGACCTTGGCGCGGATGAGGCAGATGATCTGGATGCGATGCCGCCCGCGATGCTGGGGGAGTTGACGCGGTTAGGGTTGGTTTGAGGGGGGGGTGAGTGTGTCTCTTAGCGCCGCTCGCTTTGAGCGAAGTTGAGAAGCAGGCGCTTTCCGTTTCTCGACTTCGCTTGAAACGAACGGGGGTATGGGCATTTGACATGAACAGGCGGCGCGGATCAGGCCGCTTTGCCTTGCAGCGCCTTTTGGCGGCGCCTTTGGACGGAGGAGCCTATGCCTAAGGCTTCTCGGTATTTGGCGACCGTGCGTCGGGCTATATCCATGCCCTTGGCGCGAAGCAGATCGACTAGCGTGTCGTCGGACAGGATGGCGTCGCGCGCTTCTGCGGCGATCAGGGCCTTGATGTGGCTCTTCACGGCCTCGGCCGACACCGCGCCTTCGCCGTCCGAGGCCGAGACGCCGCTAGTGAAGAAATATTTGAGTTCATAGATGCCGCGCGGGCAGGCGAGATATTTGTTCGAGGTGACGCGGCTGACCGTAGATTCATGCATGTTGATCGCTTCGGCGACCATCTTGAGCGTCAGTGGCTTCAGATGTGCGACGCCCTTGCGGAAAAATTCCTCCTGGCAGCGGACGATCTCGGTCGCGACCTTGATGATCGTCTTCTGCCGCTGATCGAGTGCCTTGACCAGCCAGTTGGCGCTGGCGAGGCAATCGGCGAGCCACGCCTTTGAGGCGCGGCTCTGCGGGCCGGAGGCAAGCTCCACATAATAGCTGCGATTGATGAGCAGGCGCGGAAGGGTCCCGCTATTAATCTCGATCGACCAGCCAGCGCCGGTGGGATTGACGAAGAGGTCGGGCGTGACCGGTGGCGCGCGATCGGTGGAGAAGCGAAGGCCGGGCTTGGGATTATAGGCCCGCAGTTCGCGGATCATGTCGGCCATGTCCTCCTCATCCACGCCGCAGATGCGGCGCAGCTGGGGAAGGGCGCCGCGGGCGAGCAGGTCGAGATTGGCGAGCAGCTTCGCCATGCAGGGGTCGTAGCGGTTGGCTTCCTTGGCCTGGAGCGTCAGACATTCGGCGAGCGAGCGCGCCCCCACGCCAGTGGGGTCGAAGCCGTGGATGACGCCCAGCACCTCCTCCGCCTGCGCGAGCGGTACGCCGATGCCATGGGCGGTTTCGAGGA
Source organism: Sphingobium tyrosinilyticum (assembly GCF_042654265.1). Taxonomy (NCBI): domain Bacteria; kingdom Pseudomonadati; phylum Pseudomonadota; class Alphaproteobacteria; order Sphingomonadales; family Sphingobiaceae; genus Sphingobium; species Sphingobium tyrosinilyticum. Next base: position 89,048 of record NZ_JBHSFZ010000015.1, on the reverse strand, counting down.
GATTGGCTTCGAGATAGCCTGCTTCGTCGATCTGGCCGATCAGCTGGGTAGCAATGAGCAGGTCCATGCCCGACAGCGCGCTGCGCGCCTGGTCCATCAGATGTTCCTGCAAGCCCTGTTCGGGATTAGCGAAGCTGTCAAAATCGGGCGCTTCGCCGCTGCCGGAGAGCAAGTCTAAGCTGCCTGAGCCAATCGCGCTCGTAGCCCGATCGGCGGGGCCGTCGTCGATGAAGGTTTCCGCACCATAATCGACGTCGAGCGGAGCGTCGGTTTCGCCCAGTCCCTGGCCGATAAGATCGTCGGTCGCGCCGGTCTCGGCGGCAAGAGCAGGGCGATCGATCTCAGCCTCGATCTCGCCGGGCGCAACGGCTTCGACTGGCGCGCCGGTTTCCAGCAGGGGGTTCTTTTCCAGCTCAGCCGCGACGAAGGCGTCGATTTCGAGGTTGGAGAGCGCCAGCAGCTTGATCGCCTGCTGGAGCTGCGGCGTCATTACCAGTGACTGGCTTTGCCGCAGGTCGAGGCGGGGCGCGAGGGCCATTAGCTGGCGCCTTGGCCGTCAGGTCGCAGGGAGGCGGGCGGGCCGCTCATCAGAGCGAGAAATTCTCGCCCAGATAGAGGCGGCGGACATCGGCGTTGGCGACCAGTTCGGTCGGGCTGCCCGCGAAGAGGACCTGACCGCCATAGATGATGCAGGCGCGATCAACGATTTCCAGCGTTTCCCGGACATTATGGTCGGTGATGAGGACGCCGATGCCGCGCGTCTTCAATTGCTTCACCAGATCGCGAATGTCGGCGATGGAAAGGGGGTCGATGCCCGCAAAGGGCTCATCGAGGAGGACAATCGAGGGATTGGCGGCCAGCGCCCGGGCGATTTCGCAGCGGCGGCGCTCACCGCCCGACAGCGCCATGGCGGAGGAATGGGCGAGGCGGGTGAGGCCGAATTCTTCGAGCAGCTGGGTAAGCCGCGCTTGGCGCGCTGCCTTGTCCGGCTCGGCCAGTTCCAGCACGGCGCTGATATTCTGGGCGACGGTGAGGCCGCGGAAGATCGAGGTTTCCTGTGGCAGATAGCCAAGGCCCAGGATCGCGCGGCGGTACATGGGGAGGCCGGTAATGTCCTGGCCATCCAGAATGATGCGGCCTTGATCGGGACGGACGAGTCCCATCACCGAATAAAAGCAGGTCGTCTTGCCCGCGCCATTGGGGCCAAGCAGGCCGACCACCTCGCCCTTGCCCACGGTCAGCGACACGTCGGTCAGGACGGCGCGTTTGTCATAGCTCTTGGCGATGGAGATGACAGATAGCCCTTCGCCCACTTCCTGCGGCGAAAAGGGCGATCGGGCGCCCTGTCTATCCTGGATCATGAGGTCGTCCATTATCCGTCCTTGCTGCTCCGCGGTGCGGAGGTAAAACACCAGCTCTGCCAAGGCAATTGGCAAGCTTTGTGCATGGGATCGCCGCGGGGGCAAGGGGAAAATGGGCAACCGTGCTTCTGCTGCCGTCAAAAGCTTGATTTAAAGCCCCGGAGGGGTCAGGGCAGGGATGGGCCGCGGCTGAAGCTTGCGCTCAACGAAAACTATCCGCTATTGTAAAATTCAGTGGCGAGAATAAGAGGCGAGGAATGAGGATCGAGGACGTGGATTCGGCCGTGTCATGGGCAAAAGCGCTTGGGCGTGAACCGCTCGGCGCGCTGCTTGACCAGGCCGAGGCGATGACGCTGGCGTCATTTGGCGCGACCGTCACCTATTCGCGCAAGGTCTTCATTCCCCTGACTCACCTATGTCGCGACGTTTGCCATTATTGCACCTTCGCCAAAGCGCCGCGCAATGCCGGACCGCCCTATCTGTCGATCGACGAAGTGCTGAAGATTGCCCGGGCGGGTGAGGCGGCGGGATGCCGAGAGGCGCTATTTACGCTCGGGGACCGGCCGGAGGATCGCTATGCCGTGGCGCGGACGGCGCTGGAGGTGTTGGGGCATGGCTCGACGCTGCGTTATTTGCGGGAGGCGGCGGCGGCGGTACTGGTGGAAACGAACCTGTTGCCCCACCTGAACCCCGGCATCATGGGGGACGCCGATCTGGCGATGCTGCGCCCAGTGGCCGCGTCGATGGGCCTGATGCTGGAAAGCACGTCCGATCGGCTGTGCGCAAAATGGGGGCCGCATCATGGATCGCCGGACAAGGTTCCTGCGGTGCGGCTGGAGGCGATCGAGGCAGCGGGGCGGGCGCGGGTGCCCTTCACCACCGGTTTGCTGATCGGCATCGGCGAGACGCGGATGGAGCGCATCGAGGCGCTGCTGGCGATTCGCGATGCACATGCGCGGCATGGGCATGTGCAGGAAGTGATCGTCCAAAATTTCCGGGCCAAACCGGACACGCGCATGGCGGATCATGCAGAACCGCCGCTGGAGGAGCATCTGTGGACCATCGCGGCGGCGCGATTGATCCTGGGGCCGGAAATGACGATCCAGGCGCCGCCCAATCTGCAGCCGGATGGTTTGGCTGCGCTGATGCGTGCGGGGGTGAATGACTGGGGCGGCGTCTCGCCAGTGACGCCCGACCATGTGAACCCCGAAGCGCCCTGGCCGCATCTGATGGCGCTGGCGGCTGCGACAGCGGCGGCGGGACGGGTGCTGACGGAGCGGCTGGCGGTAGGGCCTGCCTATGCAAAGGAGCCGGAGCGGTGGCTGGAGCCCGAAGTTGCGCTAAAGGTACGGCGAGCGGTGGATGCGCGCGGTCTGCCGATCGTCGAGCGCTGGCGCGCGGGCGCGGGAGAAGCGCCGCCGGTGCTGCCTCTGGTGGGACGGACGCTGATTGGCGGACGGATCGACGAGATTATCGCCAAGGCGGGTGAAGGGCTGGACGATAGCGAGATTATCACGCTGTTCGAAGCCGCCGGGCCGGATGCCGGGCGGGTGATGGAAGCGGCGGATACGCTGCGGCATGAGGCGGTGGGTGACGCGATTACTTATGTGATCAACCGCAACATCAACTACACGAATATCTGCAGCTATCGCTGCGGCTTCTGCGCCTTTTCCAAGGGGACGGCGAAGGCTTTGCGCGGCCCTGCCTATAAGCTGGACCTGGAAGAGGTGGGACGCAGGGCGGCTGAGGCTCATGCGCGTGGCGCGACCGAAGTCTGCCTGCAGGGCGGCATTCATCCGGACTATGATGGGCATACCTATCTGTCGATCGTCCGGACGGTGCGGGATGCCGCGCCGGGGATCCATGTCCACGCCTTTTCCCCGCTGGAGATCGCGCATGGCGCCTCCACCCTTGGCATGGAGTTGGAACCCTATCTGGCGATGCTGAAGGAGGCGGGGCTTTCGACGCTGCCAGGGACGGCGGCCGAAGTGCTGCATGAGGAAGTGCGGGCCATCATCTGCCCCGACAAGGTTTCTACGGATGAATGGGTGGCGGTGATGCGGGCGGCGCATCGCGTTGGCCTGAAAAGCACGGCGACGATTATGTTTGGCCATGTCGATGAGTATCGCCACTGGGCACGGCACTTGAACGTCGTGCGCGGCCTGCAGGAGGAGACGGGCGGCTTTACTGAGTTTGTGCCGCTGCCCTTCGTGCATATGGAAGCGCCGATGTGGCGCAAGGGCAAGGCGCGGTCGGGCCCGAGCTTCCGCGAAGCGCTGCTGATGCAGGCAGTGGCGCGTATCGCGCTGCATGGCGCGATCGGCAACATCCAGGCGAGCTGGGTGAAGCTGGGCGAGCAGGGCGTGATCGCGGCGCTGGGCGCGGGGGTCAATGACCTCGGCGGAGTGCTGATGGACGAATCCATCACGCGCGCAGCGGGCGGAGCGCATGGGCAGTGTTTCGATGTGGAGCGGATGCACCGCACGGCCGAAACAGCGGGCCGATACGCCCGGCAGCGGACCACGCTTTACGGATCGGTCGAACAGGAGGTCGCGGCCTGATGTATGGATTGCTCAAAGGACTGACGGTTGTCGAAGGCGCGGCTTTTATCGCCGGGCCGTCCTGCGGGCTGCATCTGGCGCAGATGGGCGCGACCGTGATCCGTTTCGACCAGGTCGGCGGGGGCCCCGACAGCGCGCGCTGGCCGATCGGTCCCAAGGGGCAGAGCCTTTATTGGGAGGGGTTGAACAAGGGCAAGAAATCACTGGCGATTGATCTTGGCCGACCCGAAGGACGGGAGTTGGCGCAGCGGGTGGCGACCAGCGGCGACGGATTGTTCGTCACCAATTTCCCGGTGCAGGGGTTCCTGTCCTATGAAAAGCTGTCCGCGCTGCGGGTCGATCTGGTCTGCCTGCGGGTGATGGGCTGGGCCGATGGCACGCCGGCGGTCGATTATACGGTGAATGCCAGCGTCGGGATGCCTTATCTAACCGGGCATCCAGATGATCCGCGTCCTGTCAATCATGTGCTGCCCGCGTGGGATCTGCTCGCGGGGGCCTATGGTGCCTTTGCGCTGTTGGCGGCGGAGCGGGAGCGGCAAGCGAGCGGCAAGGGGCGTGAGGTGCGACTGGCGCTTTCCGATCTGGCAGCGGCGACGATGGGCAATCTGGGCAATGTCGCCGAGGTGACGCTGAGCGGGCAGGACCGGCCGAGGAGCGGCAATAATCTGTTCGGCGCGTTCGGTCGCGACTTCGCAACGGCGGATGGCGAGCGGGTGATGCTGGTCGCGATCACTCCGCGCCAGTGGACAGGGCTAATTAAAGCGCTGGGCCTGGGAGAAGCGGTTGCCGATCTGGAGGCGCGCTTGGGCGTTGATTTCGCCGCCGATGAGGGTACACGTTTTGTCCACCGCACGGAGGTGGACGCTTTGGTGGCCAGCGCGATTGCCGAGCGGCCTCTGGCGAAATGCGCGGAACTGTTCGAAGCGACGGGCGTGACCTGGTCGATCTATCGCACGCTTGCCGAGGCGCTGGAGCGAGAGCCTCGTTTGTTTGCGCACAATCCCATTTATGGCGAGGCGACCCATGGGGGCGGGGATAGCTATCCAACGCCGCGGGCGGCAGCGCGCATTCCCGGCGAGGATCTGGGCGAGCCGTTCGCAGCGCCGCGCATCGGCCAGCATAGCGATGAGGTGCTGTCGGATCTTCTGGGCCTGTCCAGCGGCGAGATCGGCGAGCTGCATGATGCGGGGATCGTGGCATGAGCGATCTGGATCCGGCGGCGTTGGAGGAGTGGAAGGGCAGCGTCGGGCGTAGCGAGACGCGCGCAGAGGTATTGGAGCATGAGAGCCTGCGTCGTTATGCGCTGGCGGTCGGCTCCGGCCCGAAGGTGGAGCAGGTCCTGCCGCCGCTTGCTCATTGGGCCTTTTTCCTGCCGCAACCGGAAGATGGCGACATAGGCGAGGATGGGCACCCCCGGAGAGGCGGCTTCCTGCCTGCGATCAGCCTGCCGCGCCGCATGTTCGCCGCCGCAGACATCAGTTTCGAGGCGCCGCTGCTCCTCGGGCGTGAGGCGGAGATGCTGAGCAGCGTCGCGAGCGTCACGCACAAGAGCGGGCAGTCGGGTGACCTGATCTTCGTCGATGTCGATCGGGCGATCAGCCAGGATGGCGACGTGCGCGTGCGGGAGCGTCAAACCTATGTCTATCGGGACATGGGTTCGCCAGCGCCAATGCCGGTGCCAGGGGATGGGCCTGTCGAAGGGGAGCTATGGGAGCCCGGTCCCGTCAATCTGTTCCGCTTTTCCGCGGTCACCTTTAACAGCCATCGCATCCACTATGACCTGCCCTATGCACAAGAGGCAGAGGGCTATCCGGCGCTGGTCGTCCATGGGCCGTTCACCGCTGCAAAACTTGCAGCTTTCGCGGAGCTCGAGGGCAGATTAGCGCGCTTCAGTTTCCGGGCTAAGTCGCCGCTGTTCCTCGGGCAGCCGATCCGGTTGCAGCGCGGAGAGGGCGAGGTACGGGCTGTTCGCTGCGACGGGGCGACAGCTATGACTGCAAGGGTGGCATATCAATGAGCGGACTACGCCTGCGTTCCTTGTTGTTCGTGCCTGGCGACCGGCCGGAACGGATGCGTAAGGCGCTGGGCAGCGGCGCTGATGCCTTGATCCTGGACCTGGAGGATTCCGTTGCGATCGATGCGAAATCGCGGGCGCGCAAGGAGGTTTCGGCGTTCCTGACAGAAGCGGCGGGTAGCCAAGCGATGCTGTTCGTCCGGGTGAACCCGCTTGATGGCGGGCTGACCGATGCGGATCTGGACGCGATCGTTGAAGCGCGCCCCGCCGGGATCATGCTGCCCAAGGCTGAAGGCGCGGCCTCGATCGCAGACCTGGACGAGCGGCTGCGGATGAGGGGCGATGCGCAGGCGCGGATCCTGCCGATTGCGACGGAAACGCCCAAGGCGCTGTTCCGCCTCGGTGAATATGTGGAGGTCCGCGAGCGGCTCGCGGGGCTTACATGGGGCGCGGAAGATTTGCCTGCGGCGGTGGGAGCGTTGACCGCCCGTCAGGCGGACGGCGGCTATACCCCGCCTTATGAAATAGCGCGGGCGCTCACTCTGTTTGCGGCGGCCGCTGCGGAGGTGACGCCGATCGAGACGGTCTATCCGGCGATCCGCGATCTGGAGGGCCTGGCCGCCTATGCGGCGCGGGGGGCGCGCGACGGCTTTCTGGGTATGATGGCGGTGCATCCCGATCAGGTGCAGGTAATCAACGCCGCCTTTACGCCCGCGCCGGAGGAGATTGCGCATGCGCAGGCGGTGGTTGATGCCTTCGCCGCCAATCCGGGTGCGGGTGTGCTGACGCTCGACGGCAAGATGATCGATTGGCCGCATTTGAAGAAGGCGCAGGCGCTTCTCGCTCGCTGCTGAGAGCATGGCTTGACCCTTTATCTCCCATATGGGAGAGCGGATACATGCCATCGCTCTGGGCCGATCAGAATGAATTGTTCCTGCCGCTGGTGGACGGCATCCATGAAAGCCCCCCCTTTGGCGCCTTTCTGCGCAATCTCGTCGGGCGAACCTATGCCCGGCGCGCCTTCCTGATTGTTTCGCTGGCCAATGCCATGCCGGAGCAGGAGCCGACGGTAATCCATGTTGCGGCACCACGGGCATCGCAGGAGCCGCCGCTGGATTTTCGGCGGCTGGAGGCGCTGCGGCTGCATCCCTACGGCTCGTTGCGGCCAGGGCGCGTCTATGCGCTGGATGAGATGCTGAACTATGATAATGCTGAAGAGTTGGGGCGGCAGCGCGAAGCGTTGAACGAGATGAATATCCGCTATGGCCGCTGGCTGCGTGTCGCGGCGGGCGGCGTTGCAGACGCGCATTTCCTGCTGGTGCGGGAACGGGAGGATTTTTCTGCGTCGGCGGTGGCCGTCCTGTCGAGCATCGTGCCCCATTTCGCAGCGGCGCTACGGACGTTGGTCGCGCTAATCGAGGCGCAGCTACAGGTGGCAATGGCGCAGGGAGCGTTGGCGCGGCTGGGTGTGGCGCAACTGGCGTTCGATTGGGGCGGGCGGGTGATGGCGGCCGATCCAGCGGCGGAGGCGATGCTGGCCTTCACGGTCAAGCCGGGGCCTAGCCCGGAGAGGCGGCTGCAATTGCTGCCGGAGGTGGCGCATGCGCTCAACCGGGCTTGCGCGGAAATGGCGTCGGCCGCGCCCGGGGTGACGCGTGTGATCCGTATCGATGAAGCGCGGGAACTGGACCTGTTGCTGCGCAAGTCGGATGTAGCGCTAAGCGAACCGTGCGCTTTGCCCGCGGTGATCGGAATATTGCGCACGCCCCGGCGAGAGCCCGCCCTGGCGGCAACCGGTACCCTTGCGGCCTTGCATGGATTATCGGCGAGCGAGGCGGCGCTGGCCCACGCGCTGAGCAAAGGGGAGAGCATCGTCAGTGCGGGCGAGCAACTGCGCCTGACGAGTGAGACGGCGCGAAATTACTCCAAGCGGGTTTATGAAAAGACGGGGGCGAAGGGGCAGGCGGATCTGGTGCGGCTGATCCTGACCGGGCTGGCGCCTTTCGCCTGATGAGGCAGGCGGAGCTCTGATTTCCGTAGCCTCGAAACTGTAGAAATTTTGCTTCCTTCCTGCAACTTTCAGGGCGGCTCGTCTGGCGCTTTGACAGAAAAGAGAGTAAAGCGCCGCCCCACGCTACGCATATCAATCTGGACCAGCAGACGACTATGACCACTAGAAATGCTGCCCTTGGGGGCATCCGCGTTATTGACATGAGCCGCGTGTTAGCTGGCCCTGTTGGCGGGCAGATATTGGGCGACCTGGGCGCCGATGTGATCAAGGTGGAACGTCCTGGCGTCGGTGACGACGGCCGGGTGTACGGCCTGGCCGAGGTTCAGGGTAAGGATGGGATGAGCCTCCGCCAAGGGGGGTTCTTCGCGGCGGCAAACCGTAACAAGCGGTCCATCACACTTAACCATTCCAGGCCCGAGGGCCAGGAAATCCTCCTCAGGCTGGTGCGGACCGCCGATGTTCTGATCGAAAATTACAAGGTCGGCGATCTGAAGCGTTTCGGGCTTGATTATGAGAGCCTGAAGGCGATCAACCCCGGCCTGATCTATTGCTCCGTTACTGGTTTCGGCCAGACTGGACCGATGGCCGCGCGCCCGGGCTATGACGGGCTCTTCCAGGCGACAGGCGGCATGATGGCGGTGACCGGCATTCCGGACGGGCAGCCAGGAGCCGGGCCTCTCAAGGCGGGACCCAGCCTGGTTGATTTTATCACTGGCCATAATACCGCGATCGCTGTCCTGGCGGCCCTGCAACATCGTAACCGCACCGGTGAAGGGCAGCATATCGATATAGCCTTGCTGGATAGTTCGGTGGCGATGCTGAGCCATATCATGCAGGATTATCTGCTCAACGGTGTTCCGCCACCGCGCCTCGGCAATGGCGGCAATGGCGGCGGGCCGGCGGATCTGGTTCATACCAAGGACGGCATGCTGTATCTGACGGCAGGCGGCGACGAACATTGGCGCCGTCTTACCGTTCTGATGGGCCAACCTGAACTGTATCAGGACCCGCGCTTCGACGAGAACTACAAGCGTGGCAAGTTGAACCGCTTGGAGTTGATGGACATCATCAACGAATGGAGCCGTGGCTTCACTTCGGAAGAACTTCAGGCAATGTTCGATGAAGTCAGCATCCCTGCCGCGCGCTACAATGAATTGCCTGAAGTCTGGGAAGACCCGCAGGTCCAGCACCGGGGCCTACGTGTCACGACGCCGCATTCCTGGGCCGCGACGGGCTCGGTCGATCTCATTGCCAGCCCTTTGGCTAATATGTCAGCGTCTCCGGCCACGATCCGCAGGGCTCCGCCGCTGCTCGGCGAGCATACCGCCGAAGTGCTGGGCGAGTTGGGCTATGACGAAGCCCGCATTGATGAGCTGCAAGAGCTGAAGGTGATCTAATCCAGAGGGCTCCGGCGGCATTTATCAGGCCGCCGAAGCCCTTCTTCAGTTCGAGGTGACTAGGTTTGCGTGGCATACCGAGGGCTCGTTCGGAGATGATGTTGCGCTGGATTTGGTCTGTACTGGGGTAGAGTACCGACGCCGCGTCCGCCCCCGCGCTCGAGGCCGGCGCAACCCTGGGCGCCCCCCTCGCCAACGTCCTTTGCTACGATCGCGATCCTGTCCGTCGCACCGAAAGGCTCGTCGAACTGGCCGAGCTCGCCGCAACCTATGGCATCGCGCTCGCCATCGAATTTTATCCACCCTCCCAGGTCAAGACCCTCAGCGAAGCCCTCGGCGAAATCGACAAGACCGGCCGCAGCGACGTTGGTGTCACCCTCGACCTCCTCCACGTCATGCGCGGCGGCGATGTCGACGCCAGCTTCGTCCTCCTCAACCACCCTGCCATAGCCATTGCCCAACTCGCCGACGGACCCGCCACCATCGATCCCGCCCAAATCGAATGGGAAGCCGGCATCCAGCGCCTCCTCCCCGGACAAGGCGCGTTCCCCATCCCCGCCTTCCTCAACGCCCTCAATCCCAACACACCCCTCAGCATCGAAATACCCCAGCAAAACGCCATCGACAAAGGACTATCCCTCGAACGCGCCCGAAATGCCGTCAAAGCAGTAAGGGGATTCCTTCGGACTAAACTGCGCTGATCGAAAACGCAGCGTGCTGAAATTTTTTCTCCTCGGTAAAAAGCCCTATTTTTTACGCATCGCCGTAAAGAGAGGCTCGAAACAATCCGGACATTCGCCAAGTTGCGATCGATTGCTGTGCATTGCCGAAGGCGGCGCATAAAGTCGAATAAGGCCGGGCTGAGGGCTCAGTGGCACTCTCTATTTTCGCGCGCTATGGGTTTCCCAGACGGGAGGCATTGTGAAATGCAGATAAGAAATGGGCGCATGGTACCACCGCCCTCATTGGACGCCCTGGACAATAACATCATTGAAATCCTGCGGAAGAATGGCCGTGCGACCAACCAGGATATAGCGCAGCAGCTTTCGGTGACCGCAGCGACCGTTTCCGCGCGCTTGCAGAAGATGGAGGATGCGCGTGCGATGCGGGTGGTCGCTGTCACGGATTTCGCGGCGCGGGGTTATAATGTGATCATTGCAGTTGGCGTGCGGGTGCAGGGACGCAGCATCCAGGATGTGGGCCGGGACCTAGCGAAATTCCCTGAAGTGCTGAGCGTCAATGCCATGAACGGGGGCTATGACCTGGAGCTGATGGTCGCGTTGCATGATTTTTCCGAGGTTCAGGAATTTCTCTACGACCATATCTCGGGCATTGAGGGTGTAGCGCAGATCGATTCCGGTGTGGCTGTCGATATCGTGAAATATGAATTCAACGTGGTTCCACTATGACTGATATGAGCCGCCACCGGCTCGACCCGCTGGACCGCAAGATCGTCGAAAAGCTGTCGCGCGACGCCCGCATTTCCAATCGGGCGATTGCGGCAGAACTGAACGTGACGGAGGGCACCATCCGGTCGCGCATCAAGCGTCTGCAGAAGGAAGGGTTGATACACTTCACGGTCGTGACGGATTTCCGCCTGGCCGGATCGCCGAACCTTTGCATGATGGGGATCGACGCGGATCCGTCGCGTGTTACCGAACTTGCCGAGCAGATAAGGCGAATGCCGGAGATTAATTGCGTCGTGCTGCTGCTGGGCCGATACAATTTGCTGGCGATGGGGCTTTTCACCAACATCGAGCAGCTGAATGAATTGGTGACGAAGAAGGTACGGAGCCTGCCCGGCGTGCAACGGGTGGTGACAAACGTTTCCGTCCACAATCTCAAATATGAAGCTGGGGTGGCGAAGATCACTCGGGCGTCTGAGCCCAGTTGAAGCGCTTCCGAGGGACGGCATAGGCGGTTCCTTCCGGGAATCGATAACTATGTCGATGCCGACGGTGGGCAAAGGGGAAGAGGGTTCGAGAGATCCTGTCTGGATTTAATGGATGAGATAGCGAATCAAACCAGTTTTGGGGATCTCCTATCCGCTTGGAGGGGGCCGAAGGGGAGGGGTCGCCTATTCAAATTCTATTTTGCAGGTGGAAGTGCGTCCGGCTGCGCAGGCGATGGCAATGTCGTTGGTGACGTTGCCAACCGTACGGAAAAGGTCCGGTATCGCTTCGATCGCGAGGAGTAGGGGTAGCGCGGTGACGGGCACGCCGGCGGCGATGCAGACGGGCGCGATGGTTGCGAAGAAGGAGACCTGCGCCGGAAGGCCGACTGCGCCTAAGCTGACCGGCACCGCGACTAGCGCGATCAGCGCGAGTTGGCCCAGGCCGATGGGCACGGCATGGAGATGGGCGAGATAAAGGGTGACGGCGACGTTGGCGGCGACGCTTGCCGTGCGGAAGAGCGAGACGGCCATTGGCAGGACGATCGCGGTCCTTGCTTCCGGAACGTCAAGGGTGCGCGCGGCTTCGACCATGACCGGAAGGGTCGCAAGCGAGGATTGCGTGCCGAGCGCGACCGCCTGGGCCGACAAGGATGCGCGGGCGAAGCGCAGTGGCGAGACCCGGCCCAAGATTGCGGCCCAAAGATAGGCGAGCAGCGTCGCGGCAAGGCAGCAGGCGGCGACGATCGCGACATATTGAGCGAAGGCGCCCAGCACCCAGGCGCCCAGCCGCGCGCCCGCGCTAAAAGCCAGCGCGGCTATGCCGATTGGCGCAACGGCCAGGACCCAGCCAACGATCACCAGCATGGTTTCGACAAGGCCACTCAGCAGTTTCAGTAACGCCTCGGCCAAGGCCTCGCTGATCCGGGCGACCGCAAAGCCGAAGAAGAGCGCGAACACGACCAGCGGCACCATCGCGGTTTCGGCGGCCGCCCTGATGGGATTTGCGGGGATGATCGCGTGATACCATTCACCCGGCGAGGCAGGGGCAGGCGGCGCGCCCGCAGCCTGCGCCATGCCCTGTGCAACGGGCCAGAGCCGCAGCAACCCATCCGCCAATATCGCCGCCATGACGGAGGCGACTGTCAGCATAAGCGCAAAGAGGATGAGAGTGCGCATAGCGATGCTGCCCGCCGAGGCGCTGCGGGAGGCGGAGGCGACGCCAGTGACCAGCAGGCCGAAGACCAGCGGCACTACCGTCATGGTCAAGGCGTCGAGCCACAGGCTGCCGATGGGCAGGAGGACATGACCCAATGCCTTTTGCGGTGCTCCGCTGGTGACCATGCCTGCAATGAGCCCCGCGGCCAGACCGGCGAGCAATTGCAGCGGGCGCGCCTTGACCGCGATCAAGGCAGGCTCGCCCGTCGCTCGATCACTGCGGCGACCACCGCAATGCGCTCGACGTCGGCATAGGCATCGCTTTCCAGCTCCTCCCCGAAGACATCGGGGTCGATCTCTTCGTAATGGAGCAGGCATTGCTGCTGCTGTGCAAGATCGGTGAGCTGCTCGCGCAACTTGTCCCTGCCATCGACAATCGCGCTGCCGGTATAGAGGATGCACCGGCCACCCGCCGCCAATCGAGGGATGGCCTGCCGTGCCATGTCCAACGACAGCTTGCCGCCATGCATGCCGCCGCCGTCGCGATAGGCGCGGCCTGCGGCGTCCGCGATATAGGGCGGGTTTGCGAGCAGCAGGTCGAATTGGCCCCCAATCTCCGCCAGGTCGCCGGTCTCGACAAAATGCGCGTCCACGCCCGCCGCCCGCGCATTGATCCGCGCCAGATGCAGGGCGAAGGGGTTGATGTCGGTCATGACTATGTCGGCCGATGGGCACAGATGCGCGGCGACAATCGCGCCTGCCCCGGCGCCAGTGCCAATGTCCACCAGCCGCGCGCCTGCCTTTTGGGGATGATTGGAAAGCTGCTGGCGTATCAGCCGGGCGAAACGGTAGCTGTCGGGACCGAAGAATACCGCGTCCTGGCCGTCAGTGGGATAGGCGGAATGGAGGATGAGATCATCGCCAAGGGAAGAGACGCGGAGGCGGCTCTTAAGACCATCGCCCTGCTGCTTCACCATTTCGGCGTCCCGCAGGATGCGGAGCAGCAGCGGGTCGATCTGCTGCGGATCGAAGGGAAGCGACCAGCCGAAAATGTCGCGGAGGTCATGGGCTCGGGACTGGGAGGCGCGTGCGAGGACGCGGGCATGGGTTGCAGGCGTGGGCGTGACGAAGTGATAGTCACCTTCTTTCAGGAAGGTGATGAGATCGAGGAGTGCGGCTTCCTTGTCGCTGGTCCCTGCTTTGCCCGATAGGTGGACCATGCGTTCTTCTCCATTTGTTGAAGCTTTGAACGCTGTTGGCGGGCTTTGGTTGTCGGGAGCTGTGCGCTTTTTGGAAGAAGAAGGCTTCGACAAGCTCAGCCCGAACGGGTGGCGTGGCATTCCACTCCGTCATCCTGCACCTGTTTCAGCATGACGGAGTGGGGAAACGGGCCGGGTGGAGGTCATCCTGCCCACCCGTAACGCGATTTTACTCAGCCCAGAACGTCACCGGACCGATCAGGCCGCTTGGGCGCAGCGGCGCGCCGGCTTTGTAGGTGGGGACAGCGGTGTAGGTGATCTTCTGCGCGCCGGGCTGCTGATCGCCGATGAGCCGGTTGACCCAGAGATTGGCGACCTTGACTTCCAGCCGGTTGGTGCCGGATTTGACGTACCGGCCGATGTCGAGGCGGTAGGGCGCGAACCAGGTCGTTCCTGCAAGCTGGCCATTGACCCGGACTTCGGCAAGGTCGCCGACCTTGCCCAAGTCCAGCCAAAGGGGCTGGCCGCGCTTTGCGCCCTTGGGCAGGGTGAAGCGGCTGCTATAGGTCGTGACGCCGGAGAAATAACGGACGCCCTTATCCTCTGCCTCGTTGAGGGGGGAGAGTTGGGCCATGCCGAGGGAGGCAGGCGCGCCACGGCCGGGCTGGAAGCTGAGCTGCCAGGGTTGGTCCAGCGTTGCCAACTGGCGCGGCGCGGGTGCCGGGAGCGTGGCCGATGACGCGGTGGCAGGCTTGCGGAAGAGGATGAAGAAAGCATCCTCTGCGCCCACATCGAGCGGAATGACGGTTTCCTGGCCCTCGGTCCGATAAGAGACGGGTGCGGCGGTGCCGTCGATGGCGCGCCAGATTTCGGGCTGGCGGCCGGTGATGCGGAAGCGGGCCTCGACCTTCTCGGCACGGTTCTGGCGGTTGTTGACGAAATAAAGGTCGCCGTCGGGCAGTTTGCGGTGGACGAAACGATAGTCGCTATCGGATGCGCCGCCGGTGACACGGAAGTCGGGCGCGATGCCGATACGGGCGAGCGCGGCGTCCGGGTCCGCACCGGGAATGATGCGCGGCTTGGCCGTGGTCGTGCCTTTCCAGAGGCGGTCGACAAGCGCGGTGAAGGCGGCCGGATCGTCCTTAAACGCGGGGTCGCGCTGCGGCGCTTCGCCGATGATGGGAACGCCTGCGTCAGCCAGCGCGGCGATGCGGCGCAGGGTCGGCAGCGTCATGACGCGGCTCGACCCTCCGAGATAGACCGCGCGGTAACGGGCTCCGCCAGGCGCGACGAGCTGTCCATCCTCTACCTTCAGCACGTTGGACAGGATGTCCGCATTGATGAAGTCATAGGCATAACCCTTCGGCAGGCCAGCGGGCGCGCCGGTGAGGAAGAGGGCGGTGATGGGCGCATCTTCGCCAGGGAACCAGGCGAGGTCGGCATGGTCGCGGCCCTGCTGGAGCAGATAGCCGGTGCGCGCCATATAATCGACCCAGGGCTTGGCCATGTCCGCCCAGCTTTCATGCCGGTTGAAATATTGGCCGAAGATCATCAGCGACAGGCCGGGCAGCTTGTCATCGACCGGCTGATGGACCGAAGTGTGAACGATCGGCCGGTTGACGCCGGACGCAAATTCCAGGTCGATGATGCGCTTCAAGTCGGAAGGCGCGAACGCCCAGGGAGAAAAGACGGACGTCATCGATTCCGCCGAGACGATGTTCTGGCCATAGATATGGGCGACCGACGCCGCGCCCTTCATGTCGCCGAGCAGGGTCGGGCGCGGAGTGCTGTCCCGGTTCCAGGTCCAGAGCGCCGCCATCGGCACATCGGCGTAGCGGCGCATGGTGAGGTCATCGCCCAATACCGGGCGGCCATCCTCCAGCGCTTCGCCATAGACCTTCATGCCGTTTTCGTGCGCGACCTTGGCGATGGTGCCATAATGGGAGTCGGCCAACAGATCGGCGAGGGTGCGGCGGAAATCATAGAGGAACGCCTCGCTGCGGGCGGGCGAACCGACGATCGTGCCGGTGAGTACGGGAAGGTAGGGCAGCGGGTCATAGCCGCGCCGTGCGGTGAACTCCTCGACCATGCGGGGCGTCCAGTTGGATGCGCCGACCTCTATGCTGTCGGTAAGGAGCGCGCGGATGCCCTTTGCGCCGATCCAGTCCGGGCCGACCGCATCGCGATACATGGACAGGTAGGTTTCCATGTAGCGGCGGACGGCGGCGGGATCATATTTATCGACCTCCAGGCCGGTCGCTTCGACGGTGGCGGGATGATTGACCTTGCCGGTGGGCGAATAGCCGAGGCGGAGGACGCGCCAGTCGCTGCCCGAGGGCGCGGTCCAGTCGAGCGTGCCGTCAGGGCGGAGATGGCTGCTGATGTCGATCACCTTGGCTGGATCGACTGCGCCCGCGGTCGAGGATGCCGGGACCGGCAGGCTGCTATAGTCGCGCAGCACGGTGAAGCCTGCCTTGGCTTCGACACGATCGATACGCGGCTCGGCCGACAGGCGCAGTTCGCCGATGGGGAGCGTCGCCTTTCGGGCGCGGGCAAAAATATCCATGGAGATCGCGCCGGGCACGCCTTCGCCGAGGCCCGGCGCGGGTCGTGCGTCATTCGGGCGCAGAACGACGCGGAACCGGCGGGCGGTCGTTGCCGGGAAGGCGATGGTGGTCGCTGCTTCGGACAGGGCGAAGTCGCCCAGCGCGCGCCAGCTGCCGCCCTGTTCCGCCTCCAGCACGGGCCGGTAGGCGGGGTCGCGGAAGGGGGGCTTGGCGTTGGGGATGAAGATGGTGGCGGAGCGGACTGTAACCGGCTTGCCATAATCGAGGGTCAGCGTGCCGGGCTGCTCCGCGGTTCCAGTGGAAACTTTCACAGCGCTGTCGAGGTCGGCGTCGGTGAGTGCGGCCGCGTCGAGGGCGCTGCCGTCAGGAAGGCGCAGCTGAGGGACGGGCAAAGCGACAGGCTTTACCGGATATACGAGGACGCGCGCGTCGCGATAGAGCGGGGCGAGCGGCTTTGCGCCTTCGACCGCGCCGGGCATGGCTTCGGTAAGATGCGCGTTCTGGAACGGGCCTGCGACACCGGGCGGCACCGGCAGCGGGCCGGTGAAGCGGCGGCCGCCCTTTACATCGGCTTCCGCCCAGACGAGCTTCTTCATCGCGTCCTCGGGCTTGACCCAGGGGCCGCCCGTTTCGCTCCAGCCGGGAGAGGAAGCGATAGCGAATTCAAGACCCTTAGCATCGGCGGTCCGGACGGCGTGGGCGAACGCGTCCTTCCACTCAGGCGTCATGTAGGACAGGCGCTTGGGCACGATCTGGGGGGTGAGCAGGCTGGCGTCGAAATTCTGCACGCCCCCGATGCCCATGCGCGCCATCCAGTCGAGATCCTTGTCGATCCCTTCCTTCGTGACATTGCCGTTCATCCAATGCCACCAGACGCGTGGACGGGCGCTCTGTGGCGGGTTGCGGAAGCCGTCGGCCAGTTCGTCGGCGAGCAGAGGGCTGGCGAAGGCGGTGCAGGCGAGGAGCAGCGCGAGGCGCAGGGTGCGGGTCTTCATTGAGAGGTCCTCGAGGATCAGCGAGAGGCGGTCAGCAGGCCGTGCATGCGCAGCCAGTCGGTGAATTGCGGCAGTAGGCCGGTGGTGGTGGTGCCGGGGCGGCCGATGCCAAAGCCGTGGTCGCCACGCTCATAGGCGTGCAGTTCGACCGGGCGGCGGGCGTTGCGCCAGGCTTCGGCGATGGCGAAGCCCTGCTTCCTGAACAGGCCGTCGTCCATCGCGATGGCCGCGAACATGGGCGGCGCGTCGGTGGGCACGGTGACGGTGGTCATGGGGCCGTAGATATAGCCGATGAAGGCGGGGCGAGCGCTCCCTTGTCCTTCCAGCGCAGCGTTGAGGGCGGTCATGGCGCCGGCGGAGAAGCCGATCATGCCGACGCGGGCGGGATCGACGCGGAATTCCTTGGCGCGGGTGCGGATCAAGGCGAGGGCGGCGAGCGCATCCTGGGTGGCGCGGGGTTCCTTGATGTCCGCGCCGGGCAGGTTGCGGGCGGCCTGGCCCATGCGTTGGCCCAAGGCGCTCATGAACGCCTTGGAATCGCGGGGCGTTTCGTTGAGGCGATATTTGAGCACGAAGGCAGCGATGCCCTGTTCCGCGAGCCAGCGGGCGATGACTTCGCCCTCGCTCGACATGGAAAGCGACATGAAGGCTCCGCCGGGCGCGACGACCACGGCTGCGCCGGTCGCCTTGGCCGGGTCGGGCAGATAGGGGGTGATGGTGGGACGGGTGACGTTGCGGACGGTGTCATTGTCGATGACGATCTGGCCATATTTGCCGCTGACATGCTCCCACTGTTCCTTGTCCGCGTCCTTCGCGGCCGGGTAGAGCGGGATTTCGGCGAGCTTGGGCTTTGCGATCGGGGTGATCTGCATTTGCGCGGCGGCGGGCGTTGCAATGGCAAGGGCCAGCGCGGTCAGGGCCAGATGCTTCATCGAACGGGTCTCCTCTCTTCTGTTCTATTCTTCAGATCGCGTTGGCGCGAGCGATGGCACCATAGACGGCTGCGCTCGGCTTGGGAATGCGGGCGAAGGTCGTGGGATCAACGCTGTGCAGGCCGAACTTGGGACGATAGCCGAAGATCCATTCGAAATTGTCGATCAGCGACCAGTGGCAGTAGCCCATGACGGGCACTCCGGAGGCCATCGTCTTTTGCAGTTCGGCGAGCGCGGCCGGGATGAAGCGGGCGCGGATGCTGTCGTCGGCGGCGCCGACGCCATGTTCTGTGACGAAGATGGGCACGCCGCTCGCCTGATGGGCGTAGCGGACGGCGCCCGCGAGGGACGGGGCATAGACTTCCGCGCCGCTATAGTTGAGCGGCGCGCCCTTGGGCGGAGGGAGCTTGCCCTTGTCGCTCCACATGTTGCGCTCGTAGTTCTGGACGCCGAGGAAATCGTCGGCGCGGGCGGTTTCGAGCCAGTTGCCGTAAAGCTCCCGCCGCTTGGCGTCGCGGAGGCTGTTGCGGCCGATGGCTTGATCATCGAACATGGAGAGGGAGAGGCCAACCGGCAAGTCGCCGCGCACGGCCTTTATCGCTGCCTTGGCGGCCTTGTGCGCGGGGACGAGGTTCGCCTGCATGGCGTCGAGGTCGTCCAGATTGGCGGCGTTGAGCGCCGTGAATTTGGGCGTGCCCATGCGACGGGCGGCTTCGGCGAGCATGGTCTTTTGCGCTTCCAACACCTGCGGGGGGAGGATGACGGCGCGCAGGACGAGGAGGATGTTGGGTTCGTTGAAGGTGATGGCGTGGCTGATGCCGTCCGCCAGATGCCGGGCGGCGCGGTCGCAGAAGCGAGCGAAGAGCTGGATGCTTTCGCCGTTCGTCCAGCCGCCCATGGCGCTGAACCAGCGGGGCGCGGAGAAATGGTTGAAGGTGACGACGGGATTGAGGCCCCGCTCGCGTGCGCCCGCTATCATGCGCTTGTAATGATCGAGCATGGCGACGGAGAAGAGGCCGGGTTCGGGCTCAATGCGTGCCCATTCGATGGAGAAGCGATAGCTGTTGAGGCCCATGCCCCTGGCGAGGTCCATATCCTGCGGCCAAAGCGCGAAGCTGTTGGCGGCGTCGCCCGATGGCACCGAATAGATGGTCGGTTTGATATTTTCGAGCAGCCACTGGTCGCTGGCGATATTATTGCCTTCGATCTGATGCCCGGCTGTGGAAGCGCCCCAGAGGAAGCCCTTGGGGAAGCTGCGGCTGCTCAGCCGGTCGGCGGCCGCGAGCGCGGGGCTGGCCGCAAGCGCCGCGCCGGTGGCGAGCAGGGTCCGGCGGTCGATCATGTCTCTCTCTCCCTTTTTGGGTTAGTTTGTTGTGTCCTGGATGAAGGCGCAGATTTCGTCGGCAAGGCGGCCGTCCGCTGTGCCGAGGTGCATGGGCAGGCTGTAGTGATTATGTCCGCTGACGATCATCGCGCGGGGCATGACGCCGTGGCGGGTGAGCCTGTCCTGGAGCAGGGCGAGGAATTCCTGCTGAAAACGGGCGGGGTCATGCTGGGCGCAGGCGATGAAAAGGGGGAGGTTAGTGGAAGCGATGGCTTCGAGCGGCATGCGCTCGGGGTAAAGAGACGGGTCGCCATAATAGAGCGTGTCTCGCTCATCGAGCGGGGTGTAGCCGTAAAGGCCCGAGAGCAGGATGGCGGCGCGGATGTCGGCGGTGCCGGAGCGCTTGATATAGCCGGCGACATGGACGGCCCCGGCTGAGGTTCCGGCAAGGACGATGCGGGTCGGGTCGCCGCCATGCTGCGCGGCGTTGGCCTTTGTCCAGGCGATGAGGGCGGCGACGTCTTCGGGGCCAGCGGGCCATTGGTGATCAGGCGCCAGGCGGTAGTTGGGAACGATGCCGACAAAGCCCGCCTGCGCGGCCATGCGGCCGACATTGGCGTTGGGCCAGTTCTGATCGTCGCCCTTGTCGCCTTTCAGGAAGCCGCCGCCATGGAAGAATATGAGGATGGGGGCGTTTGAGGCGCCTTGCGGGGCGTATAGGTCGAGGCGATGGCGTTCGTGGGGGCCGTAAGGGAGGTCTGTGGCGGAAGCGCGCACGCGTTCCGCAAATGCGCTCTGTTCCGCACCAAAGAGCGCCTTGACCTGATCGAGAATGGCAGGACCCAGGGTCTGACCCATGGCTGCGATGCTGTCCTTCATCCTCTCCCTTTCCTCACCGCCGGGGCGAGATGGGCGGTCCTGCACGAACCGCCCGCCCACCTGATTTAGAACCGTGCCTCGAACGACACACCGAAGGTGCGTTCAGCTTCGCGCGTCCGCCAGTTCACATAGCCGCCATCCGAGAAGGGCAAGCCGAGGATCGCCGAGTTGAAATCAACGTCGAACAGGTTACGCACGAACCCACCGACGCGCCATGCGCCGTCCGCATCGCCGATGCCCAGGTTGACGTTTACCACCTCATAGGCTGGCTGAATGGTGTTCTTATCGCCAACAGCATTCTGCGTCTTCGACCGGAAGGACAGGTTGCTGGACGCGTCGAAGGTCAGCCGGTCGGTAATCGGATATTCCCAGTTTGCGCCCAGGACGATGCTATATTTGGGGGAGCCCGGCAGGACTTCGCCGCTGGCGTCGAACAACTGGCCCGGCGTGGCCGACGCGTTGCAGACGGTCGCGGCCGTTCCAGCGACGACGAACACGGTCGGACAGGCGGTGATGTAATCGGTGAATTTCGCGTCCGAATAAGTGAAGGACGCGTTGACCGAGAAGGTCTTGGATGGCCGGGCGACCAGTTCCACTTCGAAGCCCTTCACTTCTGCGCCACCGGCATTTTCGGTGAGAAATTCCTGACCATCGAACACCGACGTCTGAAGATCCTTATACTTATCCCAGAAGGCATTGAGGTTCACGGTCAGCGTGCGATCGAGAAACTGCATTTTTGCGCCAGCCGTGATGTCGTCCACCGTCTGCGGCGCCACGGTGCTGCGCGTACCGCTGAGACCGGAGAAAGTGACCGTCGGCCCCAGATAGCCGCGCGCGTAGGTGGCGTAGAAAAGGAGGTCGCGATCGGGCTTATATTCCAGGCCCAAGCGGCCCGAAATGTCGGTCTTCTTGGCACGGCCGGTCTGCGGTGCGCGGACCGCGTAGGGTAGGGTGCCCGAGGGCGTGAAGTTGTTGGCGGGCGTCGGCGGGACGAACGGCTCCAGTTCGGGATCGACATAGGAGTAGTTCAGTGCCGTCACCTTGTCGCGGGTCAGACGCGCGCCGCCGAGCAGGCTTAGCGTGTCGGTGATGTGATATTTGCCGTCGAAGAACAGCGCGGCACTGTCCGACTTGGTGCGCGTTACATTGTAGCCAGCCGTGATTGAAATAGTCGGGAAGGTCGAATAGGGCAGCGCCGGACGCAGGATTGCGCTCTGCCCGCCGCCAAGGCCGGTCTTCTGGCGCGAGAAGAAGAGCCCGGCGATATATTCAAGCGGCTGACCCTGGGGAGACGTTAACCGCAGTTCTTGCGAATAGAAGCGCTTGGTTTCGCCCTTCGACTTGGCGAAGAATTTTTCATAGGGCAGACCGTCGATCGCGTAGGTGAAAGGCGCTTCGTTGAATTCGCGCCAGGCGGAGACGGAGGTCAGTGTGTAGTCGCCCAATTCCAGGTCCAGCTGAAGCGAAGCGCCGTAATTTTCGACGTCGTAGAAGCCCGCGCCATCCTCGATCGACACTTCATTGTGCAGGTCGGGCGTGACGCCCAGCGCGGCGAGATTGACAAAGGGAACACCCGCGATGCCGCCAGGCGCGGTCTGCGCGGCGGACAGCTTGTTGAGCGTCCAGGTTTGCCCCGGCCCCTTCTGCTTCTGGCGGGAATAGTCGCCGATCAGCGTGACAGACAGCCCTTCGGTCGGCTCCACCAGCAGCTTGGCGCGGGTGCCGTAATAATGCTGGCCGCCCCAGGTTTCGTCGCGGACGACATTCTTGATGAAGCCGTCATAGGCGCGGTCGAAGGCATAGATGTTGAGCGCGGCCTTGCTGCCGATGGGCACGTTGACCGCGCCATGAATGTCCCGTTCGTCAAACGAGCCATAGGAGCCATAGATATTGCCGCTGAATTCGCCCAGCTCGGGTTTTTTGGTCGTGATGTTGATGACGCCCGACGAGGCGTTCTTCCCGAACTGGGTGCCCTGAGGCCCCTTGAGCACTTCGATGCGTTCGAGATCGCCCAGGCTGTTGACCGGGCTGCCGAAGCCGATGACGACGTTGTCCACGACCAAGCCGACCGGCGCTTCCGATGCGCTGGTAAAGCCGCCCAACGTCCCGACGCCGCGCACGCGGAAGCCCGCGTCATTGGGCGTCGTCCCGAACTGCACGCCCGAGAAGGTATAGGCGATGTTAGTCAGATCCTTGAAACCAGTCGCGGCGAGTTGTTCGCCCCCGAGCGCGGATACGGCGAGGGGCACGTCCTGCAGACGTTCGGCGCGGCGCGTGGCAGTGACGACGATGTCCGCGCTGGAGCCGGAGGCTTGCTCGGCCGCCTGCTCGGGCGCGGTGGCTTCCTGTGCGAAGGCGGGCGTGGCGAGGGCCAGCAGGCTGGCGCCTGTCAAAGCTTTGGTGATCTTACGCATGATGTTTCCTCTCCCCTTTTTAATTACTGTTCGTCGATGATGCGGTTGGTGAGCGTGCCGATGACGCCGATGCTGATTTCGACCTTGTCGCCAGCCTTCATGTAGAGAGGCGGGGTGCGCTTATCGCCGACGCCGCCGGGGGTGCCGGTGGCGATGACGTCGCCGGGCGCGAGGGGCGTGAAGGCCGAGATATATTCGATGACCGTGGGGATATCCCAGATCATGTCGCTGACCGGCTGGTCCTGGACCAGTTCGCCGTTGAGGCGGGTCTGGACGCGCTGGGACGCGAGGTCGCCCGCCTCGTCGGGCGTCACCAGCGTGGGGCCGAAGCCGCCTGTGCCGGGGAAGGTCTTGCCGGGCGTGAATTGGATATTATGGCGCTGCCAGTCGCGGGCGGAGCCGTCGTTGAAGCAGGCGTAACCGGCGATGTAGGCCATAGCGTCGGCGCGGGCGACCTTGTGCGCGGGCTTGCCGATGATGACGGCCAATTCGCCTTCATAGTCGAAGCGGGTCGTGACGGAGGGCTTCACCATTGGCTGGCCGTCCGCGACGAGGCTGTCGGCATAGCGGACGAAGATTGCCGGATGCTCCTTCTGCTCGCGGCCGGTTTCCTTCACATGTTCGGCATAGTTGAGACCGACGCAAAGGATCTTGGCCGGGTCCGGGATGACGGGCAGCAAGACGATGTCGTTGCGGTTGAAGCTCGCGCCGTCGGTGAGGCCCGCAAGATTGCCTGCGGCGAGCGCAGCCTTGAGGCTGGGCGCGCCGGTCAGTTCGACGATCGCCTCGTCGTCCAGGCGGCCGAAGCTGGGGGTGCCGTCGGGGCGGCGGAAGCTCACATAACGCATTAGGCTTGTTCCTCATTGAGCGGTTGCGGGCCCCAGTCGCGGCGGTGGCGGAATTTTTCCTCGGCCGCGCGGAGCCCTGCGAAATCCTTGTCCGACATGCCCCATTGGTCGATGCGGCCTTCGGGCCAGGTCCAGTCTTCGGGCGCGCCGGGTTGATAGTCCTCCGGGACCTTCTCGACGGCGGTCGAGAATTCGATCACCGGGCCGAAGGGGGCGATGAAATAGGCAAAGACATTGGCGCCCGGACCGTGTCGACCGGGGCCCCAGGCGGGGACCATGCCATGGTCGCGCAGGCGGCCGATGCCGCGCATCACTGCGTCCATGTCCGCCATTTCGAAGGCGATATGGTTGAGGGAGGAGAAACCCGCGCGGGCGAAGGCGGTCGAGTGGTGGGATTCGTTGCAGCGGACGAAGACCATGCCCTTGGTGCGGTCGGAGACGCGGAAGCCCAGCGCCTGCTCGATCAGCGTTCCGGTGGCTTCAGCATCGGTCGCGTTGAAGACGATATGGGTCAGCTTGACGGGTAAGTCCTTGCCCTCGATCGGGGCGACTTCGCTCGTGTCGGTGAGGAAGCGGAGCAATTCGCCTTCGGCCAGTTCGACGATGATGCCACGGCCGCCGCCCGGATCGTCCGAGGTGACCGGGCGCGCGGGGAGATTGGCTCGGGTGACGCTGACCTTCAGTTCCTCCAGCCGCTCGCGCGCGCAGGTGAAGGTGGTGGAGCGGACATAGGCCTCCGCCGACTCTTCGAGCGCGACGAGATAGGGGAAGGGGCCTGAGCCGCGCAGATAATGGGTCTGCCCACGGACTTCAGCGGAGGCCATGCCCCATATGCCGGTCAGGAAGGCAGCGGCCTCTGCGGCGTGGGGCAGCGCCAGTTCGATGCTGCGTAATTTCATGATGCGGCTCCGTGGGTAAGGCCGGCGGCGGTGATCCCGGCGATGGCGCAGGCTTCGTCTATGTCGCCCGTGTCGCCGCTGGTCCCGACGGCGCCGATTAGCCGCCATTCCGAGTCACGGATGATGACGCCGCCGGGTGACAGAGCGAGCTGGCCGCCGGTGACGGCCACCACGCTCTGGAAGAAGGCGGGGTTGGCGACGGCGCGGGTCGCGATGACCCGTGTATCCGCTCCCAACCCCAATGCGCCCGAGGCCTTTGCCCTGGCTATGTCGAAGCGGAAGAGACTGGCGCCGTCCTCGCGCGCGAAGGCGACGGGGTGCGCGCCTGCGTCGAGGATGACGATCGCGAGCGGCTGCGCATCCTGCGCGCGGGCGTGGGTGAGCGCGGCGTCGAGGATGGAGCGTGCCTGGGCGAGTGTGATGGTCATGGCCGGAGCTTTCCTTCGAGCTGGGCGAGGAGGTCGGCGGGTGCGCCGGTGCCAAAGACATAATGGTCCGGGCGGACGAGGACGGCTTGCGCGTCATGGGCGGTGAGCCAATCCTCGATCGCGCCTTCGGTTATGAGGACGACGGTGATCTCGGTGGGGGCGTCGATGGGCGCGCGGGAGAAGAGACGCCAGCCGCTGCCGGTGATGTCGTCGAGTAACTGGCCATTGACGCAGGGCTGGATGAAGCGTTCACCTGCACCGGGCATGCCAGTGGCAACGATGCCCTGCGCGATGGGCGGGATGAGGTCGGCGGCGGTGCCTTGACTAACGCTCTTGGCGGCCTCGCGCATCTGCGTGTCGCGGGCGGCGGCCTGTGCGGGGTCGAGCATGCAGATGTAGCGGCCAGCGGCGACGGCGGCGGAGATGACCGCGCGGACATGGGGGTCACGCTCTGTCTGGTAGCTGTCGAGGAGGGTGGCGGGGGCGCGATCGGCCAGCGCCAGTTCGAGTTTCCAGGCGAGGTTCGCGATGTCGCGCAGGCCGTGGCACATGCCCTGACCGAAGAAGGGCGGCGTCTGATGCGCAGCGTCTCCGGCAAGGAAGACGCGGCCCTGCCGCCATTGTTCGGCGATGAGGCCGTGGAAGCGGTAGGTGGCGGCGCGTACGATCTTGTGCGGGACGTCGGTCAGATAGGGAGCGACGAGCGCGGCGACATTGTCCGGCTGCATCAGGACGCTGTCATCCTCACCGGGGAGGAGCATGAATTCCCAGCGGCGGTGATTACCACGGCCCGGCACGATGGTCGCGGGACGCTTTGGGTCGCAGATCATGACCGAGAGCTTCTGCAGATCGGCAGCTTTCGGCACGCCCCAGAGATCGGGGAAACGGACCGGGCCATCGACTTCGGCATCGACGACGAGCCAGGGTTCCTCAAAATCGAGATCGTCAAGCGCGATGCCGAGCGCCTTGCGAACAGCGCTGCGGGAACCGTCGCAGGCGATGACATAGCGGGCGCGTTCGGTGCGGTTGCCCGAGAGGCGGAGGGTGACGGCTTCGTCGTCCTGTTCCAGCCCTTCGAACGCGGTGCCGAGCTGCACGGCGACATTGGGATAGGCGGCGAGCGCGTTGCGGAGATGCTGTTCCAGTTCGGGCTGGTAGAAGAAATAGTCGTTGGACCAGCTGAACGGGCGGGGGCGGCCGACCGTGCCCATATAGCGGATGACGCCATGGTCCGCGCCGACATGAAGATGACCTTCGGTATCGCGCATGTCGGGGGCGACGCGATCGATGACGCCCGCCGATTGGAACAGGCGCATCATCTCATGATCGAGATGGACGGCACGGGGGAGGGGATAGGGCTGCGCCTCCTGCTCGACGACGAGCACTGACAGGCCCGCCTTGCCGAGGAGATTGGCGGCAAAAGCCCCTACCGGACCGCAACCGATGATCGCTACGTCGAACATTCTGGGATCGGCTCTTTCAGGCGGAAACCGGCTGGGCGGCGGGGGCTTTGTGAAGGCGGCCGCCCTGCATGATCACCGTGAGGCGCGCGGGATCCTGGAGGATGGCAATGTCCTGCGTGGGATCGCCGTCGACCAAGAGGAGGTCGGCAAGATAATTTTCGCGGATGAGGCCGACCTGCTGGCCCATCAACTGGCCGCCGAGCATGGTTGCAGCGCTCAGCGCCTCCGCCGGGGTGAAGCCGTAATAGTCCACGAAGTGCTGGAGATCGCGGGCGTTGCGGCCATGGGGATTGAAGGGGAAGCCATAGTCGCCGCCGATAAGGATGCGCACGCCCCGGCGCTTGAGTTCTGGAACGAGGTTCGCCTCCAGCTGCAGGCGCTGGGTGGCGCTGGCCTTCATCGCTCCCATGTCGATATGCGGCGGCGGCGTGGCTTCGAGCGCGGCGACCGACACGCCGGGGCCGGGAGCATAGAAGAAATCAGCCTTGTGCGCGGCCATCAGGTCGATGGCGGCTTCGTCGGCGAAGGAGCAATGATAGAGGATGCGAGCGCCAGCCCTGATCGCCATCTCGATGGCGCGGGTGGAGTAGGTATGGGCGGCGATCCACAGGCCGTTCTCCTTTGCCGCTTCGCCTGCGGCCTCGATTTCCTCGTCGCTGTAGAGAATGTCCTGGGCTGATCCGGGCTTCAGCGCATCCTCGCCCGAGATGACGAGCTTCACCGACTTGACGCGGGTGTCGCGGCAATGGTCCATGAACGCGCGCATCGCGTCCGGGCCGCGGCCGTTGAAGACATCACCGGTCTCCACGCCCTGTTCGCCTTCGGGGCTGCGTTCGAGGGTGGAGGGGATAAGGCGCGGGCCTGCGGTTTCCCCCGCCTCAATGGCGCAGGCGAGGGCAGCCTCTATATTTTCGCCAAGGGCTCCGGCGGAATAGGCGCTGGTGAAACCATGGTCGAGCAGGACGCGGGCGTTGCGCCAGGCGGCGGTCTTCAGTTCCTCGGGCGGCAGGATGAACTGGTGGTAGATATGCTCGACGGAGCTGCCCCAGGTGAGATGGCAATGGGCGTCAACCATGCCCGGCATGAGGGTGTTGCCTCGCCCATCGATGCGGGTGTCGCTCGTGATCGTCGTGAGGTCTGCGCCTTCGGGAAGAATGGCGGCGATCTGGTCGCCGTCGATCAGCACAGAGCCCGGCGCGCTGGCAGCGCCGCTACCATCGAAAATGCGCACATCATGGATGAGCTGCCGCATGCCTTCCTCTCCCGGTCCTTGTCTTGCCGGGCAGGGAATGCGCCATTATTTCACAAAAGAAAAATAATCATTTTTTCTATTACCATAGTCACCGGCTATGGATGAGTTGGTCAAGCAGGTGTTGAGCCAGAGCGGATAGCCGGGCGCCCTTCAGCTTGCGGATGCCGATGCTGCGGGGAAATATGGCTTCCTGAATCGCGATGGCGCGCAGGACGCCGATGGATAATTCGGCGGCTGCGACCTGCATCGGGAGGATAGTCACGCGGCTGCTGGCCCGCACGATCGCCTTGGTGGTGAGAAGAGAGTCACAGCGGATGCTGTCACGCGGCACGGCAGCGCTCGCGCCCAGGAACAGCGCGTCGATCTGGCGGCGGAATGCGCCGCGTGCTTCGGGGAGGACCCAGCGGAGGTCCGCTACATCCTTGAGCGAGACTTCGCTTGGCAGATGTTCGTTGGCGCGGCCGACTATGAGGGCGAAGGGGTCCTGCGAAAAAGTGATTTCGTCTAGGTCGTCGGGCGGCGTGTCTATGCCGGTGGTGACGAAGGCCAATTCTATGTCGCCCTGACGCAGCAGGGTTGCGAGGTCGGGATCGGGCCGTTCGATGACGTGGAGCGCGAAGCTGCCGATGTCATCTTCCAGGAAGCGGACCGCGCCGGGGAGAAGGCTGACCAGCGCGCCGGGTGTGCCTCCGATGCGCAAAGGGCCGGCGATGCCCTGACGGGACAGTTGCAGCTCTTCCTCGGCGTCTTTCAACAGCCCCTCCATCGCCTGAGCGCGGCGGAGCAGCATGCGTCCTTCGGCGGTGAGCAGGATGCCCGCGCGTGAGCGTTCGAGCAGGGTTGCGCCGATCGATTGTTCGAGCTGCGCAATGGCGATGGAAACGGAGGGCTGAGAAATGTTGAGTAGCCGCGCGCCGCCGCTGATCGAATTAGCGCGGCAGACGGCAAGGAAGGTGCGGAGGGCTCTGGGGTCGATCATTTATCGCGGCTGTTATGCCTGCCCCCTTCGTCATGCTGAAATTGGTTCGGCATCTTTGCTTTGATTGAGCTTCGATGTGTGGGGCGAAATGGATCGTGAAACAAGTTCAGGATGAGGTGCTTGTGGGATGGACGCAAATTCCCTCTCTCCTGAGGGAGAGGGTGGCGAGCGTAATGGTGCCGCGAGAGGGGGAGTGAGTGACCTGCTGTCGCTCCTCTCTCCCCTGCCTCTCATCGACCCCTTAAGGGGAGAGAAGGATGTTATTTCCCCTCCAGCATCTCGATCATCAAGGAGAAGTCGCGGCCCGACTCCCCCTGGTTGGCAAGCAGTTGGTAGAGGGCTTCAGCGGTGCTGCCCATCGGCACTGAGGCGCCCACCGAAGCGGCGGCTTCAGTGGCGAGCTTGAGGTCCTTGAGCATCAGGCCCACCGCGAAGCCGCCCTGATAGCCATTGTCGGACGGGCTTTGCGGGCCGACGCCGGGGACCGGGCAATAGCTGGTCATCGACCAGCTCTGGCCCGAGGACACGCTGGAGATGTCGTAAAAGGTTTGTGGGTCGAGGCCGAGCTTTTTGGCCATGGCGAAGCTTTCGCAGGTGGCGACCATCGTCGCGCCGAGCAACATGTTGTTGCAGATCTTGGCTGCCTGACCATTGCCTGCGCCGCCTGCGTGGATCACAGCCTTGCCCATGGCGGACAGGATGGGCTTTGCCCTGCCGTAGGCGGCCTCGCTGCCGCCCACCATGAAGGTCAGCGTGCCGCCGGCGGCAGCGGCGATGCCGCCCGAGACGGGGGCATCGACCATTTCGAACCCCTTAGCCTGAGCTGCTTCCTCGACGCGGCGCGCGGTGGCGACGTCGATGGTGGAGCAGTCAACGAAAAGAGCGCCGGGCTTTGCCGCGCCAAAGACCTCGCTGGAATAGACGGCTTCGACATGCTTGCCCGCGGGGAGCATGGAGACCACAGCGTCTGCCTGCTCAACGGCATTGGCGGCGCTGGCGCAGTGGACGGCGCCTGCCGCTTCCGCCTTCGCCAATGCGTCCTCTGACAGGTCGAAGGCGCGGACGGCAAAGCCGTTCTTCAGCAGGTTGGCGGCCATGCCGCCGCCCATATTGCCGAGGCCGATGAAGGCGATGGTCTGGCTCATGTCAGGCTCTCCTTTGTTCTTCTCAGCCGCGCAATTGGGGAAGCGGCGTCCATTCCTTTTCCGGCGGCAGCGGGGCGAACAGGCTGTCGATTAGCTCGTCCGTCACCTCTTCGGGCGTGGCCGGGTTCCATCGCGGCGCATTATCCTTGTCAAAGATCACCGCGCGCACGCCTTCGATGAAGTCGGGACGGCGGATGACATGGCAGCCGATGCGATATTCGTTGCGCATATTGTCGGCAAAGTCGGTGAAAGCCGCACCCTCCGCCATTTGCCGCAGTGCGACCTTTATCGTTTGAGGCGATTTGGTGGCAAGGGTTGCGAGTTGCGCTCGCGCCCATTCCGATCCGTCTGCCTGAAGCGCGGCGAGAATGTCCTGGTAACGGTCCGAAGCGAAGAGGCGATCGATATCTTCGCGCCGCGCTTCCCATTCGGAAGGTGGCGGCGTGTCGCTCATTTCGTCGAGGATTTCGCCAAGGCCGTCCGGGTCGGCGATGATCCGCGCCTTGACGGCGTCGAGCTTGTCCGACGCCATATAATGGGTGGCGATGCCTATCGCGAGGCAGTCCGCGCCCTTGATCCGCGCGCCTGTGGTCGCGAGCCATGCGCCCGCGCGGCCGGGCATGCGGGGGAGGAACCAGCCGCCGCCCACGTCCGGGAACAGGCCGATGCCGGTTTCGGGCATGGCGTAAGTCGTTCGTTCGGTCGCGATGCGGAAACGGGCGGGATCGGAGATGCCGACGCCGCCGCCCATAACGATGCCATCGATGAAGGCGATGACCGGCTTTTCATAGACGAACAGCAGATGATTGAGGCGATATTCCGTATGGAAAAATTGCTCGGCCTGTGCGCAGTCGCCCTTCGCGCTGCCCGCGAGCATGGCGATGTCGCCGCCTGCGCAGAAGCCGCGCGACAATTTGGGATCGCCATCCGGCGAGGGTGCGTGGTCGAGCATCACCGCGACGACGCTGTCGTCCTGACGCCAGGCCAGCAGCGTATCGATCATCGCGGCGCACATCTCGGTTGTGAGCGCGTGAATTGCCTTTGGCCGATTCAACCGGATGCGGCCGACGCCATTGTCGATCGAAATCAGAAGCTGGTCCGTCATCATCTCTCCCCTATTGCCGCAGCATGTCGCGGGCAACGATCATGCGCATGACCTGATTGGTGCCTTCCAGAATGGAATGGACGCGCAGGTCGCGCCAGAGGCGTTCGATCGGATAATCCATCAGGTAGCCATAGCCGCCGTGCAACTGCAGCGCACGGTCGGCGACAGAAGAGCCGGTGTCCGTAGCGATGCGCTTGGCCATGGCGGCGAAGCGGGTCTTGTCCGGCGCGTTTTCCGTGACCTTGACGGCGGCCATGTAGAGCAGCGCGCGGGCGGCCTGAAGCTCCGTTTCCATGTCGGCCAAGGTGAATTGCGTGTTCTGGAAATCGGCGATGCTCTGGCCGAACTGCTGCCGGTCCTTGGTATAGGCGACCGCTTCGTCGATGCAGCGCTGCGCGCCGCCGAGCGAACAGGCGCCGATATTGAGACGGCCGCCGTCGAGGCCCATCATCGCGATGCGGAAACCTTCGCCTTCTGCCCCGACGAGATTTTCCACCGGCACGCGTACGCCGTCGAAATTGACCTGGGCGGTCGGTTGGGAATGCCAACCGAGCTTGCGTTCCTGCGCGCCGAAGCTGACGCCGGACATGTCCTTTTCGATGACGAGGCAGCTGATGCCCTTCGGCCCATCCTCGCCGGTGCGGACCATGACGACATAGACTTCATTCTCGCCGCCCCCTGAGATGAACTGCTTGGAGCCGGTGACGACATAATGATCGCCATCCTTCACCGCCCTGGTCTTGAGCGCGGCGGCGTCTGACCCTGCGCCCGCTTCGGTAAGGCAATAGCTGCCCATCCGGTCCATCGTCACCATGGAGGGCAGATATTTGTCCTTGACCCCCTGGCCGCCGAAGCGGTCGATCATCCAGGCGGCCATATTGTGGATGGAGATGAAGGCGCTGGTGGAGGGGCAGCCATAGGCCATCGCCTCCATGATCAGCGCCGCCTCCAGTCGCCCGAGGCCGATGCCGCCGGCCGATTCGGAAACATAGATGGCGCCAAAGCCCAGTTCCGCCGCGACGCGGATCGTGTCGCGCGGGAAAATATGCTTTTCGTCCCATTCCGCGGCATGGGGGGTGATCGCATCGGCGGTGAAACGCCGCGCCAGATCCTGAATTTCGCGCTGGTCGTCGGTAAGATCGAACTGGGTCATCGTCTCTCAGCCCTGTTGTGGGGGCGCTTTACGCCACGGCCTGCCTTATTGGACCGCTGGAACCTGTGCGGCCAACCGGCATGTGCGGGGAGCGTGGACGCTCCCCGCACAAATATCACCCCATTGTCGGAATGATGAAGGCACTATCGTCAGACGCACCGCCATCGGGCCAGCGCTGCGTCACGGTCTTTACCTTCGTCCAGAATTTGACGCCTTCCATGCCGTGCTGGTTGGTGTCGCCAAAGGCCGAACGCTTCCAGCCGCCGAAGGTGTGATAGGCGACCGGCACCGGGATCGGGACGTTGATGCCGACCATGCCGACATTCACGCGGGCGGCGAATTCGCGCGCGGCGTGGCCGTTGCGCGTGAAGATCGCAACGCCATTGCCATATTGATGCTGGCTGGGGAGGGCGAGCGCCTCTTCGAAATTCTCTGCACGGACCATCTGCAGGACCGGACCGAAAATCTCTTCCTTGTAGGTGCGCATGGTGGGCTTCACATGGTCGAACAGCGTAGGGCCGACGAAGAAGCCTTCCTCATGCCCCTGCAGCTTGAAGCCGCGCCCATCGACCACCAGCTCCGCGCCTTCATCGACGCCCATCTGGATATAGCTTTCGATCTTCGCCTTATGTGCGGCGGTGACGACCGGGCCATAATGGGCGTCGGGGTCGGTGGAGACGCCCACGCGCAGTGCTTCGATCGCCGGGATCAGCTTTTCGCGCAGGGCAAGGGCGGTCCTATCCCCGATCGGCACGACGACGGGCAGGGCCATGCAGCGTTCGCCGGCCGAGCCAAAGGCAGCGCCTGCAAGATCATTGACGACCTGGTCGAGATCAGCGTCCGGCATGACGATGCCGTGATTTTTGGCGCCACCCATGGCCTGCACGCGCTTGCCCGCGTCCACGCCCCGCTTATAGACATAATGGGCGATGTCGGACGAACCGACGAAGCTGACCGCCGCGATATCCGGATGGTCGAGGATGGCATCGACCATTTCCTTGTCACCCTGTATGACCTGCATAATGCCTTCGGGCAGACCGGCTTCCAGGAACAGCTCGGCAAGGCGGACCGGAACGGACGGGTCACGCTCAGAGGGCTTCAGGATGAAGGCATTGCCGGTGGCGATGGCGACCCCCGACATCCACAGTGGGATCATCGCAGGGAAGTTGAAGGGGGTGATGCCCACGCCGATACCCAAGGGCTGGCGCATCGAATAGACATCGATCCCGGGACCGGCGCCCTGGGTGTACTCACCCTTTAGCACATGCGGGATGCCGCAGCAGAATTCGATGACTTCCAGGCCGCGTTGGATGTCACCCTTGGCATCGGCGACCACCTTGCCATGTTCCGAGCTGAGCAGATGCGCCAGCTCGTCGATATTCTGCTCGACCAGGGCCTTGAAGTTGAACATGACGCGCGCGCGCCGCTGCGGGTTGACCGCAGCCCAGGCGGGCTGTGCTTTCTTCGCGGCTTCCACCGCACGGTCCAGCAGCGCGGCATCGCCCAGGGCGACGCGGGCCTGAACGGCGCCATTATTGGGATCGAAGACGTCGCTGTAGCGATTGGCCGTGCCGTCATGGGCAAAGGCCAGCTTGTGAGTGATTTCGCGCATGGGGCACCTCTCGCTTGGTTGCACGGTTGCATGGCTGATCGTGATTATGCATTCAATAGCTCATTTTTGCATGTATGATCTGCATTTTTGCAGAGGAAGCCGATGTTCGACTGGGATGATCTGCGCCTGTTCCTGACTGTCGCGCGCATGAAGCGGATGGCGCCCGCAGCGCGTGCGCTCGGGATGGATGCGACAACCATTTCCCGGCGTCTTTCCCGGCTCGCTCAAACCCTCGACGCGGAATTGTTCGAGCAGGCCGGGCCGGACCGCGTTCTTACTCATCGAGGCATAGCATTGTTCCGGCATGCCGAAAGCATCGAAGGCGCCGCGCTTGCCGCCGTTGCGGAGGTCAAGGGTGAACGGCAAAGCCTGAACGGCCATGTGCGGATTTCGGTAGCGGAAGGATTTGGGGCATGGATACTCGCGCCCGGCCTGCCGTCCTTCCATGCGCAGCATCCAGGCATTCACTTGGATGTCGTGACGGCTTCGGGCTTCCTCAATCCATCGAAGCGGGAAGCGGACATGGCCGTCATGCTCGCCCGGCCGCAACGCGGTAACCTTTCCGTGCAGCGGCTCGCCGACTATCGGCTGCATCTCTATGCCTCGCCGGAATATCTGGAGCGCAAGGGCCGTTTGGCAGATCGTCGCGATCTTCAGGATCATGTGCTGGTCGGCTATGTGCCGGAATTCATATTCGCACCGGAACTCGACTATTTGGACGAAGTTCAGACAGGTGCGGAGGCCATATTGCGATCAAGCAGCATCGGAATTCAGCGCCGTCTGGTCCTTGATGGCGCTGGCATAGGCGTGCTCCCGGATTTCATGGCTGCAAATCATCCGGGCTTGGTCAGGTTGCTGGGCGATGATGTCGAAATCACGCGCAGCTTCTGGCTGGTGACCCATCGTGATATGACCAAGCTCGCACGCATCCAGGCGGTATCCGGTCTCATACAGAAGCAGGCAGCAACCGTCCTCGCCGTGTCGTGACGGTGCGCCTTGGTCTTCCGACGAGGATCTCGCCCGTGGCCGGCCGGCCGAGTGTTGCTGGATGTCCCGCAAGATACCGTAGGCGCCGCCTGAAGAGCGAAGGGGAAGCTGACAGCTCGCCGCATGATCCAGCCTTTCGCACGACGCTAGGAAGCCGATGACGTGACAGATGGAGGTTGCCGATCGTCCGTTCCAGTTACCGTGAAGTGAATCTTGGTATCCATTTCTTGGACACAATATTGGAAGCGTTGCAGTCCCGTCCAAATATAATCTACCGCTACCGATAACGGTATATGACCAAAGTGATATGCGTCCGCATCCGTGGTCCTGGACGTGCTATATGTAAGATTTTTCAGATGATCGGCACTTCCATGTCGCTGAAACCCAACCGATAACGGTTCCGTAACATTTTTTTGCCAGAATTTTGATCAAGATTAAGACGTGTCAGCTTTTGTTGAGGAGAGAGGCGTCGTGTATAGATCAGGCATAGTTTTGGCTATGGTTCTCTTACCGTATGAGGCGTGGGCAACAGAAACCACGACGACCATGGGGGTTTCAGCGACAGTGCTGAACGCCTGCCTCGTTACGGCAACAAACATGGCCTTCGGGACCTATAATCCGACATCTACCACACCGACAGACTCCACCAGCACCATCAACGTAACCTGTACCCCAGGAACAATGTTCAATATCGGGCTCAATGCTGGAAGCACTGGGGGCGCCACTGTCACCACCCGACAGATGTTGAACGGCGTAACCCCGCTGAGCTATTCGCTCTACAGCAATGGGGGACGCAGCACCAACTGGGGCAATACGCCTGGATCGGACACGGTTTCGCAGACCGCATCGACCATCCTGCCGATGTCCTTCACCGTCTATGGCCGCATTCCCCAACAACAGGATGTTGGCGCTGGAACTTATACCGACACGGTGACCGTCACCGTGAGTTACTGAAAAGAAATCAGCCATGACAGGAAGATCATTCCGTGCCAGACCCCGGCGGGTTCTGGCGGCGGCAGGGTTATGCGCTCTGCTGACAGCGGCTGGAATGCCGGCGGACGCGGCTTCGCTTCGTATCCTACCGGTGCGGATCGAACTTGCGGCCGAGAAGCAATTTTGTGCGCTCACCATCGCCAATGACGATGTGAACCCGGCGACGGTACAAGTTAGGGGCTTTGGCTGGCGCAAGGATGGCGGGGGTAATGACCTGCTGGACCCTGATACAGGTCCTATGGTCAACCCGTCGATTGTCAGCATCCCTGCGGGGGAAACCCGCCTGATCCGTTGCGGCCTCCCTCCCAAGAGCGGATCCCGCGAAGAAAGTTACCGGCTCGTCATTGACGAACTTCCGACATCGACGGCGGCGCCTGGTACGGTGCGGACGTTGCTTCG
The DNA here is from genome assembly GCF_042654265.1 of Sphingobium tyrosinilyticum. Lineage (NCBI taxonomy): Bacteria > Pseudomonadati > Pseudomonadota > Alphaproteobacteria > Sphingomonadales > Sphingobiaceae > Sphingobium > Sphingobium tyrosinilyticum. The sequence goes on along the minus strand of NZ_JBHSFZ010000015.1, from coordinate 53,082 downwards.
CGTCAGTATTCCTCTGTTCCGCGCCCCATCCGGTGCGGCACCGTTGCTTCGCTGGTCAGTGCATATGGGGGCAAAGGGCGCCACGCTGAGTCTCATCAACCAGGGCGACCGCCATATTCAGGGCACAGCAGTGAACCTGCGACTTGCGAACGGGAGCACAAGAGCCGTGAAGCTGGACAAGGGCTTCTATCTTCTGGCGGACGGACGCATTCCGTTACCGATCGGACCCTTGGACGGCAGCAGCATTGCCGGGGTGGAAATCGAAACCACACGAGGGGCGTTGATCGCTTCCCGCGCCAGCAGCGACCAGTGAGGATCGCGTTCGGTGGCAACCGCTCCCGCACTGCGACGCGAGGGAGAGGCGGCCTCTATTCTGGCGGTCCTCTTGCTGATCTCCTTGCCGCAACAAAGCGTGGCGTCCGATGCGTCAGACCTCCCTGTCGCTCTTGCAATTACCACAACTCCTATGCCTGGCGCACAAGCCAAGATGCGGGCGATGCCAGTCGGTGTGGTCATCAATGGGCGCCCGGTAAGCGAACCCTGTCTGATCATCGAGAGTGCGGGTGCATTATTCGTAAGGCGGGACATACCCGGCCAGTGGGGCCTCCGGCTGCCGGTGGGGCGACCGCAGATCAGCGTGGACGGCACGGAGTTCGCCTCTTTGACTGGCCTCCCCGATCTGTCGGCTAAGTTGGACAGTATGGGAGCAACGCTGCTGATCGATGCAGCTCCGACGCTGTTCACAGCCACTCATGTCGGCAGGTCGCAGCACAGCTTGCCCGTCATGGAGGCCGCGCCTGTCCAATATCTAGGCTATGACCTGTCCCTGTCGCGATGGAGCGGCCGATGGTCTGCTTCTGCGATCGTGGATGCAGGGATGTCCGGCGGGTGGGGCGTCCTTGGCACCACGGCCGTTATCCAGGAAGGGGCGGACAGTGGAGGCGCCGTCAGGCTCGACAGCAATTTCATCCGCGACTTTCCTGATCAGCGCCTTCGGCTGATGCTGGGCGATGCGGTGACGCGGGGCGGCGACTGGAACCGGCCAGTTCGTTTTGCGGGGATAAGCCTAGGGACGGACTTTTCACTAGCGCCTAATGACATAACCTATGCCTTGCCCAGGCTTTCGGGATCGTCCGCTTTGCCATCGGTGGTCGAGCTGGCGGCCGCGAGCATCCGCCAGAGCATCGCGGTGCAGCCGGGTGATTTCGCCATCGATTATCAGCCGGTGTTCACGGGCGGCGGAGAGGTGACGATGACGATGCGTGACGTCAACGGCGCTGCGCGCACCGTGACGCAGAGTTTCTACACCAGTCCGCGCCTGCTGCGGGAGGGGCTGGACGACTTCTCACTGGAGGCGGGATTTTTGCGCAAAGATTTCGGCGCGCGCAGCTTTTCCTATGGCGCGCCGTTCGCGTCTGGTTTCTGGCGCCACGGGCTTGGCGGGGGGCTGACACTGGGAGGGCGAATGGAGGCGAACGAAACTGTGCAGTTGGCCGGATTGGGGCTGGGCCTCATTCTGTCCTCTTGGGGCGAGGTCGCATTGTCGGCGGCCGCGTCGCGGAGCCGTCTTGGCAGTGGGCTCATGTGGCGCGCGCAGTTCCAGCGGATCACCCCTCGCTATTCCCTTACAGCCAGCTATCAGGAGGAAAATGCCGCCCTAGTCCAGGTCGGTGATGACGTCCCGTCGCCTGAAAAGCGTCGGGAATTTATCGTGGCAAGCAGCCTGCTACTTGGGCGGCTGGGCAGCATGAATGCCAATTATGTGGAAAACGATAGTGGAGAGGGGCGTCGTTTTTCTTCCGGCTCAGTCTCCTACGCGACCAATATCGGACCCGCTTGGCTCTCACTGGGGGCACGTCAGACGCGGATGGCTGAACAACGGAACAACAGCCTGTTCGGGTCGCTCACCCTGCCCTTCGGCACGCGTGCCAGTGCGGGTTTGTTTATTGACGGCAAGCGGGTCGCGGCCAGCGCCGGCCGGACCCCGCCACCGGATAAGGGCTGGGGCTATCGTCTGTTCGCCTCGCGCGCAGCCGGAGGCCTCTCACTTGTGGAAGGCGGAGTTACATGGCGTACGGCGGCGGGCGACATCGATCTGTCAGCGAGCCAAACCGGCAATGCTGAAAATATGCGCCTGCAGGCGCGGGGTGCGTTGTTGCGGGTAGGCGGGCAAATCATCGCCGTGCCCCAACTCGACTATGCCTTTGCCGTGGTCGATGTGATTGCTGACGAGGAGGTGACGGTCCTTTTTGAAAACCGCCCAGTCGCGCGAAAAGCGGGCGGCGGTAGCCACGCCGTCATCACAGGGCTGCAACCCTATTCTGGCAACCGGATTGCCATTGATGTGGACGATCTGCCTATCGACGTGATTGTCACGTCTGCGGAAAAGACCGTCGTTCCAGGCTACAGGCAGGCCGTTAGGGTCAGTTTTGGCGAACCGTCCGCACATCCCGTCACATTGCGCGTGATCGATGCAAGCGGCCGAGCGGTAGCGGAAGGCCTGCTTGCCACTGTGGCTGGCGCCGCACCTGGCGTCACCGGACATGATGGCGCGGTCTTTCTGGCCGATGCACATGCGGGACAGGAAGTTGTGCTGACCGGCCCAGCTACGGCCTGTCGCGTTGTTGTTCCGGCCTGGTCAGCCGATCAGGCCATGGCAGGCATCGTGCCCTTGCCCTGTGTGCCATTGCAGGAGGGAAAATGATGAAAGTCCTAGGATATGGGTTGACTGCTGTCGTCAGCATGACCATGCCGACGCCCGGCTGGGCCTGCACATTATGCAGCTGTTCGGCTTCGACGACGGGCGTGAGCTTTGGCGGCTATGACCCCGGCTCCTCGAGCCCAAAGGACGGCTTGGGAAGCGTCACGCTCAGTTGCACGGGTGTGGTTTCGCTGGCTGGTACCATAGACATCGCCATGAGCCCGGGCAGTTCAGGCAATGCGCTCGCCCGCCAAATGTCGCACGGAGCCGCCAGCCTGAACTATAATCTTTATTCGAACAGTAGCCGAACCTCCATCTGGGGAGCGGGCTCGGCGGGAACGAGCATCGTCAGTGCGAGCTTGACGGGCCTTTTATCCTTTAGCCAGACCGTCTCTGTCTATGGCCGAATTCCGGCGGGGCAATGGGTGCAAGCCGGGCCCTATGCCGACAGCGTGATTGTCACCATCACTTATTGAGCACCGAGATGAGAGGCCTAGGGCGAAATGCTTGCGATGGGGTCGTGCATCAGCGTGCCTCCCCCTAAGGGCTCCCTCTACCCTATGCCATTTTGCACTTGAGCAAGTCCTCCTTGCTTTAGGCCGCCACGTGGGGCGCCAATAGTGTCGAGCGCTAATCCAACATTCTTTGATCAGCGGCGATTTCCAGAGCCTCCACGAGCGCCGAATGGCCTGTAGCGCCCGTCGGCGCTACGCAGACGCTCATCAAACTGCTGCGCGGAAGCGGTGGCTGTCCGTGGGTCTCGTTGTCAATATGGTGCTGGGTTGGTGCGTAGCCCCCAGCTCAGAAAAAGTCTGTTTCGAACAAAGTTATGCAGCCTAGCTATTTGGCCCGCTTGCTGTAATACTGGGCAAGGCGCATATGGGTTTATTGGCGCTCTCCACCTGGTAGTGCCAGATCGCAAGGTAGCGCTGGCTCCTGCTTGTGAAAGTGACAACCAGTCACGGAACCAGCGCCAGGAAGTCGACCACGATGGCAGCCAAAGACGTAAAATTCGCCCATGAAGCTCGCGAAGGCATAGCACGCGGCGTCGATATCCTCGCCAATGCGGTGCGCGTGACACTTGGCCCCAAGGGCCGCAACGTCCTCATCAACAGAAACTTCGGCGCGCCGCGGATCACAAAGGACGGCGTGACCGTCGCCAAGGAGGTCGAGTTCAGGGACAAGTTTGAGAATATGGGCGCGCAGATGATCCGCGCGGTCGCCTCCCGAGCGCATGATCATGCCGGAGACGGCACCACCACGGCGACGGTGCTTGCGCAGGCGATCGTTCGAGAGGGGATGAAGTCAGTGGCGGCCGGCATCGATCCGATGGACCTCAAACGCGGCATCGACCTCGCCGTAACCGCCGTAGTGGCCGAACTGAAGGGGCGTTCCAAGCCAGTGGCGAATAATCAGGAGATCGCCCAAGTCGGTATTGTCTCCGCCAATGGCGACGAAGTGGTTGGCAACTGGATTGCCGAAGCGATGGAGAGGGTCGGCAAAGAGGGTGTGATCACGATCGAGGAGGCGACCGGTACCGAGTTCGAACTCGATGTGGTCGAAGGCATGCAGTTCGATCGGGGGTATCTGTCACCCTATTTTGTTACGAATAGCGAGAACATGTCCGTCGAACTGGAGGACCCCTATATCCTCATCCACGAGAAGAAGATGGGGAATATCCAGGCAATCCTCCCCATTCTCGAAGCGGTGGCAAAGGCGCACCGCTCTCTGCTCATCCTCGCTGAGGATGTCGAAGGCGATGCCCTTTCGACACTGGTGGTCAATAAGCTCCGTGGTGGTCTGAAGGTTGTGGCCGTCAAGGCGCCGGGCTTTGGTGATCGGCGCAAGGCCATGCTCGAAGATCTGGCTATCCTCACTGCGAGCGACGTCGTGACCGACGACCGTGGCATCAAGCTGGAGAATGTCACCCTAGAGATGCTTGGGACGGCGAAGCGCGTGTCGATCACGAAGGACACGACCACGATCGTTTATGGCGCCGGGAGCCCCGACGCCATTCAGGCTCGTGTCGAAGGGATCCGGGGCCAGATCGAGGCTGCAAGAAACGACTATGACAGGGAAAAGCTGAAGGAGCGGCTCGCCAAGCTGTCCGGGGGTGTTGCCGTTATCAAGGTCGGCGGCGCTTCGGAGCTTGAAGTCAAGGAGCGGAAGGATCGCGTCGAGGACGCTCTGCACGCGACGCGTGCCGCGGTGGCGGAAGGAATATTGCCAGGCGGGGGCACCGCGCTCCTTTACGCGTCGAAGGCGCTGGACCATGTAAGTCCCCTCAATGAGGATCAGCGCCGCGGCGTCGATATCATTCGTAAGGCGCTGCAGGCACCACTCTGGCAGATTGCGGAAAATGCTGGATGTAATGGCGGCGTGGTTGCCGGCAGGCTGCTTGACGGGCGCGATGAAAATTTTGGCTTTAATGCGCAGACCGAACGATATGAAAACCTATTTCAGTCCGGGGTCATCGATCCGACGAAAGTCGTCCGAACCGCGTTGCAGGATGCCGCTTCGATCGCGGGGCTGCTCATCACTACCGAAGCAGCGGTCGCCGATCTGAGCGAGGAGGGGGGGAACGGGTCATAGGCGATGCCTTCGGGCATGGACTTCTAAGGGGGGAAGCGATTTCCGCCGTCTGGCGCAGGCGAATAAATGCAAGATCCCATGGGATCTTGTGATACGGTGAGCCATCACCCTCATCGTGCTGCAGGCATGTCGTGACAGAGAGACCATCGTGCTCCCGCCTGCGAGCGGGACATATCGGATGCGTGACGCTCTGCTTTACACCCATCTTAACGACGTCGAGCCGTCATCATGACCATCCGCACCAGGCGTGAAACGGTAGTATTGCGCCGTTTCAACTGCCGGAATTCGACTAACCTCTGCCTCCAGGCTCCTATGAAGTGAAAACGGAAGAGGAGATGCTGGACGGCATTGCTCGCACGGCTTTTCACCGGACAGCGATGACGCTTCGTCTTGAAAGAGGTTCTTGCATTGAAAACCATCCGATTGATCCGGCGCATCTCACTGCTGCATTGGAACGCGATCAGAAAGCTGCTCAGAGAAGTGCCAATTCGCCTGCCCCCCCCCTTGGCGAAACAGGTCGCTCCTTCTGTTTTACCGCTTGCACGCCCGCGCTGGGTCCCACTGCGGGTCCGGAACGCTCCGCCTTGGGGCCACCGATAGGACAACGCCATGCTCAACAACTCAGCTATGTGTAAACGTCAGGCGGCGCACCATCGGCAGGTCGCCGCCGCCTCCTCCCTCGAGAAGGTGCGAGGGATAGCGCTGAAGGCCGCCGGTGTCTGGGAGATACAGGCTGCGGAGGCCGAAGCGCGCGAAACGGGAACGCCCGACGTGCTCAGCCGTGCGGACGCAGCAATCGCTATGGAATTCCGTTTAGAGGAGGAGGCTCTGACGCGCCAATCATGATCAGGATAGAAGCATTCCCAGCCCGCCGCGGCAGCCATGACAGGAACTGTGCGATGAACGGTGAGAGAGAGTCGTTTGGTGCTGGCTGATCGCCCAACATGGGCGCCCGGGCTGGGTAGGAGTGCGGGTAACGAGGGGCGACAGCCGCTTCCCGCATAGTGGCGATCCCGACACCGTGCGCAGGGACCTTAATCGCATGCAGGCCGAAGGCGAAATGTTTGGGGCGCGGACGGTGCAGAAGTGCTCTGGTGTCGCTTGATCGGCACAGATCGAAGAACCGGCCGGGGCTTCATTCCACTGGACGATGCACCCCCGGCCAGCCGTGTCGCGATCAGCTTTTCAGGGTAACGATACTCACTGCGCCAGGTTTTTGCGTCGGATTGGACGCATTCTTTTTAGACTTTTCTGCTTTTGGTTTGCGAACTTCACGGTTCGATCTTTTCTGACTTTTGGCCATCGGGAATTCCTTGGGCTGGGCTGGGCGTTTCGGCAGGCTGTCAGATCACGGCCAAGGATCGACTATTTGCTGGTGCGTTCTCGTAGATCAACGCGCAGTCCGCCATGACCGCCTGCAGGCCTTCGATTTCCCTTGTATCATGAGGGAGCAGCTGCGTCGCTTATATTTAACCGATCATGTGCAATATACAGTTCTCAGTACTCTAAGGCCTTGCCTATTTGTTGCCTGAACCCGGAAGGCCGCCAATCTGTATCGGCCTCGCCGCGCCAACATCGGTGCCGGTCAACGACTGCAGCTAGCTGGGGAAAGCAGAGCGCAACCTTCTCGCAGCTCGAAACGTTCATCCGATGTGGTTTCAAGGCTCTTAAATGATGAAGACATCGTCTCTCATGCTCACGGCATTGTTTTGGTTGGCGGCATGTGACGGCCCCGCCGAGCAAGCGGGAGAAGAGCAGGATCGGGCTGCGGCCAACGCAGCAGGCCTGCCCTATGGGGGGTCAGGCCCCGCTGAAAAAGCCGGCGAGGCACAGGATCGTGCCAATGCCGCAGCGAGGAAATCGAGAGAGGCCTCTGCAGAGGCTTTGGAGGCTGAGGGCCAAAACTATCAGCGGCAGGCCGACGTTGAGGCCGAGAGGCTGGAGGCGGAGGCAGCAAAGTTACGTGATGAGGCAGATCGCAAAGCCAAGGCTCTCGACCGGAAAGCCGCTGCGATTGAGCGGTGATTCGCCTATGGATTGGTTTGCCTTGCCTCTGCAGCGAGAACTTCTTCCTCACACCTCGAATCATCCGGCGCATCGTTGAGGCGCTGTAGCTCTAGGGTACAAAGTACCCGCGTGCGAGCACATCAAACTGTGTGAAATTACGTCAACAGCCAACTTCCTAGTGGAATAAGCGCGCTGAAGGAGACAGGGTCAAGAATCCTGCCCTGCCCGCCAATTGGTACACCGCGCGGATAACTCGCCGCGATGGCAAGCGCAGGCGCAGGATTGGTGGCATCTGGTCGACGGGGATTGGGGCTCGGGTTTCTTCCAGAACATGGTGGACGGATTGGTCCGCTTGATGGAAGCGCCGATGCCGGTTTTGGTCCCGGTCAATCTGGGCAACCCGGAAGAACATCGCATCCTCGATCTGCTCGACCATGTCGTGGCCGAGACGGGCACGGTTTCGGACGTGAAGTTCACGCCGCTTCCGGTCGACGATCCGCGACGCCGGCGGCCAGGCATCAAACGGGCACGAAGCATGTTGGGCTGGGAACCACGCGTCTCGCTCAAGGAAGGATTAGCGATAACCTGCGCTTTCTTTGCCCAGGAACTCGGCGTGCCAACGCAGAGCAAGGACGTGGGCACACGATCGAACGCCATCGGCACGTTCACCTCCGGGGCTGCGGAATGAGCCTACCGGTCTGCAATGGCGTTCCTCGCTGTCACTTTTGCGGTCAGTCACGACCAGCACGTTCTGCTGTGCCTTGATTTCGATCTCACCCTGATGGACGCCGGCCACTGCCAGGTCGAAGGTAGCAATCGTCGGTTCGACGGATAATAGTGGAAGGCAATAGCCCTTGCCGACATTTGCGGCCCGGAGGAGCAAGCAGGAAGCATACTTCGACTTCACCGCCCGCCCGAGGTAAGCGCCTGGACCACAGCAGTGCGGCAGCATCGAGAGATGGCATGACGGCCGGGCGGGGGACGCATCGTCGTCGTTTCGGCCTTGATGCGGATTAGCTCTCCCTTAGCTGCAGGCGAGCCTCCGCCGCGGCACGGATTAATTCCCAACCCGTCATTTCGGCAGCTTCCGGGGTCAGGGCGATCGCAATGCCGTCCGGCCCGTCCAGCAGGACCTGTCCCTCCTCCGCGACAGCTTTTCCGACGTCAGAATAGGGCTGGCCGGCCATATCCATCTCCGTTTTGATAAGGGATTGAACGACAAAAGGCGATCAGTGTTCCATCACAGCATCATTGATGAAGTGATGGTCCGGATTAAATTCGCTGAGGCGATAGAAGGCGGCAGGATCAGCGAACGTCACCTGATTGGCCCGCATCGTCAGCAGTTCGCGATCGCGCAGTAGGTGGGCCTGATCCGATCGGCGCCGAGACTCTGCTTCGTCAATGCATCGCCAGCGCGTGCTCATTGCGTGCCCGTGTAGCCGCCCTTCTTCTCCCAAATTGGGTTAGCGCGGTTGTGCCGTGTCGCCAGCTTCCATCGTCGGTTGATAGCCGCCGAGCAGATGCAGGCCCGATCTACAATTGCAAAGGCCGTGACTTTGATCATCAGGTAGCGAGGATCCGTGATCTCCGCACAAGCGACCGGTGCTACGCCGACGTCGCAATTCCATGCCGAATAGCGCGCGGGTCATGGTTCTCCATGGTTCGCTGCACGGGGCAGCGCCGATTGCATTATGATGGCAGCATAGCGTTCGGCCATGTCTAGGTGGATCGCCGCGATTTTCGGGTCCAATGCCGCCGCGGCAAGCGCCCGCTCTTTCTCTTCGCGAGATAGGTAATATTCCACCGAATCGAAATCGCGCATGTGGCATACTCCCAACTCGTCAGATCCTAGCCGAGAGTATGAAGCTTATCTGCAACATGGATCATTGTTTGAGGATGGGCGGATTTTTGTCTTTTCGCGGGAGTCTTGGTCAAACGTGCCTATTCGCGCTCGATGTCTGGCTTTAGGCTCGCACTGATTGCCCTAAGCAGTGTCACTGATCTTTGCATGGTCGCGGGTCCGTCGCCGAGTTCCAGCCCGATCTCCTCCTTCACTTCCGCTGCAACGCCAACGATCTCGACAGCATCCACCACGCTGATGACCGATCGCGCGATGAGGGCATGAATCAGACTTTCCACTAACAGCATCGCGGCTTGGCCATAGGCATCGGGCTCTCGAGTTGGCTCTGATCCAGCTCGCTTGCTGTCATTATCGTTGGAGCGTAGATCGGCCATGTCAGCTTTCCCGGTTCAGTCGAGAGTGCCTGTCTCTCAGCCGCCGGTGTCTGTAGACGGTTCGACGATGGGACTGGTATAACGCTCTAGCGCGTGCAAACCAGCACTTACATCAACATTCGACAATAACTTTGAACAATATTAATGTGGGGTGTCCTGTGGGATGAGGTTGCGTGGAAAACCGCTTCATCGACAAGCTGCACGGCTTCGGCCCTTTAAGCGACGAGGACGTCGCCGCCCTCAAAGCTGCGACTTCCAAACCGAGGAACGTCGCGGGTCGGCGCGATCTTATTCGCGAAGGCGATCGGCCAGGGCCCGTGTTCGTTGTCCTAGAGGGATGGGCGTGCCGCTACAAGATCTTGCCCAATGGGACTCGTCAGGTTTTGGCATTCCTCATGCCGGGCGACGCATGCGACCTGCACATTGGCCTGCTGGCCGAAATGGATCACAGCATTCAAACCATCACGCCTGCGCTCGTGGCAACGATTGACCGGACGGAGATGGATGAGCTCATGGATCGTCGCCCCGGTATTGCGAAGGCGATGTACGTCGCACAACTCGTCGATGAAGGCACCATGCGGGCCTGGATCACGAGCATGGGGCGGCGAACAAGTATCGAGCGTGTCGCGCACCTCATGTGCGAGTTGTATCTCAGAGCCCGAAACATCGGTTTGACGGATGAACCGGAACTTGCCTTGCCCTTGTCGCAGCTTCTGCTCGCGGACTCGCTTGGCATGACCCCGGTGCATCTGAACAGGGTTCTGAAGGAGTTGCGCGTGAGCGGGGCGATGATACTGCAACGTGGAAGCCTTCTGGTGGCTGATCCAGGCAAGCTGGTCCAAATTGCCGGATTTGACGAAAATTACCTTCATCGACGATTAAGACGTGCAGCGTAAATAAAGGGCCGGGACCTGACCGGCCAAATTGTGCTGCGAGCATCCAGAATAAAATCTATGTTGCACATGCTCTGGTGAACCGTCAGCCCGACTATTGTGGCGTTTCCCGAGCGGCGCGGCTGCGAACTGGTGAAAATCAGGATCAGAGACATCGTTTCTGATCGAAAAATTCAAACTAGGCCACTGTGATCCAGAAAGGGACCGGTAGACGGGTTTAGTCTGAGCTGATGGAAGATGTTCGCGTAAGCCTCCTCAACGGCCTAGGACTGTGCAGCTGATCCCTGGAAGATTACGCCTTCCCCAGCGGCACCGGTCACGCTGCTCACATAAGCACAAGGCAAACCAGAAAAAAATTACGCAAGTTTCGCATTATCCAGGTCCAACATTGGCGCCCGAGCCAAGCTCTCGCGATAGTTACGCGGGAGGGGAAGGCCCGCGCCGGACGAGGCCAACTTTTCAATCAAACATTCGAAAAGCGTCGGCAGAGGTGGCAGAGGTGCTCGCGCGCGCTGGATCGATTATTCGGTGTCGCCATCGGCCTGTTCCAAGACTAGGCTGTCCTCCCACACCTTGTTTAGAAATTCGGTCAGATGGTCTGCTTCAAACGGCTTCGTGAGTATCGTAACTTCAGATGATATCGCCTGCTCCGCGTAGCCAGTAACTATCAATGCAGGCATTCCGGGTCGTAATGCCCGAATATTTCTCACCAGATCAGTCCCGGAAATTCTCGGCATCGCGTAATCACTCACCACAATATCTATCGCCGTAGGGTCGATCCTGAAAAGATCCAGCGCCTCTTCGGCGTCACCGGCTTCCTTCACTGTGTGACCAAGGTCTTGTAGCAGCGCTGCGGTTGTCGCACGAACTGCTATATTGTCGTCCACAAGTAGGATGTTAAACCGGAGCCCGACTGGAGATGTCAAACCTTTGGAAGTATCATCAAGAAGATGGCGCCGAAGGCTGAACGCGGAAGGCTGCGGCAGCCAAATAGAAACGCTTGTCCCGATGCCGACCTCACTTTCTACTCGAACGGATCCCCCTGACTGCCTTGCGAAACCATAGACCATGCTGAGGCCCAGGCCCGTTCCTTTTCCGACAGCCTTTGTGGTAAAGAACGGTTCAAGAACCTGGTCGAGTATCTCGGGCGAGATGCCTGTCCCTTCGTCCTCGACAGTTAAGACGATGTAATCGCCCGCCACCAAGTCCTTTGATGCATGTGCCTCGTCAATTTGCGCGTTCATTGCCGAGATGGTGACAACACCACCCTCGGGCATTGCGTCGCGAGCGTTAATGATGAGGTTCATCAGCGCCAATTCAAGCTGTGTCGGGTCAGCGTAGACGCGGCCGATATCACTGCGCACATCCCATTTAAGTTCAACCAGGCCGCCGAGTGAATGCTCCAGAAGATCCGCGACCGAGCCGGCGAGCGAGGCCACGTTGATGACTTCCGGTTCGAGCTTTTGACGTCGGGCAAAAGCCAAAAGGCGCTTTACCAATTCAGCCCCTTGTTCGGCGGCATGCCGCGTCATCCCTACGATCTTAAGATGCTCTTCTGTTAAGGGCAAGCGCCGTTCTATCAAGCCGAGTCCGCCTAAGACGGCGGCTAACAGATTATTGAAGTCATGCGCAATCCCGCCGGTGAGTTGTCCGATGGCGTCCATCTTGCGCGCTTGCGTCAGTTGGCTTTCCAGCTCCTTGCGCTCCGTAATGTCGAGCAGGGTGCCAGCATATTCCACGGGATTGCCGGATGGATCGGGTAGCAACACCGCCTGGTCCAGAAAGTGACGATAACTTCCGTCGGCGCATCGCCAGCGATATTCGGTGGAGAATATTGGGCGACTTGGACGGTCAGCCAGCGCGGCCAACACACGATCCCGGTCATCAGGATGCAGACGCTCGGACCACAGGCCAGGTGAGGCCTGCAGTTCGCTCAGTTCAAAACCCGTGAGCGCCGCGAAATTGCCGCTCACGAATTTGGGCACCCGAGCCTGCGCTGCCAGGTCTTCTAGATATAGAATGATCGGCAGGGAGTGGATGATCGCGGCCTGGCGCTGCTCTGCGCGGCGCAGATCCTGCTCGATCCGCAGTCTCTCGGCATTGGCGCGAAGATTGGCATCAAGCAATTGTTGCTCCAGCCGAGCCTTGCGCTGGACTTCCTTGGTCATGTTGAACAGATCAACGAACACGGTCACCTTGGACCGAACGACCATGGGTTCGACTGGCTTGAAGACATAATCGACCGCGCCCATCGCATAGCCGCGCAAAAGATGTTCGTCATCCTTGTTCACGGCTGTCAGGAACACGATCGGCACGCGTTTGGTTTGCTCCCGGGACCGGATGATCCTGGCCGTCTCGTAGCCGTCGATGCCGGGCATGTAGACGTCGAGTAGAATGACCGCGAACTCGGCCTTGAGCAGCTGTCGCAGCGCCTCTTCGCCGGAATTGGCGAGCACAACCTCCGCCACATCCTGCAGCACATGGGACATGGCGAGCAGGTTGCGCTCATCGTCATCGACCACGAGCACGCGAGCCTTTTGCAGCGAAATCTCACTACCTTCCACTGCGGTTGGGTGTGGCGATGCCATCGGGCCGACAGCAAGATCACTGCTTTTCATTCGGAGCCGACCCGCTCGACGAGCTTGAGGTTCGGCGCTTCAAGGCTCGCTTCGCGTGATCGCACAATCCACACGCGGAGCAGCGCCAGCAGGAGGTCGATGTCTACCGGCTTGGCGATATAATCAGAAGCGCCGGCGTCCAGACATTTTTGCCGGTCGCCCTTCATGGCCTTGGCCGTGACGGCGATGAGCGGAAGGCTGGCGAGTGCTGGGCGCATCCGCACCTGCTGCATCGTCTCGTATCCGTCCATTTCCGGCATCATGATGTCTATGAGCGCAAGGTCGATCTTTGGCGTCTGCTCCAGAATGAGGATACCGTCCTTGCCGCTTTCCGCGTGGAGAACCTCCACGCCATAGCTTTCAAGGACGCTCGTCAGAGAATAGATGTTGCGAATATCGTCATCGACGATGAGGATCTTTGCGCCCTCCAGCTGCAGCACACCCCGCGCCGGACTGGCTTCCTCGTTCCGACGGTGGGCAATCAGTTCTGCCGAGGTGGCTTTCGTCTCAATGAGCTCCGCAAGCTGCCTGAACACAGTCGACAGGCTTTCCTTGTCTGCCGGCTTTTCGGTCACCCCGTCAGCCCCCAGATCCAGCGCCCTCGCGATCTTGTCGGCGCCCGAGATGATATGAATGGGTAGATGCGCCGTCTGGGGATCGTGCTTCAATAGGTCAAGCAGCACGAAGCCGTCGATATCCGATAGACCTAGATCAAGGGTGATGGCATGTGGCTGAAGTTTGCGCGCCATCGCCAGCGTCCCCGCTCCAGCGGTCGATACCACGCCCTTCAGGCCCGCGCTTCGCGCTATATCCAGAAGGATGGATGCGAATGTCGGATCATCTTCTACGATCAGCACGAAGGGAGAACCGTCCAACGTGTCGCGATCATCGCTCACCTCGAACGCGCCCGGCAGGGCAGAAGGTACGAGCGCGCCGCCATTATCATAGCGTGCCGGCGTGCCGGCCTGAATGATCGTCGGCGATGCGACCGTTTCGGGAAGGAATAAGGTGAATGTCGATCCTTCATTTGGCGTAGAACGAACCTGCAGCTCACCGCCCAACAAGCGGGCGATCTCGCGGCTGATGGAAAGACCCAGGCCCGTGCCGCCATATTTCCGGCTGGTGGTGCCGTCGGCCTGCTGGAACGCCTCGAAAATGAGCTTCTGCTTGTCCTGTGGAATGCCGATGCCCGTATCCGTGACGGCGATTTCGATGGCCTTTTCTGCGCCGCGCAAAATGGGATGGTTGGTGCTCCATCCCTGAAAAGCGGTGCGCACGGACAGGGTCACGCCGCCGACCGCGGTGAATTTGAACGCGTTGGACAGGAGGTTGAGTACGATCTGTTGCAGCCGTTTCTCGTCGGTGCGGATCGTCGCCGGCAATCCTGCGTCGAAGTCGACGCTGAAGTTGAGCCTCTTGTCCGCCGCCAGCTGGCGAAAGGTGCGCTCCATATGCAGGCTGAGGCTTTCCATTGGCATCTCGCCGACCTCGATCGACACGGTGCCGGACTCGATCTTGGAGAGATCGAGAATATCGTTGATGAGGTTGAGCAGGTCCGACCCAGCCGAGTTGATGGTGCGCGCGAATTCCACCTGCTTGTCGTTCAAATTGCCCTGAGGATTGTCGGAGAGCAATTTCGAGAGGATCAGGAGCGAGTTGAGCGGCGTGCGTAGCTCATGACTCATATTGGCAAGGAATTCGGATTTATATTTTGACGTAAGCGCGAGCTGTTCGGCTTTTTCTTCTAGAGCGCGCCTGGCCATCTCGATTTCCAGGTTCTTGGCTTCCACTTGCCGCTTTTCATTTTCCAGCAACTGCGCCTTTTCCTGTAGCTCCTCGTTGGTCGCGTGCAATTCTTCCTGCTTGGTGGTGAGTTCAGTCTGCCGTGCCTGAAGCTCCTGCGTGAGGAGCTGGGACTGTTTGAGTAGGCCCTCGGTCCGCATTGTCGCGGCAATCGTGTTCAGCACGATGCCGACCGATTCCATGAGCTGGTCGAGAAAGCTCTGATGGGTTTCGCTGAACTCGTTGAACGAGGCGAGCTCGATTACAGCCTTCACCTCATCCTCGAATAACGCGGGGAGGATGGCGACACTGGCGGGGCTTGCGGTGCCAAGGCCAGAGCCGATCCGAATGAAGTCGCCCGGGACATTTTGCAGCAGGATGGGCCGCTTGTCCGCTGCGGCTTGCCCTACCAACCCCTCTCGCAGCCTGAACTTGGCCTTGAGGTCCTCGCGGCTTTCGGCCCCATAGCTGGAAGCAAGCTCGAGCGCCATTTCGTCGCCATCGCGCTCAGTGACATAAAACACGCCATATTGAGCGTTCACCAGCGGCGCCAGTTCCGACATGATGAGATTGGAAACGGTGGTCAGATCCCGCTCGCCCTGCAGCATGCGGCTGAACCGGGCGAGGTTGGTCTTGAGCCAGTCCTGCTCCGCATTCTTCAAGGTCTGGTCCTTGAGGTTGCGGATCATCTCGTTGATATTGTCCTTGAGCGCGGCCATCTCGCCCGAAGCTTCAACGGCGATGGACCGCGTAAGATCGCCCTTTGTAACCGCGGTGGCCACGTCCGCAATTGATCGAACCTGGTTGGTAAGATTGGCGGCGAGCTGGTTTACGTTGTCAGTCAGGTCGCGCCACAAGCCAGCGGCACCCGGCACACGCGCCTGTCCGCCCAGCTTGCCCTCGATACCCACTTCGCGTGCCATGTTAGTCACCTGGTCGGCGAAGGTGGCAAGCGTTTCAATCATGAAGTTGATCGTTTCGGCTAGCGCGGCAATCTCTCCCTTGGCGTCCACGGTGAGCTTGCGCTTGAGGTCGCCCTGCGCCACCGCCGTAACGACCTCGGCAATACCACGCACCTGATTGGTGAGATTGGTCGCCATCAGGTTGACATTGTCAGTCAGGTCCTTCCAGGTGCCCCCCACGCCGGGGACCTGGGCCTGTCCGCCGAGCTTGCCTTCGGTACCGACTTCGCGAGCCACGCGCGTCACCTCGGAGGCGAAGCCGTTCAGCTGATCGACCATCACGTTGATGGTATTCTTCAGCTCCAGGATTTCACCCTTTACATCGACGGTGATTTTCTTGGAAAGGTCGCCACGGGCAACGGCAGTGGTCACGTCCGCGATGTTGCGAACTTGGCCAGTGAGGTTCGCCGCCATCAGGTTCACATTGTCGGTGAGGTCCGCCCATGTCCCGGCCACGCCGCGGACCTGAGCCTGCCCGCCCAACTTGCCCTCGGTGCCCACCTCGCGCGCCACGCGGGTGACCTCCGACGCGAAGCTATTGAGCTGGTCCACCATGGTGTTGATGGTGTTCTTCAGCTCCAGGATTTCGCCCTTCACATCCACCGTGATCTTTTTGGACAAGTCGCCTAAGGCCACCGCGGTCGTCACTTCGGCGATGTTACGGACCTGCCCGGTCAAATTAGCCGCCAGGTCGTTCACATTGTCGGTCAAGTCCTTCCAGGTGCCGCCGACGCCTTCCACCTGTGCCTGGCCCCCAAGCTTACCCTCTGACCCCACTTCGCGCGCCACGCGCGTCACTTCCGAGGCGAAGGAATTGAGCTGATCAACCATCACGTTGATGGTGTCCTTCAGCTCAAGAATTTCCCCCCGCACATCGACGGTGATTTTCTTGGACAGGTCGCCTCTGGCGACGGCGGTTGTGACTTCGGCGATGTTTCGGACCTGCGCGGTCAGGTTGCCCGCCATGAGATTGACAGAATCGGTCAGATCCGCCCAAGTGCCGGCGACCCCTTCCACCTTCGCCTGCCCGCCAAGCTTCCCCTCCGAGCCGACTTCGCGTGCCACGCGTGTCACTTCCGAGGCGAAACCGTTTAGCTGGTCCACCATGGTGTTGATGGTGTTCTTAAGCTCTAGGATTTCGCCCTTCACTTCCACCGTGATTTTTTTCGACAGGTCCCCCTTGGCCACGGCGGTCGTGACGTCCGCGATGTTGCGGACCTGGCCAGTGAGGTTCGCGGCCATGAGGTTCACATTATCGGTGAGGTCCGCCCATGTACCTGCGACGCCGCGCACCTGGGCCTGCCCACCCAGCTTGCCCTCGGTACCCACCTCACGAGCCACGCGGGTCACTTCAGACGCGAAGCTGTTGAGCTGATCCACCATTGTGTTGATCGTGTTCTTCAGCTCCAGGATTTCGCCCTTCACGTCGACGGTGATCTTCTTGGAAAGGTCACCCGAAGCGACCGCCGTCGTCACTTCGGCGATGTTGCGCACCTGGCCGGTGAGATTGTCAGCCATCAGGTTGACGTTATCGGTCAAATCCTTCCAGGTGCCCGCGACGCCGGGCACCTGCGCCTGTCCGCCCAGCTTGCCTTCGGTACCCACCTCGCGGGCGACGCGGGTCACTTCCGATGCGAAGCTGTTGAGCTGGTCCACCATGACGTTGATGGTGTTCTTGAGCTCCAGGATTTCGCCCTTCACATCGACGGTAATCTTCTTGGAAAGGTCACCCGAAGCGACTGCCGTCGTCACTTCCGCGATATTGCGCACCTGGCCAGTGAGATTGTCGGCCATCAGGTTGACGTTATCGGTCAAGTCCTTCCACGTGCCGCCGACGCCTTCGACCTGCGCCTGCCCGCCGAGCTTGCCCTCTGTGCCCACCTCGCGCGCCACGCGCGTCACTTCCGAGGCGAAGCTGTTAAGCTGATCGACCATGACGTTGATCGTGTTCTTCAGCTCAAGGATCTCCCCCTTCACCTCGACCGTGATTTTCTTGGAAAGATCACCCGAGGCAACGGCGGTCGTCACTTCAGCGATGTTGCGCACCTGCCCCGTGAGGTTGGTCGCCATGGCGTTGACGTTGTCGGTAAGGTCTTTCCAGGTGCCGGCGACGCCCTTCACCGTCGCCTGCCCACCGAGCTTGCCCTCAGTCCCCACCTCACGCGCCACGCGGGTCACTTCCGAGGCAAAGGATGCGAGCTGCTCTACCATCGTATTCACGACCTTGCCGATGCGGAGAAATTCTCCGCGCAGCGGGCGACCATCGATTTCGACTGTCATCGACTGTGACAGGTCCCCCTTGGCCACGGCGCCGATGACACGCGCGACCTCCGCGGTGGGCTGGACCATGTCTTCGATAAGCTCGTTGACCGAGCGAATTTTCGCTTCCCAGCCCCCCATCGCACCCGGGACATGGCCCCTCTGCGTGATCTTGCCGTCCTTGCCTACCACGTGGGAAAGACGCTCAAATTCGCTCGTCATCTGCTCTTCAAGACCAACGACCTGATTGAACAGAAGTGCGATTTCGCCATCCTGCCCATCAAGATCCTCAGGCAGCCGAACGCTGAAGTCGCCTCGGCTAAAGCCCCTCAGCGCTGCCAGCAAGTCGCGACGATCCAAAGCTTTGTGGGGCACTTGCTCGTTCACTTCATACTCCTGAACTTCCGATGGACAGCGCCCCCCGCCAGCCAGTCTCGCCTCATAGCAGAGCCAACCTCCGTCGCACGCAAAAAAATAACCCTCCGAAAGGGCACTAGCTCGATGTCGTCTTAAGGGCCGGTTCCCGCAGCGGCGGGCAATGATGGCCAAGCGTCCCTTCGAACGATTGCGTCACCAGGCGCCGTACGCGAAGGGGAGAATTCAAGACGCTTGTGACGCTGCTCGACGGCGATGGTAAGACCGCCGAGGCCTATCCTGTCACGATGGACCTTGCCGAAGCAGACATCAGCGACCATCGGCGCGTATGTTCGCTAGCCCCACTGATTGGTGGGCCGACCAGCGACAGGGAACCAATCCGCTACTAAACGTAAGATGTTCGTTTACAGAAGTTAAGTCCGGCAATATTGTCGCTATAAATGTCGTTAGTTACAGGATAAAATCGTTGGCGGCAAACTTGACGCTGCCGATTATTTCGATCTGGAAATCAGCGATGGCATCACCGTTTACATCGCCCGACAAATAGCTGTTTCCACCGAACTGATCATAGCGAAGCTGCCCGGCCTCCTTACTGAACGCCTTCGTGCCGATGAACTTAAAAGCATCGTTCGCAACTGTTGACGACTTGGCGTCGATGTTCGCCAGCGAAATGATATCACCCTGTTGTCGGCTGAAGTCAATGATGCGATCGGTCGTGGCCGGTCCGCTGTCTGCGATGCTCGCAAACTCAAAAATATCCGCGCCAAGCCCGCCGGTGAGCATGTCGGCCCCAGCTTCGCCGTTCAGGCGGTCATTACCTGCTCCGCCGTCGATAATGTCGTTGCCTCCTCCGCCGGAAATTATATCCGCACCACCTCGACCCTCGATCCGGTCCCCATAGGCTGTCGCAAAAGCTTGTCCGACGACCGTTTTGCTCGCCGAGATGAGGTCGTTGCCGGCAGTGCCGATGATATAGGCGGCCTCAGTCAGGTCGGTTGCGCTGATCAGGAGCGACTGAACGCTGCTCAGACTGCCGTCTGTGGCGGTGACCTGAACCTCATAGGTATTATTGCGATCCACATCGGATGGTGCTTCGAAATCGGGCGCGGATTTGAAACGCAGTTCCCCGGTCAACATGTTGATCACGAACATATTGGCATCCGCACCTGCCAGTGCATAGGTCACGACAGCGCCGTCGGGGTCGATTGCATTTACGAACGCCGCGCCTTGCTGGTTTTCGCTGATCGCAAGAGAGACGCTGCTGGCTCCGGCATAAGACCGAAATAGAGGTGCTTCATTGGCGTTTTCGACGCGTATTTCGATCATCTGCGTGGCAGACAAAGTTCCATCGCTCGCAGAGACCAGCACGTTATAGACATTGTTGCGGTCAGCGTCTGCAGGTATTTCAAAATCCGGCGCAGCTCTGAACCGCAGTTCACCCGTCGCCGTGTTGATGGTGAATAATGCGGCGTCGGCTCCCCCCGCGATCGCATAGGTTACTGCGCCACTCTCGACGTCCGTCGCCTGGACGAGTGCGCCTGTCTGCTGGTTTTCCATGACGGGGACAGCTGCCGTAGTGGCCCCACCATAGGAGGTGATGCGTGGGGCCTCGTTGACATTTTCAACGAGGATTTCGATCCGCTGGGTTGAAGAAAGCGTTCCATCGCTGGCGGCGACCACCACGGTGTAGAAATTATCTTCGGCGAAATCCGTCGGAGCCTCAAAGTCTGGCGCATTGATGAAGGTCAGCACGCCTGTCGCGGCGTCGATGGCAAATAGATGCGCGTCGGGTCCGCCCGCGATCGCATAGGTGACTCCGTCGCCTTCTAAATCGGAAGCAACCACAGTAGTCACTGCGATCGAATTTTCCTGTCGTTGTAGTGAGGCGGTCGTGCCGCCACCATTGGAGATGATGCGGGGCGCTTCATTCACATCGCCGATGCTGACAGTGATTGTCTGGGCATCGCTGTAGTAAATATTGCTCGCCCGGACCCGAACGGTGTAGAGATTGTCGCTCCCCCATGGGCTTTCAAAGTCCGGCGCCATGAGGAAGCTGAGCAGGCCGGACGCGGTATCGATGGTGAACAGTCCCGCATCCTCGCCGCCATCGATCGTGTAGCGAATATCGGCCGACGCACTACCGGCGGTCGCCCCGACCTGGGTGACGCTCAGCTGATTTTCGTTGGCTGTGACGGTGGCATCGTCTGCGCCTCCGTCCGACGTGATCTCGACCGGATATTGCGGGGTGAAGATCCGGGCCTTCACCTGATCGTCATCGGCTCCGGCGCCCGCACTATCTGTCCAGCTGACCATGAAGCCACCCGATCCCAGGGCGGTAATCGTCGGATCGAACTGGTCGCCAAGGGTCTGGCTGTTGGCAAGCATGGGACCGCCGGCTGCCTGACCCATCGCATCGAAGACTTGGACGAACACTGCGCGGCCCGACCCATCGCTCAGCGTCCCAGTGTTGGCAGTCCATGCAAGGGCAAATCCGCCCTCGGCGAGCGCCACCAATTTGGGGCCGACCTGCGTGCCCGACAGGCCGTTTGGCACGTTAATCTGCGATCCGATCCGTCCGCCCGATGCAGAGAAAAGCTGGATTGCATGACCGCTCTCGGCCGTACCGGTCTCATACCAGGCGACAGCGAAGGCACCGCTGGCAAGCACAGTTACCGACGACTCAACCGATGTCGCGCCAGCCCCGCTATTGACGACAAATTCCGATCCGACCGGCGCGCCTGCCGCGTCATAGATGCGCGCCTTGATCAGCCAGCTCGAGCCGCCCCGGTCCGTGAAGGTGACGACATAGCCGCCGCCGGGCAGGGCCGCAATCGACGCATCTGCCTGGTTGCCGATTGTGGCAAGGTTGACGAGTGTGTCCGGCTGCAGCGCTGCGCCATATTGGTCGAAGCTGCGGACATGGACGCCGGACCGCGACGTATCGGTGCCGCTGGTTCTTTCATCATGCCAGCTGATTGCGAAGCCGCCGCCATCGAGCGCCGTCACATCGGGGCGGTCGGCGGAGAGACCGGCCGGGCTCACGTTGAAGGCGGCTCCGGCAGCCACACCATTTGCGTCGAAAATTTGCGCCTGGACGGTCATCTGACCTTCCCAGGTGACGACGAAACCGCCACCCGTCAGGCCGGCTACCGCCGGATTTATGAAGCTCGATCCTGATACGAGCGTCAATTCGGCACTCTGCGCGGACCCGTCAGGCGCATAGATTTTCGCCCGGATGTAGCGATTAGCGCTCGTGTTGAAATCGGCGTCCACCCAGATGAAGATCGCGCTGCCATCCGCCAGCGTCGCGGCGTCGGAATGGGCCTGCGTTCTTGCGTAGGTGGAGTTGGCGTCAAACTCCGCCCCTGATGCGGCATAGATCGTCATAGCCCGTCCCCCTCCCGCAGCTCCATGTCCGTGACATGGACGATAACATCAAGCCCGTATCACAGTCGAGACGGAAGCAATGGGGACGGCGCACCATAAAGAGACATAAGCTGCGTGCGAAGGGGAACCGGTCCATCGCCGCCTCGTTGGCTCAGGCATGACCGAGCAGCGCTCCTTTTTTAGCACTTTCCTGCGCGCCGCCGCAGTGGATGTGGAAGCTGACATCGACCGCATCGAGGACCTACTTTTCAGGGATGAGGACCCTGCGCGAAAAATCCGATTGCTCACCTATGCCGGCTATCGCAACGATCGTGAGGTCCGCTTCTCGGGCCGCGTTATCCGATTCAGAGATCCGCTTGATGCGGGCGAGGGAACACTGTCCCGCTTGCGCGCGATGATGGCGATCTACAATAGCGAAGAAGTGCCGGAAATCTGTGTCCGTTGCGACGCTTACGGAGGGACGGCCGAAACGTGGACCGACGAAGAAGGCTATTTCAGCTTCGCGCTCCCGCTCAAAAAGCCGCTGCCGGAGACCACCAGGTGGGAAGAGGCGGTGGTATCAACCCCCGAGCGGGAGGCGCAGCAAGTTAAGATGGCGGTGCCCATCATGGCGCCCGCGTTGGACAGCCATTGGGGCGTCATATCCGACATTGACGATACAGTCGTGGAAACCGGGGCAACGAACTTCGTCAAGAATTGGCGCAGGGTACTGGTGGATCGCCCGCAGGACAGGCTGGCCGTGCCGGGCGCGGCGAGGCTTTACCAGATGATCGCCCATGATCATCAAGCACCCGCCCGGCCTTTCTTCTATGTGTCGTCCAGTCCGTGGAATCTCTACGGCTTCATCGCCGAGTTCATGGAACAAAACGGTATTCCCCATGGACCCATGTTCCTAACAGACTATGGCATCGACCCTGGCAAGCTAATCAAGGCGGCGCATGATACGCACAAGCTCGCTGCCATCGAGGCCATACTCGCTTTTTACCCGCAGCTCCGTTTCCTGCTGATCGGCGACAATGGCCAGCATGACGTCGAGATTTACGCGCGGGTCGTGCGCGATTTCCCTGGGCGGGTGGCTGCGGTCTTCATTAGAGACGTCGAAGGAAGCTGCAAGCAGGGGGCCAAGGGTGCGCTGCTGAACGAGATGGAGGCAAGCGGTATTCCCATATTCTGCGGTGCAGGCTTCAACGATGCTTTGGCCGCCGCGGAACGGCTTGAACTGGATCGACCGTTTGAAGCGGCCAAGGCCATCAGCGCCAAGGCCTCATAGATCCCTTCCAATAGGCGGACCGCCAAGGTGCAATAAGGCTCGCAGCCCATGGTCTCGACATATGTCAGCCTTGGCGTGAGCGAGCGCCAATCCCCAGATCAACTTGTAGCGCGGCTTTTCATGCCAAATCGCCCGCGCCTTAGTTGGTTGCACCCCGCTGGCCCGTATCCCTCAGCCCTGGCGACAGCTATGGTGGGATCATGATGATCCTATCCTGTGGGAGGAAACATTGATCGAAGGCACAGCCGAAGGATCACGCAAAGCGCGTTCGCCCGGGATCAAGCTTCTATTCGCGGCACTGGTGGCATTGGCGCTCATTGTGCCCTTGATGCTGGTTTATGCACTCGTGTGGGATCGACAGAGCCAGTCACAGACTGCCCAGGATGCGATCAACGCAGGATGGGGCGGGCCTCAGATTATCGCCGGTCCGGTCGTCGCGGTTCCATTCCGCATCGCCCAAGTGCAAGAGGAGCAGGTTGGCGGGCAAACGATTACCCGCACTGTCGAAATCGAAAAGCTGCTCTACATTTCCCCGGTCGAGAATTTCGTCACGACCGTCGTCAGGCCGGAGGAACGCCGCAAATCGATCTATCGCAGCGTCCTCTATGACGCACATATTAAAGGGACCGCCCGTTTCGAGCTGCCGCAGGACTTGCCGCGATTCGGCATCACTGCAGAGCGGTTATTATGGGACCGCGCGGAACTGCGCATTGGAGCGTCGGATGCCCGCGGGCTGACCAACGGCGGTTCGTTATCTGTTGCCGGAAAGGCGCTTGCGGTGCAGCCGGGCAAAGGTCCTGGGGCCACGGGCGGACAGGGTTTCTTCGCTTTTGTCCCATGGACGGGGGAAGGAAGGCTAGCTGTAACCTATGACTTTGGCTTGCGGGGCAGTCGTTCGCTGAGTCTAGTGCCACGAGGTGGCAAGACCCATTGGGAAGTGAGATCGACATGGCCGAGCCCAAGTTTTGGTGGGGCTTTCCTTCCGGAAAGGCGCACTATCTCGGACCGCGGCTTTACTGCACGTTATGTGATCGACAAGTTGGCGCTCGGCCAGCCTCCCGTGGCTATGGAGGAACTCGGACCGCCACTTCTGAATGACGACTCCGGCTATGCAATGGCACCGGTCATCGACAGTAGGGCATCAGCTGTCAGCCGCGACCCTGGCCGGACTGTAGAAGCCGTCAGTGGCAATTCGCGGGCTGTGACTGTCGGTCTCATCGAGCCGATCAACCTCTATTCGAAGGTAGATCGATCTGTAAAATACGGCTTTCTGTTTATCGGGTTCACCTTTCTGGCATTCCTGCTGTTCGACATTGTCGGCGGGGCGAAGGTCGCAGCGGCGGAATATTTGCTGACCGGGGCAGCGCTTGTGCTGTTTTTCGTGTTGCTGCTCGCCTTTGCAGAAGTGATCGGCTTCACCCCGGCTTATCTTTTGGGCGCAGGCGCGATCATCGGCCTGCTATCGGCTTACAGCGCTGCGGTGCTGGGGAGCTGGCGACGCGGTCGATTCGTAGGCGCGCTGCTGATTGGATTGTACGCGCTGCTCTTCGTGCTCCTCAGTCTTGAGGCATGGTCGCTATTGATCGGTTCGGTTCTGCTGCTGCTTGCTCTTGCAAGCGTGATGTACGCGACACGAAACGTCGAATGGAGTAGTGTTGGACAGGGAAGTCCACACAGGGACTGAGCGCCGGGCCAATTGGCGTCATGCTGAGTAACTGCTGCGCGAAGGCGAATGGCAGACTGGACTCGCATGCCGCTTCTGTGGCCAGTGCGCACAACGGTGGCAGCTTCTATCGTTGTGAGGCCAAGCGACCAAGGACCAGAGGCGCTATCTTGCCGACGATGATGTCTACGCCGGCCGGATTGGGGTGGATGGAGTCTGGCTGCATATATTTGGCATTGCCAACCACGCCTTCTAGGAAGAAGGGATATAGTGGAACGCCATAGTCCTTCGCCACTGCGGGATAAATAGCGTTGAAACGGTCCGCATAGGCTGCGCCCATGTTCGGCGCGGCCAGCATGCCTGTCAGCATGACAGGCAGTTTCCGCGCCTTCAGCATGTCCAGCATGGCCCGCAGGTTTTTCTCGCTCTGCGCCGGGTCCAGGCCCCGCAACATGTCGTTGCCGCCCAGGCCCAGCAGAACCAGATCGGGTTTCCGCGGCAAGCCGTCCAGGGTGAAGGCTAGCCGCTGAAGACCACCCTGCGTGGTTTCTCCCGACACGCCCGCATTGCGGACTTCAACGGCGTCTCCCCGCGCCTTCAAGGCCTTTTCCAGCTCGTGCGGGAAGCTTTCATTCTGGGCGACGCCATAGCCCGCATAAAGGCTGTCGCCAAATGCCAGGATCAGCTTTCGCTCGCCGATCGACGCCGCGCGGCCTTCCGTGCGCGTGCGTGAGGGGGCGGCATTGTTCGATGCTGGCTCGCCCGAGCAGGCGGCGAGCAATTGCACAATGAGTCCCCAGGCCACATATGTTGGCCATTGTCGCGCCATCGGGATTTTCCTTCATTCATGCACGGTTCGTCTGATCCAACCCATATCGCCATCCAGGCGCGCAATGTCACCCTGTCTCTGGGACAGACAAACATATTGAAGGGCGTTGACCTGTCGATCCGGCGGGGAGAAAGCCTGGGGATCCTGGGGCCATCGGGGTCGGGGAAATCGTCGCTGATGGCAATCCTGTCCGGACTGGAGCGCGCCAGCGCGGGAGAGGTGCGGGTCGCCGACATAGACTATGGCCCGCTCGATGAGGACGGACTGGCGCGGGCACGGCGCGGCCGGATCGGCATCGTCCTGCAGAGCTTTCACTTGCTGCCGACGATGACGGCGATCGAAAATGTCGCCGTGCCGCTGGAGCTTGCCGGTGCAAGGGACGCTTTCGCGCGGGCTGCGGCCGAACTGGAGGCTGTGGGGCTCGGCCGCCGGCTGCACCATTATCCCGCGCAGCTGTCCGGCGGCGAGCAGCAACGCGTGGCTATCGCCCGTGCCGTTGCGCCCGGCCCCGAAATCTTGTTCGCCGACGAGCCGACAGGCAATCTGGATGGGGTAACAAGCGGCGCAATCATAAACCTGATCTTCGCGCGGCAGGCCGCCAATGGCGCGACACTGGTCATCATCACCCATGATCCCGCCCTTGCCGAACGATGCAGCCGCATCGTTGAAATGCGCGATGGCCTGATCGTGGCCGAAAGACAGACATGAGGCAGGGCCTGGACTGGCGGGGCTGCTGGCGCATCGCACTGCGCGACCTGCACCGCGGCCTGAGAGGACTGCGCTTGCTATTCATTTGCCTTTTCCTTGGCGTGGCAACATTGGCGACGATCGGCAATTTGACCGCCGCCATCACGGGGGAAATCGCCAGCAGGGGGCAATCGTTGCTGGGTGGCGATCTCGAAGTCGCCATGTCGCAGCGCGAAGCGAGCGGGGAGGAGAAGGTCGCCTTCCGTCGGCTGGGCCAACTGAGCGAAACCATTCGCTTGCGCGCCATGGCGCAACGCTCGAGCAGCGACAGTGGGGCCGCCGCCGTGTTGACGGAACTGAAGGGCGTCGACTGGGCCTATCCGCTCTACGGCACTTTGATGCTGAAGAGAGGCTCGGCCGGGCTGCTGCGGGCCGACGAGCTGGTGATTGGACAAGGACTGGCCGACAGGCTTGCGCTTCGACCAGGGCAGCATCTGCGCTACGGCAGCGCGGATTTCCGCATCCGGGACATCATCGTGGATGAGCCGGATCGCGTGGGGGAAGGTTTCACGCTGGGACCGGTCGCAATCACGTCTCTGGAGGGCCTCCGCCGCGCGGGCTTGCTCCAGCCCGGCAGCCTTTATGAAAGCAAGTATCGTGTCCGGGTGGCGCCCGGGACGGATGTCCGCGCGGCGGCCGATGCGTTGAAACGCGCCTTCCCAGCCGCAGGGTTCGAGATCAAGGACCGCGACCGCGCCGCGCCGGGAATCAGCCGCTTTTTCGAGCGCATGGGCCAGTTTCTGTCGCTCATCGGGTTGAGCGCTCTTGCCATTGCGGGGATCGGGGTGGGCAATGGCGTCACCTCCTACCTTGCAATCAAGCGCGACGGCATCGCAACGCTCAAGATATTGGGCGCGACGTCGAGCGACATATCGCGCATCTACCTGATGCAGGTCGGTATAGTCGCCCTCTTGGCGACAGGCTGCGGTCTGCTGGTGGGGGCGGGGCTGCCCGCACTGCTGCTGGCGGCGGCCGGTGACCTGCTGCCCGTCCAGCCTTCCTTCACCTTGACCATCCGGCCCTTCCTGATCAGCGCGGCTTACGGCCTTCTGGTCGCCTTCATGTTCATCGTGCCAGCGCTGGCCCATGCGCGCACCTTGCCCGCCGCGGCCCTGTTCCGGGAGACGGTCGACAGGCGGCGCGGACTGGATAGAGCGAGCGCGGTTGCCGTGGGGATTGCCGCGCTGGCAACCGTCATGCTCGCCGTCGGAACCGCGCGTGAACCGTTGTTTGCAGCCTCGGTGCTGGGCGCCATTGGGACGACGGTGGTGATCCTGCTCGGCATCGGCATGCTCGTGCAAAGGATGGCGCGGCGGATGCGGCGGCCCAGGGCGGCGCTGCTGCGTCTGGCCGTCGCCAACCTGCACCGCCCAGGTGCGCAGACGAGTGCGTTGGTCGTGGCGCTCGGGCTCGGCCTCACCCTATTCGTCACGCTGGCGGCGATCCAGTCGAGCCTCAGTGCCGAAATTCGCAACACTGTGCCGCGCACCGCCCCCGACCAGTTCGTGCTCGACATTCCCGTCGACCAGCAACAGGCTTTCCAGCGCCTGATCGTGCGGGAAGCACCGGGCGCGCAGGTCAACATCGTTCCTACCTTGCGCGGAACGATCGTCGCCTATGGCGGCACGCGGGTCGCGGACCTTGAGGAATTGCCCAGGGATGCTTGGTTCCTGCGCGGCGAGCGCGGGGTCACCTACAGCGACAGCCTGCCGGAAGGGTCCGATCTCGTGGAGGGGCAATGGTGGCCGGGCGGCTATGACGGACCGCCGCTCGTCTCGCTTGATCGCGAAGCGGCAAAGGTCATGGGCGTCGGGATCGGAGACAGGCTGGTGGTTTCCGTTCTTGGGCGGGAGATCGAGGCGCGCATCGCCTCTCTGCGACAGGTGAATTGGGAGACGATGGGCTTCAACTATATCATGGTGTTTTCACCCAGCAGCCTGCGGGGCGCTCCCCATAGCCTGGCGGCGACGATCACGGCCCCGCCTTCGACGACCCCGTCGTCCAAACAGTCGGAAGGGCGGCTGACGCGCGCGCTGCTTTCCGCCTTCCCATCGATCTCGATCATCGAGGTCGGTGAGGTGGTGGGACAGGTGACACTCCTGTTAGGTCAGATGGCAACCGCGATAATCCTGGCCGGATCGGTCGCGATCCTTGCCGGCATTGCGGTGCTGATCGGCGCCATCGCGGCATCTCGGCAGACGCGGGCTTATGACAGTGTGATCCTCAAGACGCTGGGGGCGACGCGCTGGCAGATATTGGGTGCCCAAGCGATCGAATATGCGCTGTTGGCGACGATCGTCGCGCTAGTGGCCTTCGGACTGGGTCTCGGCGCGGCCTGGTTCGTGATCGTGCAGATTTTCACATTTGCCTGGTCGCCTGACTGGATATTGGTTACCGCGACGCTGACAGCTGGCGGGATGCTGACCTTGGCTATAGGATTGCTGGGGTCGATACCGCTCATGTCTGTCCGCCCCGCGCGCGCGCTCCGATCGCTTTAACAGTATCCACGACCGGGCTCCCAGTGCACCGGCATTATGTCGGCGCGTAAGTTGAAAGGCCGCTTCATGATCGCTGAGCCTGCACGCGACTGCCCTAAAGTTAAGCGGCCCGGACTCCGCGGCGACAAATGCAATCAGCGCGAGCCCAAACATCGCTACGATGTTTTCAAGGATGTGGCAGGGCTTGAAAGCTGCGCCGACGTGGCCGACATTGCCTCTACATGCGGCTGCATTCACAAACCAGGCGTGCCGCGCGAGGCGGCACGCCTGAGGAATTAATGCTGCGTCGGCGGCGAACCGATCGGGATCCTGCGCTCCTTCTCGGTTGCCTCCGATTTCGGAAGACGCACGGTCAGCACGCCGTCACTGAAATGAGCATCACAATGTTCTTCGTCCGCGCCCATCGGAAGAACGATGGAGCGGTCGAAGCGGCCGTAGAAGCGTTCGGACCAGCCCCGGTCCTTATCTTGATGCTCGCTCTTCTTTTCACCCTTGAGGGTCAGGACGCCATTATAGATAGAGAGTTCGATATCCTTCTCGTTCAAGCCGGGAAGTTCTGCGGTGATCGTCACCTGGTCCTCACTCTCCTTCACCTCCAGGCTTGGCCAGCCTGGACTGGAAAGAGCGCCCCCACTCAGCATCGGGGTACGGAAGAAGTCGTCAAAAAGCCTGTCCATCTCCCGATGCAGCTGAGCGAAGGGGCTCTGTTCCCTTTGTTGATACATTGCAGGCGCCATATTCTCTTGCCGGCGCCATGGGACCAAATCACGCATTGCCATGATCCATCTCCTTGGGTTGCTGGCACTCATCGCCACATGTTTTCAGCGGCGATGAGTTTATTGTTTCGCCTCTAGCTGAATGCCGTCATCGTTCGCGATTGCGGACCTTGCTTGCGGTTGCTCGGGATCGCCAGTCACAGAACTGATCCGGATTTTCCGGGGCTTCATCGCCTCCGGAATTTCGCGCATCAGTTCAATCGACAGCACGCCGTCCTTCAAGTCCGCGGTCCTCACCTGAACGTGATCGGCCAGGCCAAAGCGGCGCTCAAAGTCGCGCGCGCCGATGCCGCGATAAAGCACATGGCCTTCCTCGCCATCGCTCTTGCGGCCGCTCACGACGAGCATATTCTGCTGCGTCGAGATTTCGATCTCTTCCTGGCGGAAGCCTGCCACCGCCAGGTCGATGCGGTAGCGATCATCACCTTCACGGACGATGTTGAAAGGCGGATAGCCCTCGCCGACATTTGCGGCCAACCCGTTTTCCAGCAGGTCGAACAACCGATCGAAACCCACGGTCGACATTCGAAACGGGGTAAAGTCGAAGCTGGTCCTCATATCCAAGTCCTCCATTGAGCAACAAGTCTATGAAGATGCGCCCGAGAGAGCGGGCGCTCTCCATACCGGACCCTGCCGGCATCCGGCAGCGATTTATCTGGTGAGCTTTAGTGGTTTTTCAAGGCCCTCGGGCGTGCTGAAATCTCCCATTTTTAGCGCGTGGAATGTTTGATCGGGTGAGGCAGGCGGGGCGCGTTCCTCGACGTCGCCCCACCCACGCTTTTCTTCAAGTGTAAGCTCAAGCCGCCTCTCTTTGTGGGAGGGGATCAGATGCTCACCGACCCATCTGCCGTGCCAGGGCCAGCGTTAGCGTCCGCAAGCGCATTTCCGCTCGGTCACTAATAGCGCTGGCCGTAGCGTGGCACCAGAAATCGGTGCAACATTGCTCAATGCGAGCGCCCGTCGAGGTCGCGCAGCGCTCTCATCACATCATCGACTGAGAATGGACGCCGTACATTGGGTGGCTTTCTCAGGGCGGGCTTGCCCTCAACTGCATGAGCGTCCGATGCCCAGGATGCCAGGATGGATCGCTTTACCTCTGGCTCGAACTGCGGATGATGAACAATGTCCAAGGGGTGCTGAAAATGGGAGAGGGACATTGCTTTGCCTCCTTTCTTCCTATCCTCTTCCTATCGCGGCCGACAACGGCCGGACGTGAAATTAGACACTAACCCGATCCTGTTCAAGATCCTCGCGCCGTCGCTCCTTCATTAACTATTGGCCTCCTCCCTTCCCGGCAAGGGCTGGACCGTCTCGCGGCACTCGCTTGGTGTATTAACCTCGCCACAGGCCACCGCCAGCTCCAACAGAGTTTCCCCAGCTTTCCGCGCTCCGCTTGTACAAGCCGGGCGATCCCCCTCGCCGCCAACCAGCCCTGACATTGCCGGTTCAACCCTCCCGCTTTCGCCAGTGGGCAGAAGTCGATGGCGCCATCGCCTTCGGCTCCAGATTGGAAGGGAAAACATCATGGGACGGAAGAACAACACTAGCGGCAGCAAGACCAGACGGGCAGATATCTATCAGGAGGTCACCCGACCAAATTATTGCGCCTCTGGAAAAAGGGCGTGCGTCCTGGTCGCCAAGCTGGGCGAGCGGCTCCGCCAGCCTGCCGCTGCGCACCCGCGGCAAACAATATCAGGCATCAACATCCTTCTGTTGTGGGCGCAGAGCCTGGCGCGCGGTTATGCCAATCCCACCTGAATGATCTTCAAGAGCGCGTTGGAACTGGCCAGCAATGAGAACTACCAGCGGCTGGCGCAGCCATAGCTGCCTTCATACGCGATAATTTGTGCGACCCCTCGAAGCCTATCCGGAAACTCCGTACTTTCCGGATAGGAGAATCGCAATGGCCCACTCAGTCAGTTCCGTCGAGGCATCCAAGTCGTTCGGCCGCATCAGCCGGCAAGCGCTGGAGAGCCCGCTCACCATTACGCATCATGGGCATGACAGCCTCGTCCTCATGTCGCACGCCGAATATCAGCGGCTCAAGAGCCGCGATCGCGAGCTACTCTCATTCGGCGACTTCAGCGAGGAGGATCGCGCAGCTGTCGCCTCGGCGCGCCCGCCGGTCGAGGCCGCAAATTTCGATGATGAGTTGCGGGATCACTGATGCCGCTACCGAACCCGGTTCCCGGCCTTGTTTATTCGACATTCCTTTCTCTGGAGCCATGAAGCTAAAAGCGGCGTCGAGGACGGCAGCAAGGATCGGCCCTGTGCGTTTTGCTCGCGACAACGACCAAGGATGGCAAGCAGTTGGTTACAGTCCTTCCGGTGACCCACACGCCGCCCACCGACGAACGACTGGCGGTCGAGATTCCCACTAGGACCAAGGCGCGCCTTGGTCTCGATGACGCTCGCTCCTGGATCATCCTCTCGGAAGCCAACCGCTTTCAATAGCCCGGTCCCGACATCCGTCCCGTTCCCGGCGGCAAGGAGGGAAATGTCGCCTACGGCCTGCTTCCGGCCAGCCTGTATGAGGTTGTGAGGACCAAGTGGCTTGCGGCTTTTGACGCACGCCGCGTCGGACAGGTCAATCGTACCTTCTGACATGCGAAGATGCCGAGATCCTCGGAGCGACGCGCGCGGCCGGCTCTTTGGCACCAGAAAGCCGCAGACCCATTTGCTCCCGGACATCCGCGTCGCCGTCAGCGGCCAGAGCTTCGCGACTTCCGCTGTCACCGACAATCTGGTCCTAGCCTAACCGCACGCGGTCCCCCACCACTTCAACATCGGTGTGCTGCACAGTTGCCCTATCCCGCGATGCATCGTCCTGGTCGAGGTCGAACGCAATTGATCGTCATCGCCTTCATGACCGACAGGATGTCGTCGTCGGTTGCGGTGGGGTCCTCGGCCCTGACCAGAGCGTCGAGGACGCGCTGGAACTCACGCTGATCGTGTTGGATCCATTCTTCACGCTTGAATGTTGCCCACGCCGCGGGACGACGTCCAACCAGCGCCGCACGCGCCCCCCTCCACGATCAGGGCGGCGAGGTAATGGCTGGTAACACGCGGTTCGAGGTGGGTTCCGCCCCCTCCGGCGACGTAGACTGGCAAGCTAATGACCTGACGGCAACCTGTTGTTATTCCGCAACGAAATGGCGATTGAAGGGCCTTCTCAAGGCCGCTGCCATCCGTTCGTCCGTGGGTAAAAGATGCCAGCGCAAACCGCGCGCGGCTCGTGTACTTGTGCTGGTTTCCAAGGCAGCCAACCCGGAAGCTGCTAGTCCTCAACCGGCCAGCGTAAGTGGCCGGGCTGCACCGTACTGATATTTGTCTTGGGAGATCGCCATTATTCCACCTCGCTGTCAATCCTTTGTACCTGATGGCGCTTAAACTAATTGGGAAGAACAAGGTCACGTGGTAAGTGAATGAAGCCTCGGAAACTCTTTGCTGGTTCTCATGATCGATATCGGAGCAGGCGGTTGCGACGTTTGGGGCCATCACAGTAAACGTTTGAAGGCATCGTCCACCAAAGATGCACTTATTTGTCGGTTGGTTTCCACCCGCGGGGGTTGGCCGGGCGAAAGAGGAATGTCCGAACCTGAAGAGGCAGATAGGTGCGCAGTTGCATCTGCGGCTCCGCTCTCAGCCGCCCAGGGGCAAAGGGGAACCTTTGCGGCACATTTTAAGCAGCCCTCGCATAGTCCTAAGTATCAATCGACCTTGCTCATCAAATCCAAACCCGTCAGGGCGCACGGTCGCCAAGGGCGAAATAGCGCCGCCAATAGCTACTGGCTGTCCCGGTAAAAAGGGTGGAGCAGGGGACGCGCAGGTTGGTCGGTTTTTTTCCAATACAAGCGATATGTGCGGGCCATTTGTGCTGTAGCTGGCGGAGCAGCCGGCATTATCGGCCATGTTGTGACTGTCTATTAGAAGGGTAATTGGCCCTTCATGATAGGCGCCGAGGAGAGTGTCTCCGCACGCCGCATATTCGCCTGTAAGCCTTCGATCTGGAGGCGCGGGACGACGCACCACCATGTCTTTGCTACCGGAGAATATCAGCTTGTCACCTTGCAGGTGGAACGCAGTGGCGCTCGTGATTGCCGCAGTCATGAGCGCATCTTCCGCAGCGTCCTCAGCTGAGCATCCAATCAAAGTTGAGACGAAGGGACCGGTTACCTTGATCCGACCAGGTGCAGGAACGGAGAACGTGCCTCCCATTGAATTACAGTCCGCATATACACCAATAGAGTTCATCGAGATCGAAAGCATCGGCGGACGCTCCTCTGTAACCACTGCCTTGCCGTCGATGCTTTCGATCAGCCATCGCCCCGCGATCTCAGGATGTGGCTCGATTGGTTGCGTGAGCAGCGCGCTCTCACCACCGCTGCCCGTCAGAAGCAGCGTGCGTTCGTCAGGACGGCTCCAACTGACGACCTCATCCAGGAACGAGGCCAAACGGCGCTCACTTTCGATGGCGAGCGGACGGGTTGCCGTGGAGGTGGAGGCGCACTTCCCCACCTGCGCTTTTTCCAGCCTTGTTATCGAAATATGATTCTCCTCAATCCGGTAAAATGCTGGATATCCGCCGCTACAGCCGGCACCATGATTAAGGAAACCGCCGCCGCTGAAGTTTATCCAGCCATTGAACCGCGTGAAGTCTTGCCGCCCGAGCCGTTCTACACGCCATTGCCCACCCAAGGGGTCTATGCGCTGCAGATACGTGCCGTCATCCTCAGCGCTCGCCGCGCTCGGTAACGCTGACGACTGAGGCATAGGCGCATTCACAGGAGAGGCGCAGCCGGCGACGGTCAGCAAGATGGTCAGGCACAATTGACGCGTCATTTGACGGGAACGACCACAAACGAGAATGGCTCCGACCCCTTCGCGCCCTCAAAGCTCCTTCAGCGCGCGCTTCGCGTCGAAGACGGCGTCTGCAGCCTTTCCGCTTACCCGATCGACATCCTTGTCGAATTGTCTGACGATGGCTGGCGCGGTGAGGCCGTCCATGCCCTGCCGCACGAGCCGCTCATATTCCTGTCGATTGTCTGCCTTGGCAAACATTCGCGCCTGATGTTCCCTGATCGCCGCCTCAAGCTTGAGGCGGTCCTTGGGACCCACATCGCGCCGCGCGGCCTGAAGGCTTTGTTCGAACGCGGCCTGGCTACTACCATCAATCACTGTAGGACCGTCATTGCGGTTGCAGGCCCCCAGCAGAGCGTAGGCAATCAGGAGCGGCGCAAAGCGAAGGGGCGAAGTTCTTCTCGCATTTTCAACCATCAGCTACCAAGCACTGACGATCAGAAGAGTTCCGACGGCGGCTTCACCCGCGCCGCAGGGCGGACGCTCCTTCATGATCTGCTTGAAGGGGGAACCGTGAGCTTCTCGACCTCATCCATCAAAGCCAGGGCGTCACTTACCGCCGCCGAGGAAGCCGTATTGTCGAATATGCACCAGGTCTGCCGGTGCGCTGCTGTTTCCTGATGAAGCAACGCCGCATAAGAATGCACCCGATCGGCATAGCTGGACCGGTACATAACCGGGGAGCCGTGCAGCCGCCAGTAGCGTAGGCCGTTCCATCCTCCGGGGTAGGCGGCTGCCGGGCAGACGGCTGGATCGGCCCCTACACGCGCAATCTGGTGCTGGTTGAGCAGTGCTTCGGCTTCCGCCTCGAACCAACTGGGATGGCGCGGCTCGCAAGCAATCGAGGCTGAGCTGCTCGAGCTCAAATCGCTGAAGAAGCGGCTCGCTACCTCCAGCTTGAATTCGAGCTTGGGCGGCAGCTGAACCAGCAGCACGGCCAGCTTCCTCTCCAATATGTGCGCCTCTGCCAGAAACTGGTCGAGTGGCGCAGCGCAATCCAAAAGCTTGAGTTCGTGCGTGATGCGCTTCGGCAGTTTGACCGAAAAGAGGAAACCTTCAGGCGAGTTATCGCGCCAGCGCGCCCAGGTCGAAGGCCGGTGCGAGCGGTGGAAAGAACTGTTGATCTCCGCGACCTT
This sequence comes from Sphingobium tyrosinilyticum, assembly GCF_042654265.1. Lineage (NCBI taxonomy): Bacteria > Pseudomonadati > Pseudomonadota > Alphaproteobacteria > Sphingomonadales > Sphingobiaceae > Sphingobium > Sphingobium tyrosinilyticum. The sequence goes on along the minus strand of NZ_JBHSFZ010000015.1, from coordinate 17,492 downwards.
GAACCGCGAGGCATATCTTTCGAGGCCAGAACCCTCGCTGGGAAAGGCCTCCGCTGACGCGCGAGAAATGCTCCACCCTGCCGTGCCGATATTAATTGCCTGCATCGCTCTGAAACCTCGAGGGTGGGATTTTGCCGATCGCCTTAAAGCGACACAGGGTGACCTCATGGCTGAGGGAGAGCCGTGCCGATCGGCCGGCTGGTGGTGTCCGGCCGCGTTGCAGTTGCATGCTCAATGCTTGGGTCTCTTGCCAGCGCCTCGCCTGTCCCTCAGTCGCGGCGGCGAGACGGGCGGTCGTTTGGCTGTATATCCGTGTGATTGCATCTTCCCCATGCTAGCTGTCCTCCGACCGAGCATCAGCTTCTCATCGCGAACCCTCGGCCTTCGATGGTGTTCCGCTGACGAGGCCCGCCTTGGAACAGCTTTATCTCTGTTGCACTTCTATCGGCTATGGAGCAGATGCACGCAGCAATTGATTTCCTGGCGAAAATGGTCGAGCTCGCGGGAGTGGCGATCATCGTCGGCGGCACCTTCCTGTCGAGCGCATATTTCCTGCGTGGGGGAGTACGGGGCGATTGGCGCCAAGCCTATGATCGATATAGGGCCAACCTCGGACGGGGGATCCTGCTCGGGCTGGAGCTTCTGGTTGGCGCGGACATCATGTCTACAGTTACTGCGCCGCTCACCTTCACGAGCCTGGGCTTACTTGCTGCTATTGTCGTCATACGCACATTCCTCAGCTTCTCGCTCGAAACGGAGATAGAGGGCTGCTGGCCCTGGCAGCGATCACGCCGCGCGGGTGCCGAGGATGTCCGGTGACTGCTCGCGGCAAACCGCCGACCACCTTGGGAAGGCGCCACGGTCTGCGCAGGACGCATGATGAGGGAACAGGCACGAGGGCGGGGGGTTCATCATCCCACCAAGCCGGAGAGACTGATCATGGCTGCACGACCTTATTGGAGAGGCCAAATCCGCCTGGCCTTGGTGTCCATTCCTGTCGAAATTTATTCCGCGACCAAGAGCGGCGCGACCATCGCATTCAACCAGATCCACGAGCCGTCGGGCAAACGCATCAAATACGAGAAGGTCGTTCCTGGGATCGGTCCGGTCAACGTCGAGGACATTGTAAAAGGGTTTGAATATGCCAAAGGTGAATATGTCCTGCTCGATGAGAAGGAAATCGAAGGCGTCAAGCTCGAGAGCAAAAAGACGCTGGAACTGACGCAATTCGTCGATGCGCAGGACATCGACATGATCTATTTTGAAAAGCCATATTATGTGGTGCCGGCCGACGATCTGGCGGAAGAGGCCTTCATCGTACTGCGTGAAGCGCTGCGTCGGAGCGGCAAGATCGGCCTGGGCCAGCTTGCCATGCGCGGCCGCGAATATGTCGTTTCAATCAAGGCCTGCGGCCGCGGCATGGTGATGGAGACGCTGCGTTATGCCGATGAGGTGAATAAGGCGGCGAGTTACTTCCGCGACATTGGCGACGCAGACCCGGATGAGGAATTACTCGATCTCGCAACGACCCTCATTGACAAGAAGACGGGTAAATTTGACGCGAGCGAGTTTCACGACCGCTATGTTGACGCGCTGAAGGACCTCATTGAGCGCAAGAAGAAAGGCAAGACCCTTAACATCGATACGGATGAGGGCGGAGCCGATCCGCGCGGCAGCAACGTGGTCGATCTCATGGCAGCACTCAAGAATTCGCTCGGGGGCTCGGGCGGCGCAAAGCCTGCAGCGAAGAAGCCGGCGAATAAGGCAAGTGGGAAGAAGCCGGCCGCCAAGGCTCCGGCCAAGTCGCCTGCACGAAAGCGGGCTTGATCAAGGTGGCTGGGGCGATCCGACAGCGCGATGACGATGACAATGATGCCGCTTTCGCTGAAGGTGCCATCACCTTGTGGAGCAATCTCCTGGCCCTTATCGGCACATACCTTCTCGAGGCGGGGACGCCGCGGCAAGAAGTGCTTGATATGCTCACGATGCTACATGAAACAAATGAGGAGACAGTGCGCTCGCCTCGGGCCCGCGCCATTGCCGGGCGGCATCTGATGTCGGTTTATCGCGCGCTGGGTGATGCTTGACGACAAGAGATCAGGCGTTCGGTCCAAAGCGGCGTCGCGCAGGATCGCGGCGACACGGATAGCGACCTTTGATTTCCTGATTGAAGAATGCACCGGCTGAGCGGGCCTTGCACAATTCTTCGAATATGATGCCGGGCACATCATAATATACATATTTGCCAGTCTGCCGGAATGAGATGGTCAACATCCTTGCGTCATCATCGAAGGCGGCGCGATCGATCATCGACGAGTTTGTGAAGCGGCACGCGCGCATGAAGAAGCAGCGCTCGCCCGACTCCTGCGTTCCGACGGTTGCGCCCGTGCGAATCGGTTTCAAGTTGAGGTGAGTCTGCGTTCAGGCTTGGCGATCGCCGCCAGGACCCTCGCTTGTCGTCACGGGTTATACACCCATGGACGACAGGACCATCGGTGAAAAGTTGCGGGGCATGGCCGAGCATCGCGGCCTAAAGCTCGTGAAGTCACGTAGGCGCAAGCCAGGAACGGGAGATTATGGCAAATTCGGCCTGACGGATGCGACTGGAAAGGCGTTGCTTGGTATTGGAGACGATGGCCTTACGGCCTCGGCTGCTGAGGTCGAGGAGTATCTTCGCGCCGGAGCAGCCAATACATGGAAGGCGTCGGCCGACGCGACGCCTGCGAGACCCGCAAAGCCTGCGCCCGGCGCCAAGGCGAAGGACGCTAAGGACAGAGATGCCGACACGCCGCCACCCACGAGAATAGCGAGAAGAGGTGGAGCTCGGCCCGCCGGCGACCGGCTAGGGCGTGAGCAGGATCCGGAAAAGATCGCGGAACTGAAGTCTCGGCAGGGGCGCCCGATGCGTAAGCGGGCTGCTGAGCCTGGCTCGACGCGAGTGGGACCGGCGCGTGCGAAGCCTGAGCAGACGCCGACGCCAAAGCCAGAACCCAAACTTGCAATACGGGTTGCTAAATCGGGTGACGCCGCCGCACTGGCGAGATTGTTGGACCAACTGACCCATATCGAGATCGACGAGCTTGCGATCGCCCGCAATCTAGCCGCTGTTCAACAAGCAAAGGGGGGCATGTTGGTTGCTGAACTGGGTACTTTGGTCGGCTGCTGTGGTTGGGCTTTGGTGCCCACGGTACAGCATGGGGAAGTCGGCCGCATCACCATGCTGCTTGTGGATGCCAACCATCGTCGCCGCAGGATTGGATCTGCCATGCTCGAGGCAGCCATGACCGCGTTGCGTGAAGCCGGCTGCACCATGGTTGAGGTGATGAGTGACATTGAGATCGCGCATTCTCATGGATTTTTCCGGGGGCTCAAATTCGAACAGACCAGCTACCGCTTCTCCCGTGCTATCGGCGCTCCTTCTTAGGCAGTGCGCCGCGCGTTTGGGAACAGGCTCCATGTCTGCGGATTGAAGAGAGACATTCACCAGACGGAACCGCATGCCAAAGGCGCAAACCAATCAAGCCGGCGAAAAGCTGACGAAATACCGCGCAAAGCGCGATTTCGCGCTGACTCCGGAGCCCACAGGCGCGAGCGTGCCGTCCACCGGTAACGGCTTTGTCGTACAGAAACATGCCGCAACCAGACTCCATTATGATTTCCGCCTGGAGCTCGACGATGTGCTTGTCAGCTGGGCCGTGACCCGCGGGCCAAGCCTTAATCCTGATGATAAACGCTTGGCTGTGCGCACCGAGGACCATCCGCTCGACTATGCCCGGTTCGAGGGCACCATCCCCAAAGGAGAATATGGCGGCGGGACGGTAATGCTCTGGGACAATGGCACGTGGGAGTCGATCCCCGGAAAGGACCCGCGGCGGACATTGCCTGAAGGTCATCTCCATTTCATCCTTCATGGCCGCCGGATGCAGGGCGAGTGGATCCTCTTCCGCCTGAAGCCGCGCGGCAAGGAGAAGGGCGAGAACTGGATCCTCCGCAAGGTGAAGGATGAATTCGCGGGAGGGTCAGATGACCTGGTTGGCACCCATCTCACCAGCATCGAAAGCGGTCGCACCATGGAGGAAATTGCAGCGGGGAAAAAGGGGGCGAAGCGCAAGAGTGCGAAGGCCGCCACGGCACTTCCGAGCTCGCCCAGGACAGCGACAAGGGTGGCGGCAAAAAAGGGCAATGCCACCGGAAAGCTGCCGCCCTTCCGACCCGTGCAGCTCGCTGCGCTGGTCGACCATGTGCCCCCGGGCGATCGTTGGCTGCACGAGCTTAAATATGACGGTTACCGCACGCTTCTCGCGGTTGGCGGGGGTGAGGGGCGTGCCTATACCCGCTCAGGGCTCGATTGGTCCGATCGCTTTGCCGCGCTGATTGCCGACGCGCTCACACTCGACATGTCCAGTGCCCTGATCGACGGTGAGGCGGTTGTGCTCCTGCCCGATGGCCGCACGAGCTTCCAGGCTCTTCAGGCCGCCCTCAAAGGCAATCCCCGAAAGATCGACTACTTTGCCTTTGACCTCCTTGAATTGAACGGTGAAGATCTCACGCAGCGGCCGCTCACCGAGCGGAAGGAGATGCTGGCCGCTTTGCTGGGGGATGGTATTGGTCACCTGCGCTATTCCGATCATATTGTCGGGCGGGGCGAGCAGTTGTTCGACAGCTTTTGCGGCGCAGGCCTCGAGGGCGTCATCTCCAAGCGGATTGACGCCCGCTACTCGGGGTCCCGGTCAGGCAGTTGGGTCAAGACCAAGTGCATCCGGCGCCAGGAATTTGTGATCGTCGGCTGGACGCCCTCGGACAAGCAGCGCGGATTTCGCTCGCTGCTTCTCGGAGTGAATGAAGAAGGCACACTTCGCTTTGCCGGCAAGGTCGGCACAGGATTTACAGGCGACGAGATCGAACGTCTCATGGCATTGATGGCGCCCCTCGAGCAGGAGAGCGCTACCGTGGAGGCGCCGCGCCCAGCTGTCCGCGGCGCGCACTGGATAAAGCCAAAGTTGGTCGCCGAAATTGCCTATATCGAATTTACAGATGAAGGGGTGCTGCGGCATCCGAGCTATCTTGGCCTGCGAGAGGACAAGAAGCCTGAGGCCGTTGTCCTTGAGGTTGAGGCGCCGGTAGAGATCGTCACCTGCGCGCCGGTCGGCAGCGGCGTCAAAATCAGCAATCGCGAGCGGGTGATCTTTCCAGAGGGCAAGCTCACCAAAGGGCTGCTGGCAGATTATTATGAAGCGGTGGCAGAGGTCATGTTGCCATGGGCAGGCAGTCGCCCCATCAGCCTGGTACGTTGCCCGCAGGGCAGGGACAAGAAATGCTTTTTCCAGAAGCATGATGCCGGCAGCTTCGGGGAGGCGGTCAAGCATGTCGCCATTCGGGAGAAGGATGGGCATGAAGAGCCCTATCTGTTCGTCGATACGCCAGCGGGCCTTCTCACCTGCGTACAAATGGGCACGATCGAGTTTCATGGCTGGGGAGCCCGGATTGAGGATGTCGAAAAAGCTGACCGGCTAGTCTTTGATCTCGATCCCGATGAAGGCCTCGATTTCAAGGATGTGGTCTCAGCCGCTTTCCATGTGAAGGATGTGCTGGCGCAGATGGGGCTCGTCACTTTTCCCATGGTGACGGGCGGCAAGGGCGTCCATGTGATTGCGCCGCTTACCCCCGCGGCCGAGTGGCCGCAGGTGAAAGATTTCGCTCACCGCTTCGCCATGGCCCTTGCACAGGCCGAGCCCGCCCGCTTCACCGCTGCCCTTGCAAAGGCAAAGCGCACCGGACGCATTTTCATCGATTATCTGCGTAACCAGCGCGGCGCGACCGCAGTCATGCCGTATAGTGCACGCTCACGGCCGTTCGCGCCTGTAGCAGCGCCCCTCACATGGGAAGAATTGCGGGACCTGGATAGTCCCGCGCATTGGCATATCGGCAATGGCGCTGAACTGCTGAAGCGCGCCAGCTCGAAGGACCTTTTTCATTGGGGCAGGGCTGATCAGATCCTTCCTGACCTTTGATGGCGGCGCTTCTCGTGTCGCTCCAGTGCCTGAGCATCCAGCTGAGCTGCTAGACAGCCGGAAATTTTTAAGGCCTCTGCTCCGGCTTACTGGAACGGCGGCGAATGCTGCTAGTTGTCGATTAGCTTAATGGGTGAGAAGCTGATGTTCTTTTTCTTTTCGAGCAAGTTTGGGTGCCTGGGATCGCTACTCATATCGGTGTTTCTCAGCCTTGTCCTTCTAGGGATTCTTGGTGTTATAAACTTCCGTGACATGGGGGGCTGGTAATTATTCAAGAATAGCGCCGCCATTCTTTACAGGGCCGTTGCGGCTAATTGGCTATTGATGGCTTATCTTCTTTTCAATGAAAATCATGGCTGCGGATAGGCAAAAGCTGGTCCGGCTCCGTGATTGTCCCGAAAGGCGGTGAGGCTAAAGTCCGTCCCCGAGGGAACGCGGGATCGCGTGGATCGGGGCCCCCGCCATGACTAGCGCCATCACCCCGTCCGGGCGTGACGCTGAACTTGGTCCGCCCGATCGAGCGCAGCATCGCGTCATGATCGGTGATCCTATCGCATATGATGTGGATCACCTCGCCCTCCTGCTGCAGCCGTCCCCGCATCGCGATCATCGAGGCGGACATGACCTGCCGCCGATAGATCTCGAACCGGTCAGGCCAGAGAATGCCCTGAGCGACCCCCGTCTCGTCCTCGATCGTGACGAATAGCACCCCCTTGGCTGACCCGGGCCGCTGGCGCACTAGAATGACACCTGCCACTTCGACATTGCGGCCATCGCGGATGGACCTGAGATCCGCGCAGCGCACGATCTGCATCGCCTCAAGCTCGGGACGAAGGAAGGTGAGCGGATGATTGCGCAGCGAGAGCTGGAGCGAGCGATAGTCCTCCACCACCTCACGGCCTTCGGTCATAGGTTGAAGGGCGACTGGCGCTTCCTGGCCTTCAGGTGAGAATCTGCCCTCGCGCGCGTCCGCAGCGGCAAAGAGTGGGAGGGGGGCTTCGCCCAGTCCCTTGACCCTCCAAAGCCCCTGGCGCCGGTCCTGGGCGATGCAGGCAAAGGCATCGGCCTCTGCAAGCCGTTCGATCGCAGCGCGGGGTACGCCGGAGCGGCGCCAGACCTCCTCAACGCTCTCGAACAGCGCCGGCCCGCGTGCCCCGGCGATCGCAGCGCCATGGCTATTGGCTAGCCCACGTACTTGCCGAAACCCGAGCCGCACGGCCTTGGTGCGACCGCGTGCGGGCTCAAGCGTACAATCCCAATGGCTGTGGTTGATGGAGACTGGCCGAACCTCGACACCATGGTTGCGGGCATCGCGCACGATCTGAGCCGGCGCATAGAAACCCATGGGCTGGGCGTTCAGCAAAGCGGCGCAGAAGACATCGGGATGATGATGCTTCATCCAGCAGGAGGCATAGGCGATCTTAGCGAAGCTCGCTGCATGGCTTTCGGGGAAGCCATAGCTCCCGAACCCCTCGATCTGCTTGAAGGTCCGCTCGGCAAAGTCCTTGGGATATCCGCGCGCGATCATGCCGTTCACCAACTTGTCGTAAAAATGGCTGACTCCGCCGGTCAGCTTGAAGGTCGCCATGGCACGTCGCAGCTGGTCGGCCTCAGCGGGGGTGAACCCGGCGCCGACGATCGCGACCTTCATCGCCTGTTCCTGAAAAAGCGGCACGCCCAGCGTCTTCTTCAGAACAGCCTTCAGTTCGTCCTTAGGATATTCGGGCACCTCCTTGCCCTCGCGCCGGCGCAGATAGGGATGCACCATGTCGCCCTGGATCGGCCCGGGGCGGACGATCGCGACTTCGATGACAAGATCATAAAATTCCTTGGGCTTGATCCGCGGCAGCATCGACATCTGCGCGCGGCTCTCGATCTGGAAGACGCCGAGCGTGTCGGCGCGCTGGATCATGGCATAGACGGCCGGATCATCATCCTGAAGGTCGGCCATCGTCTTCTTGATGCCCTTATGCTCGCCTAGCAGATTGAAGGCGCGGTTCATGCAACCAAGCATGCCAAGGCCCAGCACATCGACCTTCATGAAGTTCAAGGCATCGATATCATTCTTATCCCATTCGATAATTTGCCGGTCTTCCATCCGCGCTGGCTCGATCGGCACGAGATCATCGAGCCGGTCCTGGGTCAGCACAAAGCCGCCGGGATGCTGGGAGAGGTGGCGGGGCGTGCCGATCAGCTGGCGGGATAGCTCCAGCGTCAGCTTCAGCCGATGATCATCGGCATTGAGGTTGAGGCGCTCAATCTGCTGGTCGGTGATGCCGTCAATCGACCACCCCCAGACGAGGCCGGTGAGCATCTTGGTCAAGTCGCGTGGCAGCCCCAGCGCCTTGCCCACCTCGGCGACAGCGCCGCGCGTGCGATAGCGGGTCACCACCGCTGTCAGCGCCGAGCGGGTCCGGCCATAGGTCTGGTAGATCCACTGGATGATTTCCTCGCGCCGCTCATGCTCGAAATCGACGTCGATATCGGGCGGCTCCTTGCGCTCGCCTGATACAAAGCGCTCGAAGAGCAGCTCATGCTTGATGGGATCGATCGAAGTGATGCCCAGCATGAAACAAACGCAGCTATTGGCGGCCGAGCCCCGCCCCTGACACAAAATGCCCCGCCGCCGACTCTCAGCGACGATCGCATTTACTGTCAGGAAATAGGGGGCGTAACCCAGTTGCTCGATCAGTTTGAGCTCATGGTCGATCTGCTGCGCATAGAGCGGCGGCAACCCGGTGGGGAACATGCGCGCGCCGCCCTCTGCAGTAAGGGCGGCCAGCGCCTCCTGCGCGGTGCGGCCCTCCATCACCTGCTCATAGGGATATTGATATTGGATCTCCCCCAGGTCAAACCGGCATTGATCGGCAATATCCGCGCTGGCCTCGATCGCGTCGGGGAAGGCAGCGAAGCGCCGCTCCATCTCCTCGGGCGCTTTGAGGTTGCGGTCCATATAACGCTCGCGCCTGAAGCCGAGGGCATCGATGCTGGTCTTTTCGCGGATCGCGGTCATGACATCCTGCAGCGGTCGCATCTCCGGCGAATGATAGAGGATATCGCCGGTGGCAACGCTGCGCACGCCCGTGGCGCGGGCCATCGTGTCCAGCCCATGCAGCCGGGCGATGTCTCCCGGCCGTCGGCGCAGCGATAGTGCCATATAAGCGCGGGCGCCAAACGCCTCTTGCAACTCGGCCAAATTGGACAGCATGCTGTTGCCGGGAAGATCAGGTACGAGGATCGCGACCTGCCCCTCAGCATGGGCGACGACGTCGGCCCAGTCGAGAAGACAAAAGCCCTTGCCCCCGCGGGCCTTGCCGATGGAAAGCAGCCGGGTCAGGCGAGACCAGGCCGAGCGATCGGTGGGATAGAGGAGGAGGGTGCGCCCGTCCCGCAGACCGACCCGACACCCGGCGATCATCCGCACCCCGGTCACCTTCTGTGCGTCCCAACCGCGCACCACGCCTGCAACGCTGCCCCAATCGGCAAGGCCGAGTACCGTGTGCCCCAGCAGCGCTGCGGCGGAGAAAAGCTGTTCGGGCGAGGAGGCGCCGCGCAGGAAGGAGAAGTGGCTTGTTACCTGCAGCTCGACATAGCGGGCCATCAGCCGAAGATCCCGTGCATGAACCAGCTTAAATTACCGGTCTGCTCATCGACCCCATCGCCGCGGCGGAACAGCCAGAAGCGACCACCATCTTCCGCCTCGACCCGGAAATAATCGCGCACCGCCCATAGCTCCTCACGCGAACGCCACCATTCGCCATGGATGCGCTCGGGTCCGTCGCCTGCGACGACACGATAGGCTTTTCCTCGCCAGGTAAAGCGTCGCGGCGGATGGTCGGGCATCAGGGCGACGACATGGACAAGAGGCTCAGGGTGCCTGAGCATCCGGACCGGCCGCCTCCAGCGCGGCCAGCCCAACGGTTTTGCCAGCGGCCCGATCCGCCGCACCGCCCGCTCGGGCACATCGCTCTCATGGGAGGTCAGGCGGAAGGGCCTGTCCGGCTCGATCCTGCCCGTAAGCTGATCAACGAGCGGCGCGACGTCGGGCGGCCGTTCATCCCGGCCGAGGCCAGCCTCAATCGTCTGGACTGTCAGCGCTTCGACGCGCGCGGCGGTGAGGGTCATCGCCTCGATACCGAGGCCCGGATCGATCCGCTCGACGCGCATAGATAACATGCGCTTCAAATGTATGGGCTCCCGCGTCGCCCGGGCCGTGCCGATGGCGATGTGCTGGTCGCTCCCATCGACAATCAAACAGGCAAGATGCGCGGTGCGCAGGCCAAGGCTGCGTTGCTGCAGCATGATCACAAGGTCATCGACGAGATCGAGGATCACCTGAATGATCGCCTCTGCCGTGCCGATCGGCTCAAGCAGCCGGCGTTCCACCCGTGGCGCTTCGAACGGCACCATCGGGACTAGGGGTTCTGCCACAATGCCGCGCGCTTGGTCGAGCCGTTGCACCGCCCTCAGGCCCAGCCGCCGGGCAAGGGGTCCGCGCGGCATGGGGTATAGGTCCGCGATCCGCTCAAGCCCGAACCGGGCGGCCCCCTGCAGCGCCTCAGGCTCAAGACGCAGCGCTGCCAGAGGAAAGTCGGCTAGCGCTTCGGTTTCCTTTCCAGATGGTAAGAGCCTCACCGCTTCGCCCCCATAGCGTGCCAGCGCATGTGCGGCGCCTGGCGTCCCGGCGATCGCGATGCTGGCGGTAAAGCCCAAGCGTTCAAGGAAGCGCAGCAGTCGTCGACAGAAGCGCTGCTCCCCGCCGAAGAGATGGGTGGTGCCGGTGAGATCCAGCCAAAGCCCATCCTCCCCGCTGACGCTCGCCGTCGGGGTCCAGTGAGCGACTGCATGAAGAGCAAGCCGATCGAGCCAGGCGCGATCCGCGTCCGGCTCAGCGTCACGGACGTCGAGCTCTGTCACCAGCGCGCGGGCGTGGGCTGCCGCCATGCCTGGGCGAAGCCCGAGTTCGAGCGCGACTGGGCAGGCGGAGGTGACGATGTCGCGCTGCCCCGTGCGAGAGATCAGGATGGTTGGCCTGCCCCACAAGCGCCTCCAGCCGATCGCAGGCGTTGACACTGACCCGCCCCCTTCATCGGCAGGCATGGCCCGGAAGGGATGCTGGGCCGCTTCGCTCCGTCGGCCCATCTCGCGCATGGACGGGCGCTGATGCGCCGGCAAGGCGTCGATCTCGGCCTCAATAGGTTTATGTCTTAGCACCCCGTCGCGGGCCCAGCGCGCACCGGGACGCCAGCCGCCGCCGCGCGGCACGGAGCAGGCACCCGGATCATCGTCGACCGGCGGCGCGAAGCGGGGCCCGGCCGTGACGTGCTCAAGCGGCTCGGTTGGTTGCTCTAGCCGTCGCAGCCGCTCGATGGCGAGCTGGGGCAGGTAGAGCGAGGCGACCCGTGTCATCGCACGCTTCCAATTCAAGAGAGAAGGGATTGCCATTGCGCTGCCGGACGAGCTCGACCGACCAGCGCGGCCGGCCGATACCGGGATGAGGCAGGGGCTCTGATGGCGCGCAGCCGATCCGCCAGCGCGTCATCGCCGAGGAGAGGCCGATCAAAGGGCATCGTTCGCGCAAACGGTGGCGCCGGAAGAGGAGCATCGGCGTTTTACCGTCAGCGGCAGCAAGCTGCAGCCGGCGCGTCGCCGTCTGATCAGCCGCCTTCACCTCCGCAATGACGCAGGCCAGCGATCCATCGCGCAGGGCATCCTCCGCCATGGCCAGGACCGCGCTGTCTTTCAGCCCTTGCGCATAGAAAATCCGGTCGGGACCAAGGCCCACCTGTTCAAGACCCGGCGCATAAAGGTCAAAACGGCTCAAGGCCCAGAAAATATCTGCCTTTTTACGGGCCGCGAAGCGTGCGGCGATGCCCGCGATAAAGAGCGTGGCGGCGGCATCGTCGTTCAGCGTTGCCGAGGCCGCGGCAATCTCATGCAGACCAGCGCCATGGAGGCCATGGTCGGCAAGCGGGTCGTCCATATCCGGCACCCCAAAAGGCAGCGAAGGGACGTGTACCGCGCAACTCTGCCCGAGGTTCGCGCGAAGCGCTTTAACAGCATCCACCTGATGCTGATCGAGAGAAGGAGAGGGGCTGGGCATGGGAACATATCGACTCAGATGTTCCCTTTATGTTCCGTTGTTCCACGGGATTCGTCAAGGCTGATGAATCCTGTTGCTCTAGCCTCTTGGCGTGTCTCTCTGCTCAGCCCTTCAGCATTTGCAGTGTTGCCGGATCCCGCTCACCGTCAAACCAGCGGTCCAGTGCGTCAGCGAAAAGCGGCTGAGGGTCGGCGCACGCGAACAGGGTCAAAGAGGAGCGCAGCTTCCTGGCATCGATCAAACCGAAGACTGAGATGGGGTCTTGGCTCGCAAGCGCCTGCAGCGCCGTCACGCATTCGAGGTAGCGCGGACCCAGCAAAGCATGGTCGAGATAGGCTCGGGCTTCCGCGAGCGAGGCAATGCCGTAATAATTGGCAGTCGGGCTCTGGCCCAGACCACGAAGCTGCGGGAAGATAAACCACATCCAGTGCGACCGCTTTGCACCTGTCCGGATTTCCGCCAAAGCCGTGTCATAGACGTGGGCTTGCGCCTCGACGAAGCGCGCGAGGGTTGCATCGGTGATCATCAAACAAGCGCTCCCTGCGCGGGCGGAGCGCCATAGACCTGGGTGACGGGCAAGCTCCCCTGCGGCAGCCAGCGAAGCACTTCGCTGGCCGGAACTGTCGGGTCAAGCCAGTCGGCCCATTGGTCACGGGTCAGCGGGATGATCTGGCGATGATGATAGGGCGCAACGTCGGGCCCGGCATCCATGGTGAGCATGGTGAAGGCCTCGCCAGCGGGGCTCTCTCGCCAAATGCCGGCAATGCAGAACCATGGGTGATCCTTCAACGTGAACAGCCACTTGTCGCGCCGCTTCCGTGTGGGGTCGGCCGGATCGGTAAATTCATAGAAGCCATCGGCCACGATCAGGCAGCGGTGCGAACTGAACGCGCGACCCTCGCTGCGGAAATTATAGACCGGCTTGCCCTTGGGCCCCGGCCAACTCCACCGTCTATTGACCAGTTCGCCCACACCACGTTCACCTTCGATGGAACGGACGATGGGCGCCATGTCAGTGATCTTGATGTCCTCGCGCGCCGGCACATTGGGTGCGCCTTCAGGCATTTTGATCCTGATCTGCAGGTTTTTAAAATCCTCGGCGATCGAGGCGATATCGACCTCCAGGCGGTAGTCATTGCACATCGCATGCTCCTCACCAGTTGCGCCTCTCGCTTCGGCTATCCAAAGAATGCGGTTGATCTGACCGCACGCGTGCCTTCTATGCTGTTACGATGTTCGGTCGGAGGGAAAGTCATCGCCCTTGTAGAGGAGGGGCACACCTGCGATCCGGGCACAGGCATAAGCGAAGCAGTCGCCGAAGTTGAGCGAGGCCGGGTGCCGTGACTTCCCGTAGCGATCATAGGCGTCGATGGCGTGGTTGCGGGCCTCTGGCGGTACGGCTGTGACCTGAATTTCGGCAAGGGCAAGAAATTCATCCACAGCTTGGTGGGCGTGACGAAGCTCCAGGTCGAGAATTCGAGCAATTGCCAGTACCGTCTCCCCCACCGCCAAGGGGGATGTGAGGCGAACGCGCGCCTTTTGAAGGCGAGCCAACAACTCCGGAGCATCGCTTTCGTGCGCTAGTATCGATGTGAGAGCAGACGCGTCCACGAACATTATGGTTCACCATAGAGGCTATCGATAAATTTCTTGTTAGCCGCCCGTCCCGCATCGGGTCCGGCTTTTGCCCGCAACGAACGGGCGAACGCCAAACCGCGTTCCACCAGCGACGGCATTTGTTGCTCGCGCTCGAGCTCGTGTCGCAGAGCACGGCGGATAGCTTCAGTTTTGCCTACTTTCTGCAGCATCGCGAGGCGTTCTGCCATGCGGTTCACTTCATTATTCTTCACATAAAGCGGCATGGGATTTCCTCCGATGAGGAGAATATCTCCCTGAATATGAGCTGAGCAGCTACACATGGACAGGCAGAAAACTGATCGTTTCAACGGACCTTGATACCGATCGACGTTCCGTTTATGTTCTGGGCATGGATTTGAAGGGCGCTCCGTTCGACCCCGATGCGCATGGAAGCCGGCGCGCGATCATCAGGCGAAACCCTGATGACATGGCTGAAATTGAGATGATCGAGGCGATCTGGGGTTCCAATCCCCAGTTCAGCGACGGCATCTCCTACGAGTTCATACGTGCTGAAGGAAAGCGCTTCCCCAGCAACCGCTGCCTGGTACCGGCGTCAGAATTCCATATCCGCAATGGCGAGAAGAAATTTCGTGCCTTCAGGCAGGACGGCAATTTCTTCTACCTCGCCGGTTTCTGGGAGCCGCCCATGGGTAGCTGGCCGGTCAGCTACCGTATCCTCACGGTCGACGCCAATCCGGAGGTGATCCGCTACCAGGCCCGACATGGAGCGATCATCGAACGCCGCGCTGCGCAGGAGTGGCTCGATTTCACGGTGCCAGAGGAAGAACTGCTGGTGACCCCGCCTGCGGGCATGTTCGCCCTCGAGGAAATACTGACGCAGCCGGTGCTGACGAACCTCGCGTTCTAAGCAAAAGGCGCACCAGAAGCGTCTGGTGTTTAGGCAGGTGGTCGGCCTCTCGCTTGGGCAGGTCGTATCCCGGGGTTCTGACATATTGGGGCTCAGTTCCAGCACGTATCAGAGCCCAAGCCGACGGTACGTATCCTCTCAACGGCGCCGCGCTGTGTCAATCGGAACATCGCATATCGACGATTGGCTTGGGAAATTGGTCACTGAGGTCAAAGAGAGGCCGCGATAAGGGACAACCACGGATGAGGGGCTTGTGCATGCCGAGAGAACATCCATATTGTGCAGTGCAGCAAACGCGGCCCCATAATGGCTGCCCGGCAGCATTGAGGACCGGAGATCAGCCCATGAAGAAGTTATCGGCCACGATCGCCCAATTGGCAGCCATGCATCCCATGTCCGCGGCCTCGGCAAAGGAGCCTCAAGGCCGCTTGAAGGACCTCGCCGGTTTCGGTAGCAATCCCGGTGCCTTGAGAGCGAAAGCCCATGTGCCGAAAAATATTAGGGGACATCCAGCCCTCGTTGTCGTTCTGCACGGCTGTACCCAGACGGCGGCGGGGTATGACCGGGGTTCAGGCTGGTCGCAACTGGCGGATGAACATGGCTTTGCCCTCTTGTTTCCTGAGCAGCAGCCGGGCAATAATCCCAATCTCTGCTTCAACTGGTTCTCGCCGGCGGACGCTGCCCGGGATCGTGGCGAGGCGCTGTCCATTCGTCAGATGATCGCTACGATGGTCGAGACCTATGACATAGACGCGTCGCGCATCTTCGTCACAGGTCTGTCTGCAGGCGGCGCAATGGCATCTATCCTGCTAGCGACCTACCCGGAGGTCTTTGCGGGAGGAGCGATCATAGCAGGCCTGCCGTACGGCGCGGCATCGAATGTGTCGCAGGCGCTGGAGGCAATGCGCGGAGCAGGCCGGCACAGCGGCGCTGAACTGGGTGATCGAGTGCGACGTGCCGTTGGTCATTCCGGTCCGTGGCCCAGCATCTCCATCTGGCACGGAACAGCCGATGCGACTGTCTCTGATATCAATGCGGATGCGATCTTGGCGCAATGGCTTTCAGTTCATGGTCTGGACGGAAGGCCGAGCACCACCGCTATGGTCGGCAGCCATCCCCACCGCCGATGGATGGATAAAGCAGGGCGGACTGTGATCGAGGACTATCGCATAACCGGGATGGGCCATGGCACCCCACTCGCCACAACCGGGCGAGATGCCTGCGGAACCGTGATGCCGCACATGCTGGAGGTTGGCATCTCCTCAACCCGCAGAATGGCCGCGACCTGGAAATTGCTCGACGGGAGCTCTTCTGATGCGACGTCGACTCTGCCCGCCGAGAAGACGGCGCAGCTGGAGCGATTGCCGTCCGCCGAGCCCGCGCCTGCCGCGAAGACAGACGTGGAGAAGATCATCGAGGATGCCTTGCGCGCAGCTGGCCTCATGCGCTGACAAAAACCTCCAAGCATGCCGATAGAAGCTAGTGACGAACCGAGGGGAAAACTCGTGAGAAAGGAAGATTTGCCCATCGGGCAAAACCTATGTTGAGTTCACGCATCTCCCAACTCGTAGATATCTGCCGGGACCATCGGATTGTTGTGAAACATTTCGATAACTTGCCTATTGTCCCAAAGATACTAAAGATTGGAGTAGCGAAATCATCTCCTGAGTTGCGAACGGGTTGATCTTCCCGTCCGCTTTCACAAGCGGAGCCAGTTGGGGTTCAACCAACGAAGCAGGACCTACATAGGCCATTGCCCAATCAGTAAACCTCCTAGAGGTGAGAGCTTCCACCTCGAGCACCCGTACATTCTCATGGCGACTGTCTCTTTTGATGCTCGCCATCAATTCATCTAATGCTGTAGGCGAGCCCTCCAGGACCTGCACGAAATTGCTATGGGTGAACATCAGCGCGCCCGTTACGGCTAGATCGCCATTTCTGCTTCGCGCGACTTGGATGATGGCATCAATCTCACCCTCTACGGCCGCGGCAGATAGGGTGCTATCGCTCACATATATGAGAGATTGTAACGGCATATTTCCCCTACTTACTTAGTCTGGCAATTGCGCCCGTGTGCCAAGGTCAATTCTGCTTAATGGAGTGGCTTGATCTACATTAGTGCGCGTAGCTGCTTTTATTCCCTATGATAGTTGAAGAGGCTGTTGTTGGTCGATGATAAAATAGGGTAAGTCGTTGGTCGATGCAAAGCACCCGCTGAGAAAACTTGCAGCAAAGCTCAGCGACAGAGCGGAACTGTCGGACACTGACCGTGAAGCCATTGTTGCGCTTCCCTTCACAACAAAGGCAATGACGGCCGGCCAGCACATCATCCGTGCCGGTCAAATCCCTACATCTTGCACGATCCTTTTGAGCGGCTTTGCGCAGCGGTACAGGTTAGTGAACGATGGCGGTCGTCAGATTGTCGGCTTTCATATGGAAGGCGATTTTGTCGATCTCCATTTTTCGATGCTACATGGTGCCGACCAAAGCGTTCAACTGGTCACACCCGCAAAGCTTGCCGATATTCCGGTCGCAGCGGTTCTAAGGCTCACACGTACCCGCCCGGCTGTGGCTGAGGCCCTCTGGATTGACTCACTCGCTGATGCCTCCGTTTTCCAAGAATGGGTCGTCAGAATAGGTCGGCGCGATGCGCGAGCAAGACTTGCCCATCTGTTGTGTGAACTTGCACTGAAGCAGGAACATGCTGGCTTAGGAAGCCGATCCGAGATCCATCTTCCACTCACTCAGGAGCAGCTTGGTGATGCGCTGGGTCGGTCGCGTCCGTCAACGTGGTGTAATTGGGGTGTGGCCTCGGGCCGCATCGATCAGGCGGCTTTCGGTGTAATCTGTAGCGGCGGCGTCTCCTCGATCA
>NZ_JBHSFZ010000014.1:2500-5636 GCF_042654265.1 Sphingobium tyrosinilyticum | reverse complement strand
GGAGGCGCAAAAGGGCGGCTTTATGGGCCGCCCTTTTGTGAGATGTGAATGGGTTTTATCCAAAGCGCAAGCTTCAATGCCTGGCGACGCCCTACTCTTCCGGGGCTTGAGCCACAGTACCATCGGCGCAGACTGGTTTCACGGCCGAGTTCGGGATGGGATCGGGTGGGTCACAGACGCTATGGTCACCAAGCAATGAAGCTTGCGCTTTGGGTTTTAATCGGTGCCGTGCACATATGAGCGTTTCACTTGAGAAACGCGTCACCAAACAATTGGTATTTGAGTATCTGGCTTGAGTGGATCACCACATCGCTGATCTTTGCTGTTGCCAGCACTGTCATTGATGGTGGGACTCTATGGTTCATCTGAACCACTTAAGCGCGATCAGAGCAATTAGGACCGGTTAGCTCCATATGTTACCACACTTCTACATCCGGCCTATCAAGGTCGTGGTCTACGACCGCTCGAAGAAATCTTATCTTGAGGGAGGCTTCCCGCTTAGATGCTTTCAGCGGTTATCCCGTCCATACATAGCTACCCTGCTGCGCCCTTGGCAGGACGACAGGTACACCAGAGGTATGTTCAACCCGGTCCTCTCGTACTAGGGTCAACTCCTCTCAAATTTCGACGCCCACGGCAGATAGGGACCAAACTGTCTCGCGACGTTCTGAACCCAGCTCACGTACCACTTTAATTGGCGAACAGCCAAACCCTTGGGACCTGCTCCAGCCCCAGGATGTGATGAGCCGACATCGAGGTGCCAAACGATTCCGTCGATATGAGCTCTTGGGAATCATCAGCCTGTTATCCCCGGCGTACCTTTTATCCGTTGAGCGATGGCCCTTCCACGAGGGACCACCGGATCACTATGACCGACTTTCGTCTCTGCTCGACTTGTCAGTCTCGCAGTCAGGCGGGCTTATGCCATTGCACTCTAACAGACGGTTTCCAACCGTCCTGAGCCCACCATCGCGCGCCTCCGTTACTCTTTAGGAGGCGACCGCCCCAGTCAAACTACCCGCCACAGAGGGTCCCTGCACCGGATAACGGTGCGAGGTTAGACATCAGAAAACAACAGGGTGGTATTTCACCTATGGCTCCACGACAACTGGCGTCATCGCTTCAAAGCCTCCCACCTATGCTACACAGTTCTTTCCTAATGCCACTCTGAAGCTGCAGTAAAGGTGCACGGGGTCTTTCCGTCTAACCGCGGGTACTCCGCATCTTCACGGAGAATTCAATTTCGCTGAGCATATCCTGGAGACAGTGGGGAAGTCGTTACGCCATTCGTGCAGGTCGGAACTTACCCGACAAGGAATTTCGCTACCTTAGGACCGTTATAGTTACGGCCGCCGTTTACCTGGGCTTCAATTCAGAGCTTGCACTCCTCCTCTTAACCTTCAGGCACCGGGCAGGCGTCAGGCCCTATACGTCGTCTTGAAGCCGACTTAGCAGAGCCCTGTGTTTTTGCTAAACAGTCGCTACCCCCTGGCCTGTGCCCCCCACAAAAAGTTGCCTTGATGTGGGGCCTCCTTCTTCCGAAGGTACGGAGGCAATTTGCCGAGTTCCTTCAGGATACTTCTCTCAAACGCCTTGGTATACTCTACCATTCCACCTGTGTCGGTTTAGGGTACGGTCTATACGGAGGGGCTATTTCCTGGGACAACTTCCCTGCCTGGACCAATCCAATAAGGCCAGACAAGTTACGCCATCCGTCACACACCTCCAGGCCCACGAATATTAACGTGGTTCCCATCGACTACCCCCTTCGGGCTCGTCTTAGGGGCCGGCTTACCCTGCTCAGATTAGCTTTAAGCAGGAACCCTTGGAATTTCGGCGACAGTGCATCTCACACTGTTAATCGCTACTCATGTCTGCATTCGCACTTCCGATACCTCCACCACCCATTACCAGATGGCTTCAACGGCCTACGGAACGCTCCGCTACCGCGTGATCGTAAACGATCACACCCTAAGCTTCGGTGCACGTCTTGAGCCCCGTTACATCTTCGCCGCAGGATCTCTTATTTAGACCAGTGAGCTGTTACGCTTTCTTTAAAGGATGGCTGCTTCTAAGCCAACCTCCTGGTTGTTTTGGAAATCCCACATGCTTTCCCACTTAGACGTGACTTGGGGACCTTAGCTGTAGGTTAGGGCTGTTTCCCTTTTGACGACGGACCTTAGCACCCGCCGTCTGTCTGCCGGACTAGACTCGTTGGTATTCGGAGTTTGGTTAGAGTTGGTAGATCTCGCGACCCCCGCATCCATCCAGTGCTCTACCCCCAACGGCAATCATCCGACGCTCTACCTCAATAGATTTCGCGGAGAACCAGCTATTTCCCGGCTTGATTGGCCTTTCACCCCTAAGCACAACTCATCCGATAATTTTTCAACATTAAACGGTTCGGTCCTCCAGTGCGTGTTACCGCACCTTCAACCTGGTCATGCATAGATCGCCGGGTTTCGGGTCTAATGCATCATACTCAGTCGCCCTATTCAGACTCGCTTTCGCTGCGCCTACACCTAACGGCTTAAGCTTGCATGATACACTAAGTCACAGACCCATTATGCAAGAGGTACGCGGTCAGGTCTCAAGGACCCTCCCACTGCTTGTAGGCATCCGGTTTCAGGTACTGTTTCACTCCCCTCATCGGGGTGCTTTTCACCTTTCCCTCACGGTACTGGTTCGCTATCGGTCATGTACGAGTATTTAGGCTTGGAGGGTGGTCCCCCCATGTTCAGACAGGGTTTCACGTGCCCCGCCCTACTCAAGTCCTGTTGTTTCGCTTTCGCATACGGGACTGTCACCCGCTATGGTCAAACTTTCCAGATTGTTCTGCTAACTAAACAACAGGCACTGGCCTGGTCCGCGTTCGCTCGCCACTACTAACGGAATCTCGGTTGATGTCTTTTCCTCCGGGTACTGAGATGTTTCAGTTCCCCGGGTTCGCTTCACCAAAGCCTATTTTATTCAGCTTAGTGATACCTTTCCCATTTAACGCTGATCCAGCTTTCACTGGCGCAGCCTTAAATGGTGAAGGTGGGTTTACCCATTCGGAAATCGCGGGATCAAAGCTTGCTCACAGCTCCCCCACGCTTATCGCAGCGTGCCACGTCCTTCATCGCCTGTACATGCC
>NZ_JBHSFZ010000013.1:0-180675 GCF_042654265.1 Sphingobium tyrosinilyticum | reverse complement strand
ATGTTCTTACATCATCAGCCACTACGATACCCCTCAGACGAGGGGCAAAACATAGCCAGATCAGCGCTTACGAAAATGTGGGGAGGTTTTTGCGCTTACGGTGGGGCAATTGGAGCGCCAATCAATCAGCGTCCCTTGGGTCCCGTCCGCTTTCCGCGTGAAGGCGTGCAGCTTGATGACCTCGAACACCTGGGCATCGATCGCCAAGCGGGCGCCGACCTGGAGATGGTCGAAGGGGAGCACCAAGCGCGGCCCGACTTTCACTCGGCAATCGATCATCTGACTGTCTGATTGTTGGTGCATATCATGCCTCCATGATCGAGGCGGGCAGCGGCCCGTTGACAACCGCTGCCCGCCCGCGCGGCGCCCTCGCGCGGCGCGCGCCCGCCGCGGCTATCAACCGGCGACGAAACGATATTGCAGAACTCTTTGTGTTCGCCGCCGCCGGGGGAATGAGCGAACCCCGGCGGCGACGGCGCAGCGTTTCCGCGCGCGGCGGGTAAGGAAGACCCCGCCAACATCTTCACCGCGCTGCCTGAAGGAGCGCGATTTGAGAGCGAAGGTTCGCGTTCTCTTGGCCCAAGGCCACTAACGCCAGATTGATCGGCCGCAGCGGCGCTGTCACGTCGATATGCCACCGGCGGCCAAGCTGTTCGATGGGACCGCGCCCTGCTTCCAAGACGGTCAGCATCTCACTCGGAACTGGAATTCGCCCGTTCTCCAGCAAGCCGCCTTCGTTCGCCTCAGCCAAAGTCCGGCTGATTCGCTCGGCGACACCGCGCGCTGCAGTGCTGCCCGCTCCCTCGGCAAGGGCCACAGCGCCAGCGTAAACAGTCGCCAACTGCTCCAGGGCCTGCTGAGCTTCCCGCAGCAGGATCGGCGCAAGCTCGGCGACACAGCCCGCCAGTTCCTGGTGGGCGGCATTCTTGGCTTCGGACTCGGTGCGCGCCGCGTCAGCTTCTCGCTCGCGCAAACGCTTCATACCGGCGTTAAGCCCCGCTCGCTCTGTCTCCAGCTTTTCGAGCGTGTCGACTTCGATCTGCACCTCACCCTTCGACATCAAGGCGTCGGCAGCTTGATCCGCATCGACCCTCGGGCCGTATTTGAGATCCGCGATGCGGCGGCTCATGACGTTCAATTCGTGCATGCCGTGCTGGACGCCTGCATCAATCTTAGCCCGCTCGGCCTCCGCTTCGGCGATGCGCGCTTGGTGCTGAGAGACGTCGAACTGGGCTAGCCGTTCGGCCGCCAATGTGAACTCGCTGACGGGCATGGATTCCCCCTTCACTTTTTGGGCCAGAACCGGTTGTGGACACGATCCCAGACATCGTTCGATGAGTTGGACGAAGCTCCTGACGGCTGGTGGCCAGGGTAGTTGGCCGCGATGGCCTTCGCCCAAACTTCGCCGCTCTCGGCGGAAGAGAAAGACGTGGGGACCGGCCGACCGGAGGCGCGGGCGAAGGCGCGGTCCCACATTGCGCTGATTTCGGCCTGACGCATTTTTGCGCGCTGCTCATCGTCAGATGCTTCCTGCGGCAGCCGCGCAACGATCTCAGCATCATCCAAATCTTGTGCGATCAACTGACCAAGCGAGATGCCCCGGCCACGCGCAGCTGGATGCGACAGCAACCGCAACGAGCGGGCGTTGGCTTCGCGGAAACTCTGCCGATATCCCTGGACGGCGGCCGGCCCCATTGCCTCGATATGACTAGGGACCGGCATGAGCTTGGGTGGTGGAGCAACGTAACCGCTTCGTTGCGCCTTCGGCGACGGCGTGGTGGTTGAGGCAGGATTGGGCTCAGCGGTCACGGCAGCTGTCTGCGCTACTGCGCCTGCCGGGCGCTGTTCCTTCCCCACCAACTCCCCCAGCACCTGGAGCATCGCCGTAGTGGGCCCGTGATTGCTGCCGCGACGCCCTGCCTGCTGTTCGGCATAGGCGCTGAAGCGGGCATCATCATTCTCGGTAAGACCGCTCCGAAGGGCCGCAGCGAGATTGGCGAATCGGCTGTTCGGATTGGAATTCGGGAGTGGGTGAAATCGAGAACTTGTCATCGCCGGCCCCTTCCGTAGGCTGTCAGCAAACATTGTTGACGGCTTGGCACGGAACGAAGGGCATGGCGTCACCACCAACCCAGTGAAAAATTCACGCGGAAAGGGGGTACGCTTCCCGCAACGCCCCCGCGATCACCTTGCTGGATACCTTGCCTTCGATGCCAGCGATGGGCGCGAACGCTCGGACGAACCGTTCGAACTGCGACCGATGCGCGGGCCGATCACCGGAGCGAGGTGCCGCCGGCTTGCGCCCTGTCTCTACTTCGAAGACGCCCCCCAGCCGGCAAATCAGAATCACCAACGCTGGATGCCGAGAGCGGTCGACCCCGTGAAAGTCCGCCGTTTCGAACCGCGCGCCGACAGTGCGGACACGATAGGCCATCCGCCTGAACACCCCTGCAAACGGGTCCTCATAGCCCCCGTCCCAATTGATCACCGGCTCGCCTTTCTCGTCCGTGTTCGGCATGCCCATTGCGGCCCGGATTTCTTCGGCCATGAGAGGGAAAATTGCTCGGCGGCAGTTCTCCGTGTCGTCGCCGTCCGTCCAAGCCGTTTGACGGGCGGCCAGCAGCAACGCGAGCGCGCGGTCGATGAGACGCGCCGCCTGCTCGATATCGTTCACTGCCCTTGTGATGTCACGAGCGCGCGGCCGGGCCACGTTCCCCTTGTTGATGATAAGATATTCCGATGCCCAGGCTTCGAAATAGCCGTGCATGAGATCACGCCGCCCGCGATCGACGACGCCCAAGATATCGAGCGCAGTTTCGCCGTGGGTGAATAGGTCCATCTGCGTGGCCGATGGTTGGTCAGACATGAACCCTCCTCCAAAGGCGGCCAGCCGGCGCGAACGGGCCGGCCCATCCGTCATGCTCCAGCCAACACGCGCCAGCCGTTTGACGTCGAAGCGCCCAGCATCCGCGCCGCGCGCGCCGCGAACTGTGCACCTCGCTTGCGCCGGAACCGGCGCACGAACTGCTGGCAGGCGAGATAGCGCTGATGAGCAAGTGCCTGCTCCATACTGCCCGCCAGGATCGCGGCGCCGTCGATCGAGACTTCGGCCACTCCATTGGGCGCGATCAGGATGCGGCCGCCGGCGCACAGATAGGACCGCAGCGGGTCGGCCTGCCCCGCGTCATGCGACGCCGTGATTTCCTTCAAAGCATTCATGTCATCCCCCCACTTCAGTTGATGGTGTCGGTCACAGTGAGTTCGCCATCTGCCGGGGCAAGGCGCGCCAGGTCTTGGGAAATAGCCGTCAGGTGGTCAGCATCGGCGCCGCCGAACTCGTCCGCCAGCAGCTTGAGCTTGGCGCTCACCGCAGCGATGTCCGGTGCCGGCACCGCGACCAGCGCGTGCACGGCGTCGCCAATAGCTGCGGCCGCGTCATTGAAACTGACCTCTTCGGCTGAGCCAGGCGCGTGCCCTGCCCCAATGCTGGCAGCAGTGGCATAGGCGGCGGTGACGGAAGCGAGCGCATCGGGCCAGCTGGTCGGCTTCGTGGTGGCTGTGGTGGTAGTTGCGTGCATCAGTTATTCCCCCCTTCGGCAGCGTTTTCGAGAATCATCAGGCCCACCTCCTTCGCCAGATTGGGCTGGGCGTGAAGTTGCGTCTCCAGCCGGCGAGCCATCATCAAATCGGCATCGGTCGAGCCTTCCAGACGGCTGAAGAATTCTATGCCGTGAACGCCCACCGCCCATCGGCCGCCGAAACATTCGAACGCATCCAGCCAATCTTGAGCATCCGAATGCTGCTGTTCGAGGTCGGCCATGCGCCAGAGGTCAGCACAGAGCGCAGAAAGGTCTGCCAGGCCTTCGCCGAATTGCATGTCGGCCATCGTCAGGAACGACCTCATTTTGTGGCCCAGCGCCGTTTCGTTTGGTGCCGGCGCCGCCATCATCTCCCGATGGCTGTCGATCCAGATTTGATAAGCGGCCATGCGTTCATCGTCGTCCGTCGAGCGGCAGAAGTCGCGAAAGGTCCGACGCTCCCGCGCTACGATCCGCAGCCAAGTGGCGGCCGGGTCGACGGGGTTGGTCGGGGGTGATATGGCTGGCGCATTCATTGGATAGCTCCCGTGATGTGGCCCGCGACCGAGTACCAGTCGGACGCGGGCCGTTTTGTTCAGCCAGCACCATTGCCGGCGGAATTCGAGCGCATTGCCGCGACCACGCGCGGCAATGCCTGTTGAACTGAGATGCGGTGGTGGCGCGGCAAGTTGGCGCCGCCCAAAAATTTGGACAGCGTGCCCTTGGGGACATTGGCTTCGCCAGCGAGCCGAGCGCGGGCGCCCATCATCCCTTCGATGGCCTGCAGGACCCACTCGCGCAGTTCGCCCGACTCCATGAACGGGTCGGTGGCATGCGAGAGAGCGGCGGGAGTGGAAACAGAGGATGGGCGGAAACTGGAAACCGAGGAAGAAGCTGGCCGGGAATGGTATATTAGATTCTTAGAGGCATCCTCTACGCAGGAGGATCGGAAACTCCGCGTGTTTCCGTGTCCCTGCGTAGAGGCGTCCTCTACTGATAGTTTCCTGTCAGTAGAGGCATGCTCTACACTCTGTGTAGAGGCATCCTCTATGCGAGAATGTTTCCGGTTTCCGCGTTTCGGCCGTTTCGCTGCGACATCACCGGGCATCCAGTTGCGCCAGTCGTGGGTCGCGTCCAAGATGCCAGAGGGCGGGCCATAGGTCGCATACGTGAGCCGATATTTCCGAGCTTCACGCTGGCCCTTCTTTGGATCGAAGGTGATGACGATGAGCCCGTGTTGGACCAGTTCGTCCACTGCGTCGGCCACGCTCGCATAGTTTTGTGTTCCCATCTGTTCCGCGAGCCAACGGGCAGGCACCTGGATGTTGCCGTTGTTGCTGCCACGGAAGCAGGATTGAATGACGAAGAGAGCCCGAAATGCGCGATCGGACAGGCTGGTGACAGCTTGGTGCCAAAACACTCCATGTGGGATCAGCGAATATTCTCTGCTCCCATAATTGCGAATTTCGTGCAGCGCCCTCCGCTTACCGCCAGCCATTACCGCCGCCCCCTTTTCGCCAGATTCTCCAGCACAAGAAGGCGCCACTCCGCGTCCGGCACTTCGGCGGAGTGAATCGGGAATCCGTGACGGACGCCTAAGTCGGTGGCGTAGCGCACCGCATCGCCTGACGTGCGAAACTCCCGGTCAAGATTGCCGTGACAGCAGGGCGGGAACGCAGCCACACGGTAGCGGCCCGTGCTATCATTGAACGATACGGTGAGGCGCCGGCGTTGCTGCGGGCGCAGTTCGATGACGTTCTGCATGACGTCCCCCCAATGTCAGCGGTCGAAGTTCAGGTGCTCAGGTCTTCTTATCCGGCCTTTTGAAAGGCGGCCGACTGCGCCGCGCCCGCGGGATATTCCTCGGCGCGTTCTCGATCATAGGGCTGTCCGGGAGCGCCTCCTCTCCCGTGTCCAGCGGAGTCGGGCCGCCCAGGGTGTTCGCGCGCTCGAATTCCTCAACTGCCGCGACGGGGATGCGGATGAGGATGCCCAAGCGGAAATGCCCGAGGCTTCCTTGATCGATGAGCTTACGCACCATGCTGGGCGAGCAGCTCCAATGTTCCGCCAAGCCGTTCACCGAGAAAGGTCGGGGGATGGTGGGGTCGAAATCCTCAGCCATGACTGTCTCCATATGGCCGATAATCAATGCGCAGGTCGTTGCGGTCCTGGCCGATGATCCCCCAGACGTCCTCATGGTGCGCTTCAAGGTTGGTCACACCACAGAGACCGATGATTTTATCCGCCTCGCCCGCCACTTCGCTGAGCATCTGCGCCCATGTCGCTGCGGAGAATGCGTCGATCGGATAGCATTCCGCGTTCTGCGCGATGTAACGGACGAGGTCTGCCGATTTCAGGATGCCTGCGAACAGAGGATCTTCGTTTTCGGGATTGGGCTCAGGACGCATGAGAGGCGCTCGTTTTGATGCGTCGGGCAATTTGGCCGTTGCCGTGCGATGTGGGTTTGCCGGTATCGTACCCTCTGACGACTTCCGTTTGTGGAACCACAGAAAAGCGTCACAGTCGCCCTTGCGATACCGGATTTTCCGCCCGATTCTGACGCAGACAATCATCCATGAGCGCCGGTATATCTCCAGCTCGTTGCCCGTCATGCACATGTAGGCCGCTGCCTCGCGCGGCAGCATCAGCTCAGCCATTGCCCGCGCCCGAGCGGAAGGCGGCGTCCAAATCGCTTTTCAAAAAGTAGAGCGACTTCCCTTTCTTGATGACAGGTAGGAGTCCTCGCTCCGAAAGGTGGTAAATGGTCCGAATGGGTAGCCCGGTGTATTCCGAAGCGCCTTTCGCGCCCGATACAAGGTCATTTTTTAACATTACTTCCTCCATATTCGAAAGCGAACGCTTACACTCATAAGAGCGTTTACGTTCAGCTGTCAACATCGTAAGCGTTCGCTTTCGATGGAGTACGGTGTGTCCGATAAGTTTTCGTGCAGTTTTGGAACGCTGGAAATAATTGCGGCCGCCATGCACGATATCGCGCCCGAACATCGAAGTGCATTCGCGAACCGAATGAAACACTATCAGAGGCTCGGTTTCCCAGCGGGGATCAACACGGGCAGAGGAAGGGCAGCGACATATAAAGCAGAGCATGTGTTCCTTCTTTGCTTCGCCCTCGAATTCGCACAGCTTGGTTTAACTACTGAAAACGCAATTCCATTGATATCGGAGCATTTGTCCCTAGTTGCTGGCGCTGCAAAGGAAGCGCTCTGGCGCAAGTTCTATGAGAAGGAAGCGGATTTCACCTTCATCTTTTTCGACCCTGCAAGATTATATCCGCTGACCAATGAACGCGGTTGGAATGAGGACGAATTCTCCATCCGCGGCAAGTTGGCCTACGGAAATACGGACATCGCGCTTGCGCTGCTAAAGGAAGGTATACTTCGCGAACGTCGGTTCGTCATGTTGAACGTTTCTGAGATTATTGATCAAATTTCGCAGCAGATTGTCAGACTGGATGGCCCTGATCAGGAGAAGGTATTCTCCTCGGACTTACTGATGTGGGCATCGGCTTTAAGTGATCAGGATGCGGCCAAAGCATGACTAGCATCCGCCGCCGCACCTGGACCTCCCCCAAAGGCGAGGAGAAAACCGCCTGGCTGGTCGATTACGTCGACAACGGCGGAAAGCGGCGCGCCAAGCAGTTCGGGAAGAAGAAGGACGCAGAGGCTTGGCTGGTGGGCGCAGCGTGGCAGGTCAGCCAAGGCACGCACACTGCAGACAGCGCATCTGTGACCGTGAAAAAGGCGGCCGAGCTCTGGATTGAAAAGGCCGAGGCGGAAGACCGCGAACGGTCGACCATCAAGCAATATAAGGAGCTGGAGCGCCTGCACATCAGCCCGCTCATCGGCAACGTGAAGCTGTCCCGCCTCACCATGCCGATGGTCGAAAAATACCGGGATGATCTGGTCGCGAGTCGCTCCCGAGCAATGGCCGGTAAGGCGGTGCGCGCGCTGTCGATGGTGCTGGCGGAGGCGCAGCGCCGCGGGCTGATCGCGCAGAACGTCGCCAAGGGCGTGAAGGTCATTCGCCAGGGCCGCGAAAAGAGCAAGATCGAGATACCGACCCGACAGGAACTGAAGGCGCTGCTGGGCGCCGCGACCGACGATGAAAAGCCACTCGTCATGACGGCCATCCTGACCGGCTTGCGATCCTCGGAGCTTCGCGGTCTCCGCTGGCAGGACGTCGACCTGAAGAATGGCACCATCTCGGTCAACCAGCGCGCCGACCAGTGGGGCGACATTGGCCCGCCCAAGAGCGCGGCAGGGTTCCGCACCATCCCCATCTCCCCTGCCCTCGTCACAGTGCTGAAGGCATGGAAGCTGCGCGTCACGCCATCGACGCTGGATCTGGTGTTTCCGAACGCCAAAGGCGGCGCGCAATGGCACCAAAATATGCTTCGCCGCATGTTCATCCCCCTTCAGGTGCGCGCCGGCGTCTCAGAGCCGAAGATGAAGAACGGGAAGCCGCTCAAGGATGAGGAAGGCAATGTGGTGCTGACCGGCAGTTATGGCTTCCACGCGCTGCGCCATGCTGCCGCATCCGGCTGGATCGCTCAGCGAATCGACCTGAAGCGGCTGCAGGTTTGGATCGGGCATGAAAACATCCAGCTGACGATCGACACGTATGGCCACCTGATCGCCGACGCAGGAGGAGATGCGGAACTTATTGCAGCGGCTGGCGCGGAGCTATTGGCATGAATGCAGCTGCAGCAGTTCAGAGCCAAGAGGACGCCCTTGCTCAGGTGATTTTTGGATATGCGAGTGACCGGCAAGACAGGCTTGATCGCGAAAACATCAAGCTGGCTCATTATACGACAGCCGAAACCGCCCTGCAGATTTTGACTGGCCGAAAATTATGGATGCGTAATGCGACGGTGATGAATGATCATTCGGAGATCCAGCACGGGCACGAGATTGTAGGCGCCG
Organism: Sphingobium tyrosinilyticum; assembly: GCF_042654265.1. NCBI lineage: Bacteria > Pseudomonadati > Pseudomonadota > Alphaproteobacteria > Sphingomonadales > Sphingobiaceae > Sphingobium > Sphingobium tyrosinilyticum. Next base: position 172,154 of record NZ_JBHSFZ010000013.1, on the reverse strand, counting down.
CTTTAGCTGGAGAACCTGGAGCTAGGCTTCGAGATATCCTGGCGGGAATTTCTACGGAATTGCTCGACGCGGGATGGCCACGTCTTACCCCCCTTTCGGAGGACCAGAAATGTCGGATTTTCATGTGTTCTCTGTCGGAGCACCAAGCTGATGACACGCTCGGTAGATTGTCGATGTGGCGAGCCTACGGCGGTTCGATTGCTGGAGTAGCCCTCATCTTCAATTCGGAAGTTATCGAGAATCCGAATTTGCACCTGTCCACGGCCGCGAGCCCAGTGCTGTACGGCGGCTATGCGGAGCTTGCCCATGAATTCGACAATCTGAGCAGCCGGCTCGAACAAAATGCGAGCCTGCTTCGTTCAGTCGATCCTCTGCTGGCAGGCACCATGCTAGGATCGGCAATCCATTACGCCTACATGTCCATCAAGCACATTGGCTTTCAAGAGGAGCTTGAATGGCGGCTTATTCATTGTCCTCTCGACAGCGGCGGAAGTGCGCATGTTCGGGATCATGTCGCATCGATCCGGGGTGTGCCGCAGTTGCTATATGAGCTTCCGCTAGCGAACATCCACCAAGGCATGAACTTTCCAAATTTCGATTTGAACAGCCTGCTGCATCGGATCATCATCGGACCTTCGCTATATCCGGGCACAGTCCGCAGAGCGTTCGTCGAACAGCTGAGAGAGCTCGGAGTGGTCGAGGCCGAGGCGAAAGTAGTGGTGAGCGAAACTCCACTTCGCCAATGGGGCTAAAATCTGGTTGCAACATGAGCGCAACATGGTAGGAGGAAACGGCTGTTTTACGTGGGTTGAAGGCTGAATCATAATCCGCGTGTCGGGGGTTCAAGTCCCTCCTCCGCTACCATTTCACCTTCATGCAATCAGCAGAAATGGCCAGCGAAGGCGGCTATCGGCCTTAGCGTCCGGCGGGCGGCGTATCGCATCCCTGCCCATCCAACCGCAGTGTCCATTTCAACGCGCCCAGCAGCATCTTCTGATAGGCTGGCTCGGCATAGGATTGCGCCGTATGGCCGAGGCCGGAATAGAGAACCCGCCCCTTGCCGACGCAGTGCCACCAGGCGATCGGGTGATCCTTGCCCATGCGAAGGTCGGTGCCGAACATGCCCTCCGGATTGTAGCTTCCTTCATCCAGCGTCGCGAGCACATGATAACCAGCTTTGCGCGACGGCTTGTCAAAGGAATACCATTCGTCCGTGCGCGTCCAGATGGACGGCAAAGCGCGGGTAGCGGGATGGATGCGGTCCTCGACCATCACCCGCGCCTTCTGGAACTGCGGCGACATGGGATGGCCGATGAAGTTCGTCCCGATCACCTCATGGGCATACCAGGCCCAACCCTTATGCGAACTGTCGCCGCTGGCATGGATGGCGAGGAAGCCGCCGCCCTTCTCGACAAAGGCTTTGAACGCTGCTTCCTGTTCGGGCGTGAAGACGTCGCCGCTCACATTGTTGAACAACACGGCGTCGAAGCGTGTCAATATGTCGGGACGGAAAACAGCGCCATTTTCGGTCTGGAAAGCACCCCATCCATTCTGCCGCGTGAAACGGGCGAAGAGGCTGTTCGCAGCCGGGATCGCCTCCTCATGCCGGAAAGCATTGGTCTTTGAGAAGATGAGTATCGCGGGACGCTTGATCTGCGCGGGCAGCGGCGGCGGAACGCTCTCATGATCATGCTTGCCGCCCAGGGCCACGCGCTGGATCAAGTCCCAGTTCATCGCGACGGAGATTGCAACCCAGGCCGCCAGGGCGAGCAGGCCCCATGAGAGTAGCTTCTTGATCCTGCGAAACATCGACTAGCCCTCGTCCGCGCTGATCGCCTCAGCCGCATGCTCAGATTTCCAGCTGAGACCCCAACTCGACCACCCGGTTCGTCGGCAGTTTGAAGAAGGCCATCGGGCTTTCCGCATTGCGCACCATCCAGGCGAACAGCCGTTCGCGCCAAATCGCCATGCCGGGACGCGACGAGGGCACCAGCGTCTCGCGGCTGAGGAAATAGCTGGTGTCAGCCACGCCGATCGGCCCACCGCAATCGCGCACCGCCTTCATGGCCGCCGGCACATCGACATTTTCCATGAAGCCGTGGCGCAGGATCAGGCGGTAAAAGCCCGCCCCATGATCTTCCGCGCTCGTTCGCCCCTCGAAGGGCAGATGCGGCACATCTTCGGTGCGCACGGTCAGGATGATGTTGCGCTCATGCAGGATGCGGTTGTGCTTCACATTATGGAGCAGCGCGGGCGGCACGCCCTCCGTCGTCGATGACAGAAAGATCGCCGTTCCCGGCACCCGCTTCAGCGACGCCCCGGCCGATTTGATGAACAGCTCCAGATCCATGGCGTCTTCACGCAGATAATTGCGCATGATCCGCCGCCCCGTTGCCCAGGTCGTCAGCACTAGGAAGGACACGGCTGCCACCAGCAGCGGGAACCAGCCACCGTCCGGGATCTTCGTCGCGTTCGACAGGAAATAGGCGCCGTCGATAACCAGGAACAGGCCGGTCACCAGCCCCGCCAGCACGGGGTTCCAGCGCCACACGCTGAATGTCAGCGCGCCCATCATGCAACTGGTGATGACCATCGTGCCGGTGACCGCGATGCCATAAGCCGCCGCCAGGCGGCTCGAACTGCCAAAGCCCAGCACCAGCAGGATGACCAGCGCCAGCAACGTCCAATTGATGATCGGAACGTAGATCTGCCCTGCCGCCGACGCACTGGTGTGCAGGATGCGCAGGCGCGGCAGGAAACCCAGCTGCACCGCTTGACGCGTGACGGAAAATGCGCCGGAAATCACTGCCTGGCTCGCGATGACCGTTGCTAACGTCGCCAATATCACCAACGGCAACCGCGCCCATTCCGGCGCGAGCAGGAAGAATGGATTTTGCGCCGCCTCCGGATGGTCGAGCAGCAAAGCCCCCTGCCCCAGATAGTTCAGCATCAGGCACGGCAGCGCGGCGTACAGCCAGGCGATGCTGATCGCCCTGCGTCCGAAATGCCCCATATCGGCGTAAAGCGCTTCCGCACCCGTTACCGCTAGCACCACCGACCCAAGCGCCAGAAAGGCGAGCTTTGGATCGAGCTGGAAGAAATGTAGCGCCCACCAGGGATTGACGATCGACACGATCTCCGGATGCCGCAGGATATTGGTGACGCCCAGGACCGCGAGAACCAGGAAATACACCGCCATGACCGGCCCGAACAGCGCGCCGACCTTCGCCGTGCCGATGCTCTGGATCACGAACAGGGCGATCAGGATCACGATGGCAATGGGCAGCACCAGCGGCGTTAGCCCCGCCTGGACGACCGTCAGCCCCTCCACCGCCGACAACACGGAAATCGCGGGCGTGATGATCGCATCGCCATAGAAGAGCGCCGTCGCCAGCACCCCTAGCACCGCGATCGTCGGGGTCCAGCGCGTCTCGCCCATCCTGCGACCGATCAGCGCCAACAGCGCCATGCTGCCACCTTCGCCATGATTGTCTGCGCGCATGACGATGAACACATATTTCACCGTGACGATCAGCATCATGGTCCAGAAGATCAGCGACAGCACGCCATAGATGTGGGCGGAATCGACGGTCAGCGGATGATGGCCGACGAAACTTTCCTTCAACGCATAGAGCGGCGAGGTGCCGATATCGCCGAACACCACGCCCAGCGCCCCCAGCGCCAGCGCGGGTAGCGGACCATGCTCTCCATGGCTGCCGCCACTCGTCGCCACGTCTTTGTCAGCCATAAGGCAGGTAACCCCCGAGTCCGGTGGCCGCCTATGCCACAGGCCGGGATGACAACGCCATAGGGGACGCATGCGTGCGATAAATAATGTCCCTCTCAGTCGCGTGAATGTCATCCCTGCCTCTTGTCAGCCCCAGGAAAGCGCGCCAATGACGGCTGCAACTTGGATTGAGGGGATTGCTGGCTGATGAGCCATTATGACGTTCTGATCGTCGGCGCGGGGCACGCGGGTGCTCAGGCAGCTATTTCGCTGCGTCAGCTGGGCTTTGAAGGCACGGTCGCGATGATCGGCGACGAAAAGGACCCGCCTTACGAGCGGCCCCCGCTGTCGAAGGAATATTTCGCCGGCGAAAAGACTTTTGAACGCATCCTGATCCGCCCCGCCAGCTTCTGGGACGATCGCAAGATCGACATGCTGCTCGGCCATCGCGTGAAAGCCGTCGATCCTGTCGCAAAGACCGTCACGGCGGGTGATCAGCAGATCGGCTATGGCAAACTCATCTGGTGCACCGGAGGCAGCCCGCGCATGCTGACCTGCAACGGCGCGGACGCTGAAAATGTCCATGCCGTCCGCCGCCGCGACGATGTCGATGCGATGATGGCGAAGCTCGATCATACCAATCATGTGACCGTGATCGGCGGCGGCTATATCGGCCTGGAAGCGGCCGCCGTGCTCAGCAAGTTCGGCAAGAAGGTCGTGCTCCTGGAAGCGCTCGACCGCGTGCTTGCGCGCGTCGCTGGCGAGGACCTGTCCCGCTTCTACGAGGCGGAGCATCGCGCCCATGGCGTCGATCTGCGCACCGGCGCAAAGATGGATTGCATCGAGGTAACCGACGGTAAGGCCACCGCCGTGCTGATGCAGGATGGCGAGCGGATCGCAACCGACATGGTTATCGTCGGCATCGGCATCATCCCCGAAACCGGCCCGCTGATCGCTGCGGGCGCAGCGGGCGGCAACGGCGTCGATGTCGATGAATATTGCCGCACCAGCCTGCCCGACATCTATGCCGTGGGCGATTGCGCGTCGCACGCCAACCGCTTCGCCCGTGGCGCGCAGATTCGCCTTGAATCGGTCCAGAACGCCAATGATCAGGCCAAAACCGCTGTCCAGCACATATTGGGCAAGGAAGAAGCCTATGACGCGGTGCCCTGGTTCTGGTCGAACCAATATGATCTGAAGCTCCAGACCGTCGGCCTCTCGACCGGTCATGACCAGACCATCCTGCGGGGCGACCCCGCCAACCGCAGCTTTTCGGTTCTTTACCTCAAGGCCGGCAAGCTGATCGCTCTCGACTGCGTCAATTCGGTCAAGGATTATGTCCAGGGCCGCGCCCATGTGGTTTCCGGCGCGCTGCTCGACCAGGCGCAACTCGCCGACGCCTCCGTGCCGCTGAAGGAAGTGGACCTCGCCTGACGGGCGCGACCGGGGGCGCCCGTCCGTCATGCTGAACTCGTCTCTGCATGACGGTAGCGGTTAAGCGCCCCTACCGCGCAAACCGCCGGAAAAAGCTGTCCTTGTTCCACTGCGGCCGCTTATCCTCATTGGCGACCCGCAGCGTCACCGCCGTCACATAATCGTTCAACTTCACCGACTCACCCGGCATCACCGGCTGTTTCGTGTCGTCGAAGGGCGAATGATAGATATTCGCCCGCCAGGACTTCTCCACCTCCGCTTCGGACGTTCCCGCCTTGAACCCATATTTGAAGAAGAGCGCCGGAATTCCCGCACGAATGAAGCTATATTGGTCCGACCGGATGAAGACATTGCGGTCCGGAAAGGGATCGGGCGTGATCGGCAATTGCATCTGTGCGCTCACCGCCGCCGCCTGCTGACCCAGGCTACTTTGGTCATAGCCGATGGGCGTCACGCTGGTCAGAGGGAAGATCGGCAGCGCCATGTCGAAATTGAGGTTGGCGACCATCGCACCGCGCGACACCGTCGGCCGCTCCGTGAAATATTCCGACCCCAACAGCCCCCTTTCCTCCCCCGTGACGATCGCAAACAATATGGAACGCCGGGGCTTCACCTCACCCGCCTGCAGGTTGCGAGCGATTTCGATCAGGCTTGCGACCCCCGACGCATTGTCGAAGGCCCCATTATAGATCGCATCGCCCTTCATCGGCGTACCCACGCCATAGCCATCGAGATGCGCCGACAGCACGACATACTCACGGGCCAGGCGCCTGTCCGAACCAGGCAGGACGGCGAGGAGGTTGAAGCCAGTCAAATCGGCTCGCCGCGCGGCCGTTCTCACCCTCAACCGCTGCGCCAACACAAAGCTCGGCACCGCCGCAGAACTGTCCGCCGCCTTCGCCAAACCGGCGAAATCATGCCCCGACCCCTCAAACAGCATGGCCGACTTGTCCGGGTCCAGTTGCGCGCTGAGGAAAGGCGTTGGACTGTCCCGCAGAGCGGCGTCCTTGAAATAGAGCGCAGGCTGCGCCGACAGCGCGATCCGCCGCGCCCAGGGTATCTCCACCTGCTTGGGCGTCACCAGCGTGATAAGCCCCACCGCCCCCCGCCGCGCCAGCCAGCTCGCCCGCTCCGACCGGGCATGGGATTTGAGCGCACCTGAAATCGTCGCGGGACCGCCGGAAATAACGACGACGATCTTCCCTTTGACGTCGATCCCCGCAAAATCATCATGTCCGGCTTCGGGCAGGTGCAGCCCGTAACCGGCGAAGACCAAAGGCGCGTCCAACGTCTCCGGGACCGGCCCCCCGCTACCGGAAAGGATCAGTTCGCTTGGGATAGCGAGCGCCCTGTCCCCGGAAGGCCCCGCCAGCACCGCACTGCTGCCGTCGGCAAGGATCGTCTGTTCGACAAAGTCGATGGGCTGGCGATAGCCGTCGCTACCCGCAGGCTTCAGCCCCAGTGCCCGGAACTGATCGACGACATAGGACGCCGCCCGCTCGAATCCACGCGATCCCGTCGCCCGCCCCTCATTGGCATCGCTCGCCAAAGTCTCGACATGCGCCCACCATTGCCCCGCGCGATCGGCTGCGGCCCCCTGCGCCGAAGCGCCCAGCAAAGCCAATGAAAAACAGGGCAAAAGCATGCGCATCGAAATTTCCCTCATATTTTTGAGGATGAAAAGCGATCATGCCTCTTCCCTTCCGACGAACAAGCAGAAACGAACCGCCATCTCCACTTGCCGCTGAAAAAGGCGGCGCTATCACCTTGAGCGCATAGGTTAATTTGATGAGAGGTTGGCGCCGTGGCAGGTGGATGGAAAAGCAAAGCCTGGCTGGTCGCGCCCTTCTCCGCCATGCTCGCCACGCCTGCGGCGGCAGCGACGCGCGGCTATACGATCACCAGCTTCGATGCGATCCGGGTTGATGCTCCCGTAGAGGTGATCATCACCACCGGCGCGGGCGCGTCCGCAAGGGCGGACGGGGATCAGGCCCTGCTCGACCGCCTAAAGGTGGACGTCTCCGGCCGACTGCTGATTGTGCGAATGGATCGCGCGCGCCCTGGCGAAAAATCGGGCGGCCGCGCTACCGTCAGGCTGTCCACCGGCACATTGGAAAGGCTGGTCCTGACAGGCGGCGGCTCGATTTCGGTCAGCCGCATGAAAGGGCTCCGCGGCGACATCCTCCTGGGCGGCAATGGCGACGTCAGCGTCGCGGCGGTCGATGTCGATCAACTCAATCTTGGCCTCGCAGGCGCGGGCCGCGCGACGCTGGCAGGTCGAGCGGCGATCGCCTCGGTCCGGGTGAACGGCCCCGGCGCGGTGGCGGCAGAAGGACTCCGGGTCCGGCAGGCGACGGTAGGGAATGACGGACCGGGAAATGTCGTTTTGACCGCAGACGTCACGGCGAAGGTCATGGCGTCGGGCTCGGGCGATGTGACCATCATGGGCAAGGCCGAATGCCAGGTCGATAACCGCGGCACCGGCCGGATATCCTGCGGCGGCGAGGCTTATTGAGCCTGCATGACCATCAAAAACATCAAACCATGATCCCGAAACTTCTCACCCGTTCGGGCTGAGCCTGTCGAAGCCGCCTTCCTTTGGAAAAGGGTAAAGCCCTTCGACATGCGATTGAGACAAGCAGCGCATTGCGACAGGGCGAACGGGCGTGTTGAAGTCAAACCATCTGCCACCCAATCCCAAGTCCGCTTTCCTTATCAAAGTCTTTACCGCACCACCGCTAGGACCAGAAGCCAACTAAAACCGCCGGATTTTCCGATGTTCGCTCGTTGCCTTCTTCTCTTCCTTTTCCTCGCCTCGCCGCAGACCGCGAATGCGCAGGTCGCGGTTGCGGTCGCGGATAGTGGCGACACCGGCTGGATGATCGTCTGCGCCCTGCTGGTGTTGCTCGCCGCGCTGCCGGGGCTGCTGCTGCGTAACGCGGGGCTGGTCAACGTGCGCAGCGCCCTATCGGTGGCCGCCCAAGGCATCGCTGTCGCTGCAGGCGCATCGCTGGCCTGGGCGATTGCGGGCTATAGCCTAGCCTATGCTCCAGGAAGCAGTTGGCTGGGTGGCGGCGCAAACCTGCTGCTCGCCAATCTCGGCTCTCTTCGCCAAGGGCTGACCATCCCGGAATCCGCCTTCGTCCTCTTCCAGATGGCGCTCGCCCTGCTCGCCGCCTGCCTCCTGCCCGGCGCGACGGCGGAGCGGGCGCGGCTCGGTTGGATGGCGGGGCTTGCGCCCCTCTGGCTGCTTATCGTTTACGCCCCGCTGGCCCATGCCATCTGGGGCGGGGGCTGGCTTGCGGAGTTCGGCGTCATCGATTTCGCGGGCAGCCTCGTTATCCACATGAGCGCGGGATTTTCCGCGCTGGCGCTGTCCCTGATCCTCGGCCGCCGTCGAGCTTCGCCGGTTGCGAGCCATGCGCCGGTACTCAGCCTCGCTGGCGGCACACTGATCTGGATCGGCTGGGCGGGTATCGTTGGCGGCTGGGCGCTAGGCGCAACGGACGACGCCGCTGCCGCCATCCTGAACACACATTTCGCGGCTTGCGCGGGAGCGCTGGCCTGGATGCTGGCAGACCGTGTCGCCACCGGGCGCGTGAGCGCCACCGGGGCGCTGTCTGGCGCAGTCGCGGGCTTGGTCGCCATCTCCGCTTCCGCGGCCTTGGCCGGCACGGGCGGCGCGATGCTGATTGGTCTCATCGCGGCGATTCTCTGCCGCGCCGGGAAAGCGATGCTCGGCAACCGGATCGATGACCCGGCAAGCATTTTCCTGCTCCACGGCGTTGCTGGCCTGATAGGCGCGCTGTTGCTGCCGCTATTTGTTCAGCCCTTGCTCGGCGGCGTCGGTTTTGAAGGTGACATCAGTCTGCGCGCCGTCATGCTCAGCCAGTTTGCAGGCGTCGCCGTCGTCGCACTGTGGTCAATGGCCGGAACAGCGATAGCGGCACTGTTGCTCTCCGTCGCATTGCCGATGCGTCTCACTTCGCAGGAGGCCACGGAGGGCCTCGACCAGATCGATCATGGCCAACAGGGCTGGGACTTCCGCTAGGTTCATGACGACCGCCGTCGGCATCTTCGCTCATCAGGAAGAGCGGCGGATCGGCGCTTGCCTCGCGTCTCTTCCACTGGATCGGCCAAATACCTGCTATCATATACTGGTGAACGGATCGACCGACGCTACCGCTGCGCGCGCGCGGAATGCGGCGGGGAATCGTGCGAATGTGCTGGTGCACGACATTGCAACCGGCGGAAAATCCCGGACCTGGAATCACTTCGTCCACGACCTGCTCGGTGGCGGCGAGGACGCCGTCATCTTTCTGGATGGAGACGCGGAAATCGCGCCCGGCTCGATCGACGCGTTGGTGAGAAGGCTTGGGAAAGGGCAGGCAAATGCAGCTGCGGGCATGCCGCGCAATGGCCGTATGGCAACCTACTACCGCCGGCTCCTGCGCGAGGAAGGCGGGCTCTTCGGTGATCTTTATGCGCTGTCGGGCAGCTTCGTGGATCGCATCCGTTCGCGCGAGTTGCGCCTCCCACAGGACTTGATCGGGGATGACGGCCTGGTGGCCGCCTGGGCGCACACTGACCTTGGAACCGACGCCGATTGGAGCCGCGATCGCGTCATCGCCTGCGAGGATGCCGGCTTCCTCTGCGAACCCGTGCGCCTCACTAGCCCCGCGACCTGGCGGATGCAATATCGCCGGATGATCAACTATTCGGTCCGCTTCTTCCAGAACCGGATCGTGTCGGACATCATGGGCCGGGTAGGGCCGGATGGCCTGCCGGACGAACTGCGGGATCTCTATCCGCTATGGCTCCCCCGCTTCACGCCCCGCTCCGGGCCGACGGGTTGGTTCGACCGCAAGGCACTCGCGCGGATGCGGGCAGCCGCTTAGCGGTCCTTGCCCGCCAGCTCCTTGTTGATGAACAGCGCCAAGCCGGTGACGATCGCGCCAGAGAGCAGATAAACTCCGGAAGCCGCCAATCCAAAGGTCACCGACAGCGCAAGCGCCACCAGCGGCGCGAACCCCGCCCCCACCAGCCAGGCAAGGTCCGACGTCAGCGCCGACCCGGTGTAGCGCGTCGCCGTCGAAAAGTTGGACGCCACGACGCCCGACGACTGGCCGAAGCTCAGGCCCAGCAGCATGAACCCCAGGATCATGAAAGCGATCTCAGCCAATTCCCCGCCGTTCAGCAGCAGCGGCGCGGCGATGCTGAAAATGCCAATGCCCAGCGCCGACCAGGCCAGCAGCTTGCGCCGCCCCACCATGTCCGCGACGAAGCCCGACACGATAATCGCCAGCACCCCGACAGTCGCGCCGATCGCCTCGATCACCAGGAACCGCTCCAGCGGCTGCTTCGTGTAAAGCGCGATCCAGGACAGCGGGAACACCGACACCATATGGAACAGCGCAAAGCTCGCCAGCGGAGCGAAGGCGCCGATAATGATGTTCCGCCCGTCGCTCCGCACCGTCTCCAGCACCGGCGAGGGCTGCAGCTCGCGCGCCTCGAACAGGCGCTCGAACTCATGGGTCACCACGATCCGCAGCCGGGCAAACAGCGCCACCACATTGATCGCGAACGCCACGAAGAAGGGATAGCGCCAGCCCCACTCAAGGAAGTCGGCCCGTGACAGCACCGAAAGGAAGAAGGCGAAGAGCCCGCTCGCCACCACCAGCGCCAGCGGTGCGCCCAGCTGCGGCATCATCGCATACCAGCCGCGCTTGTTCTGCGGCGCGTTGAGCGACAGCAGCGAAGCCAGCCCGTCCCATGTCCCGCCAAGCGCCAAGCCCTGCCCCGCCCGGAATATCGCCAGCAGCACCGCCGACCATATCCCGATCGTCTCATAGCCGGGCAGGAAGGCGATGAACGCGGTCGATCCACCCAACAGGAACAGCGCGATGGTCAGCTTCACCCCTCGCCCATAGGCACGATCGACCGCCATGAAGATGAAGGACCCGATCGGCCGAGTGATGAACGCCAGCGCGAAGATGGCGAATGACCAGAGCGTGCCCGCTAGCGGGCTGAGATAAGGAAAGACATGCGCCGGAAACACGATGCACGACGCGATCGCATAGACGAAGAAGTCGAAAAATTCCGACGTCCGCCCGATGATCACGCCAATCGCGATCTCGCCGGGGGCGACGCGATGATCGCGCGCGGTTACCTGGCGGGCATCGCGCTCCAGCGATGTGGAGGATGGCGTGGTGGTCGCGGCGTTCATCGGTTCGGACAGGCCTTCATGCTGCGGGAACGATCCATGCCAAACATCGTTGCAGCATAGCGAATCGTCCCGGTGGTCGAAAGGCCATTGCCCTATTTTGCGCCTGCGAGGGGATAGGACAAAAGGTCCAATGTCGATCCCGGAGAAGCCCTCCTATGCGGGCTGCATGACCGCACGTCCTGCCCGCCTCTCTCCCGCATTTTTGCGCCGATTCGCGCCTTTGCTGCTGCTTCCCCTGGGGGCGTGCAACTGGGTGGTCATGTCGCCCGCCGGCGATGTCGCGGTGCAGCAGCGGGACTTGATCCTCATCTCCACCCTGCTGATGCTGCTCATCATCCTGCCGGTCATGGCGATGACGATCTGGTTCGCCTGGCGTTACCGGGAACAGGCGCAGGCGAAGGATTATGACCCTGATTGGGACCATTCGACCAGCCTTGAACTGCTGATCTGGTCCGCCCCGCTGCTGATCATCATCGCGCTGGGCGCCATCACCTGGACCAGCACCCATCTTCTCGACCCCTACCGCCCCATCGAACGCATCGATTCCGCGCGCAAGGTCGATCCCGCCGCCAAGCGGCTCCAGGTCGAAGTCGTAGCGCTCGACTGGAAATGGCTGTTCATCTACCCGGAACTGGGCATCGCGACCGTCAATGAACTGGCCGCGCCGGTCGATCAGCCGATCGAGTTCAAGATTACCTCGGCCACGCTGATGAACAGCTTCTTCGTGCCCGCGCTCGCCGGACAGATCTACGCCATGCCCGGCATGCAGACGGTCCTCCACGCCGTCGCCAACAAGCCCGGCAATTTCGAAGGCTTCTCCGCCAACTATTCCGGCGCGGGCTTTTCCAACATGCGCTTCCGCTTCAAGGCGATGGATCAGGCCACGTTTGGCCGCTGGGTCGCCCAGGTGAAAGCCAGCAAGGCCAAGCTCGACCGCGCGGCCTATGTGAAGCTGGAACAGCCGAGCGAGAAGGTCCCGCCGATGTATTTTACGGGCGTCGAGCCCAAGCTCTTCCACGCCGCGCTCAACATGTGCGCCCAGCCCGGCAAGCGCTGCATGGACGAGGTCATGATGACCGACATGATGGGTGGCGGCGGCAAGGAATCCGCCCGCGACACGCAAGGACTACGCCATGACGGCACCATCGACGTTGGCGGCTTCCATCCGGTCGAGCCCGGCAAGAAGGGCGAGATCGCCCAGCCTGCGGGCATGACCCCGGCAGCAGAGCGCACGCCTGCCGAGCGGGGCAACGAAGCTCCGGGGCAGAAGGACGCCGATGGGCATGCTCATCATGGCCACTAAGTCCTTATATCACCCCTCTTCACCCTTCCCCCCGAGGCCCTGACGCCATGTCCCCCCATCCCGCATCCGAAAATAGCGGCATCTGGAAACTGATCCTCGGCCGCCTCGACTGGAGCGCGATCCCGATCCATGAGCCCATCGTGATGGGCACCTTCATCGCGGTCATCGTGGGCGGCGTGGCGATCCTTGGCATCGTCACCAAATATCGCCTCTGGGGCATGTTGTGGCGCGATTGGTTCACCACCGTCGATCATAAGCGCATCGGCATCATGTACATGATCCTCGGTCTCATCATGTTCGTTCGCGGCTTCGCCGACGCACTGATGATGCGCCTTCAACAGGCGTTGGCCTTCAACGGCTCCGAAGGCTATCTGAACGCGCATCATTATGATCAGATCTTCACCGCGCACGGCGTCATCATGATCTTCTTCGTCGCGATGCCGATGATCACCGGGATCATGAACTATATGGTCCCGCTGCAGATCGGCGCGCGCGACGTCAGCTTCCCCTTCCTCAACAATTTCAGCTTCTGGATGACCACCGCAGGCGCCGTCATCACCATGATGTCGCTGTTCGTGGGGGAGTTCGCGCGGACCGGCTGGCTCGCCTATCCGCCACTGTCGGGCATCGCCTATAGCCCAGGGGTCGGCGTCGATTATTATATCTGGGGCCTTCAGATAGCGGGCATCGGCACGCTGTTATCCGGCGTCAACCTGATCGCGACCATCGTCAAGATGCGCGCGCCCGGCATGAGCATGATGAAGCTGCCCATCTTCGTCTGGACCTCCCTCTGCTCGAACATACTGATCGTCGCCGCCTTCCCGGTGCTGACGGCCGTTCTCGCGCTGCTCAGTCTCGACCGCTATGTCGGCACCGCCTTCTTCACGAACGACATGGGCGGCAACCCCATGATGTATGTGAACCTCATCTGGATCTGGGGCCATCCGGAGGTTTACATCCTCATCCTGCCGCTGTTCGGCGTGTTCAGCGAAGTCACCTCGACCTTCTCGTCAAAGCGCCTCTTCGGCTATTCCTCGATGGTCTATGCGACGGTCGTCATCGCGATCCTCAGCTACCTGGTCTGGCTGCACCATTTCTTCACCATGGGATCGGGCGCCAGCGTCAACAGCTTCTTCGGGATCACGACGATGGTGATCTCCATCCCGACCGGGGCCAAGCTCTTCAACTGGCTCTTCACAATGTATCGCGGCCGCATCCGCTTCGAACTGCCGATGATGTGGACGGTCGCCTTCATGCTGACCTTCGTGGTGGGCGGCATGACCGGCGTTCTGCTTGCGGTGCCGCCCGCCGATTTCGTGCTGCACAATTCGCTGTTCCTGATCGCGCATTTCCACAATGTGATCATCGGCGGCGTGCTGTTCGGCATGTTCGCGGCGATCAACTATTGGTGGCCCAAGGCGTTCGGTTTCAAGCTCGACGGGACTTGGGGCGTGCGCAGCTTCTGGCTGTGGGTCGTGGGCTTCTGGGTCGCCTTCATGCCGCTCTATATCCTTGGCCTGATGGGCGTCACCCGCCGCATGCGCGTGTTCGACGATCCTTCGCTACAAATCTGGTTCCAGATCGCGGCCTTGGGCGCCGTGATGATCGCGGCGGGCATCGCCTGCATGTTCATCCAGTTCGGCGTGTCGATCATGAAGCGCGATCAGCTGCGCGACACGACCGGCGATCCTTGGGACGGCCGCACGCTCGAATGGGCGACCAGCTCGCCACCGCCCGACTATAATTTCGCCTTCACGCCCGTCATCCATGATGGCGACGCGTGGGCGGACATGAAGAAGCGCGGCTATCGGCGCCCGCTCTCGGGTTATGAAGCGATCCACATGCCCAGCAACACCGGCAGCGGCATCATCCTGGCGGGCCTCTCGGTGGCCTTCGGGGTCGGCATGATCTGGTACATGTGGTGGCTCGCGGGCCTCAGCTTCATCGGCATATTGGCCGTCGCGATCGGTCATACCTTTAACTACAAGCGCGACTTCTACATCCCTCAGGATGTGGTCGAGCGCACCGAGGGCGAGCGTACGCGTCAACTCGCCATGCAGGACTGAACCACCATGGCAAGCGCACCCACCCCAGATACTGTTTTTGGCGATCCCGCCTTCCTCGACAAGGACGGCAATCCGCTCTTCCACCTTCCCCATGAGCCCCATCATCCGGAAGGCTCCAGCACCATGCTGGGCTTCTGGATCTACCTGATGAGCGACTGCCTCATCTTCGCCTGTCTGTTCGCGACCTATGCGGTGCTGGGCGGCAGCTATGCGGCAGGACCGAGCCCCAAGGACCTGTTCGATCTGCCGCTGGTCGCGCTTAACACCGCGATGCTGCTCTTCTCGTCCATCACCTATGGCTTTGCCATGCTGGCGATGGAAAAGAACCGCGTGGCGGCCACGCAGGGCTGGCTGGCCATCACCGGCCTGTTCGGCCTCGCCTTCCTCTCGATCGAGCTGTACGAATTCGCGCACCTCATCCATGAAGGCGCGACCCCGATGCGCTCGGGCTTCCTGTCGGCCTTCTTCACCCTGGTCGGCACCCACGGGCTGCACGTGACCTTCGGCACCATCTGGCTGGTGACGCTGATGGTTCAGGTCGCGAAAAAGGGCCTGATCCCCGCCAATCGGCGCCGCCTCATGTGCCTGTCCTTGTTCTGGCACTTCCTGGACGTCATCTGGATCGGCGTCTTCACCTTCGTCTATCTCATGGGGATGCTGCGATGAGCGCGCAAGACCAACATCACGACGCCCATCACGCCGACGGCCATGCCCATGGCACCTTCGGCAGCTACATGATCGGCTTTGGCCTGTCGGTGATTCTGACGGCCATCCCCTTCTGGCTGGTCATGACCGGCGTGCTGAACGATCCGCAGTTGACCGCCTTCACAATCTTGGGCTTCGCGGTGGTGCAGATATTGGTCCACATGATCTACTTTCTGCACATGAACACCCGCTCCGAAGGGGGCTGGACGATGCTGGCGCTGATCTTCACGATCGTGCTGGTCGTCATCACCCTCTCAGGCTCCATCTGGGTAATGTATCATCTCAACCATAATATGATGCCGCAGATGCAAGGCATGAGCGCGCATGACATGAGCCAAATGCCGTGACAGCCGACGCACCCCGCCACCGGTCGGCGGGGTTCCTTATCGGCTTTACGATAGCGGCCGCGCTGGCCGTGGCCGGGCTTGTCAGCCTTGGCGTCTGGCAACTCAACCGTCTGACCTGGAAACGCGATCTCATCGCCAAGGTTGAAAGCCGCGTCCACGCCGCGCCAATCGCGGCCCCTTCTGCGGCAGGTCCGAACGACGCCTATCGTCGCGTGACAGCGTCGGGCCATTTTCTTCACGACCGCGCCACATTGGTTCAGGCTTCGACCGTGCGCGGGGCGGGCTATTGGGTGCTGACGCCGCTGGCGACGGATCGCGGCTTCACCCTGCTCGTCAATCGCGGCTTCGTGCCTCCTGAGAGGCGCACCCGATACACGCAGCCCACAGGACGCATCCGGATCACCGGCCTGATGCGCCTGACCGAGCCGGGCGGCGGTTTCCTGCGCAGCAATGATCCCGTCGCCAACCGCTGGTATTCGCGCGACGTGACCGCTATCGCGGCGGCGCGCCGGCTTCGCGCTCCTGTCGCCAATTATTTCATCGATGCGGAACGCGGGCCGCCTGACGCCCTGCCCGTCGGGGGCTTCACCGTCCTCCGCTTCCCCAACAGCCATTTATCCTATGCGCTCACATGGTTCGCGCTGGCGGCGCTGGTCGCTGGCGGGTACATGTTCGTCATGCGGCACGAATGGAAAGAGCGCCGGAGATGAAGCGATCGCTTCCCATAAGCGCCCGCTGGCTACCCGGTCAGTGGCCCGCCGACGCCGCCGGGCGCAAGAATATGGCGCTACTGGTGCAACTGCGCTGGATCGCCATTGCCGGACAGGTCGGCACCATCCTCTTCGTTCATTGGGGCATGGGCATTAACCTGCCGGTGGCGGCGATGCTGCTGGTGGCGTCGGTGGCCGCCGCCGTGAATGTCGTCAGCTTCGCCGCGCTCCGCCACCGCACCGATGTCGCCCGCGCCGAACTGTTCCTTGCGCTGCTCTTCGACGTGCTGCTGCTGACCGCGCAGCTTTATCTCAGCGGCGGCGCTACCAACCCCTTCATCGCGCTTTACCTGCTGCAGGTCGCGCTGGGCGTGGTTCTGCTCGACCGGCTGAGCATCTGGGGAATCGTCCTTATGGCGATGCTCTGCGCCGCGCTGCTCTCCTTCGTCTATCGCCCGCTGGGTCTCACCGACGCGCTGCAGGGGCATCTTTTCGACTTGCACATCTTCGGCACCTGGATTTGCCTCGCCATGATCGCGGTGCTGCTCGTCCTTTTCATGAGCCGCGTGACCGGCAACCTCCAGGCCCGCGAAGCCTATCTCGCTCAACTGCGCCAGCAGGCAGCGGAGGAAGAACATATCGTCCGCATGGGCCTTCTCGCCTCCGGGGCCGCCCACGAACTGGGCACCCCCCTCTCCCAGCTCGCGGTCGTGCTGGGCGACTGGCGTCACATGCCCGAAATCGCCGCCCATCCGCCCCTCCTTGAAGAGGTCGGGGAAATGCAGGCCGCCGTGCAGCGCTGCAAACAGATATTGACTAGCATTCTCATTTCGTCCGGCGAGGCGCGCGGCGAAGCCCCAGAAATCACTTCAATTCGCTATTTCATTGATGAAATCGCCGAAAGCTGGCGCTCCGCCAATCCCGGAATGCCACTCCGCTGCGACTTCGGCCCCCATGATTATCCCCGCATCATCGCCGATCCCGTAATCCGCCAAGCCATCGTCAACCTGCTCGACAACGCCCGCGAAGCCGGCGCCACCTATATCGATCTGCTCGTCGGCCGCGACAGTAGCTCGCTCAATATCGCCGTCCGCGACAATGGCAGCGGCTTTTCCGAACAGATGCTCGCCGACTTCGGCAAACCTTACCGCTCCAGCAAGGGCAAGCAGGGCGGCGGCCTCGGCCTCTTCCTCGTGGTCAACGTCGTCCGCAAACTCGGCGGCAGCGTAGCAGCCAGCAACGGCGCGGACGCCGGCGCATTGATCCTGCTCCGCCTGCCCCTCAGCACCGTCGCCTTGGAGGAACCGGCCGATGACAAGTGACAGGGTCCTCGTCCTGGTCGAGGATGACGAAGCCTTCGCCAAGACCCTTAAGCGATCCTTCGAACGACGCGGCTATCAGGTCCTGACCGCCGACAGCCACGCAGCGCTTCTCTCTCTGCTCGAAGAGCATAAACCCGGCTATGCGGTCGTCGATCTGAAGCTGGGTCCGGAATCCGGGCTGGTTTGCGTCCAGACCCTCCACGCCCATGATCCCGACATGCTGATTGTCGTGCTGACCGGCTTCGCCAGCATCGCCACCGCCGTGGAAGCGATCAAGCTCGGCGCATCCCATTATCTCGCCAAGCCATCCAATACCGACGACATCGAAGCCGCTTTCGCTCGATCGTCGGGCGATCCGTCAACGCCCCTCGCCCCCCGCCCGACGTCGATCAAGACACTGGAATGGGAACATATCCACGAAGTTCTGAAAGACAGCGACTTCAACATTTCGGAAGCCGCGCGCCGCCTCGGCATGCACCGCCGCACCCTGGCGCGAAAGCTGGCCAAGCGGCAAGTCGGCTGATCATATTTCCGATGGAGCGGGTGAAGGGAATCGAACCCTCGTCGTAAGCTTGGGAAGCTTCTGCTCTACCATTGAGCTACACCCGCGCGCTGCGAGCGGGATTAGCGGCTGTCCCGGACAACGTCAACGACCTCTCCGCAGCGCAAAAATATAGTCTAGTTTATAGCTGGCTATGCCTCACGCCGGTACAAACGGCCTATCCCGTGGAACGATCAACCAGGCGGCGTGTTGAGAAGTTTCAAGAAGATAAAATATCAAATGGGGACTTTATGAGCACGGCGGCGCCGGAGAACTCTGGAAACCGCTTCGAGTTGCTTGTCCAGAGCGTTACAGATTACGCCATCTACATGCTTTCCACGAACGGCACGGTCGTCAGTTGGAATGCGGGCGCACGCCGGTTCAAGGGATATGAAGCGGACGAGATTGTCGGCGAACACTTCTCCCGCTTCTACACGCCCGAGGATCGTGCCGCCGGCATTCCTGCGCTTGCCCTGGACACCGCCGAACGCGAGGGCCGCTTCGAAGCCGAAGGCTGGCGCGTGCGAAAGGACGGCACTCATTTCTGGGCCAATGTAGTCATCGACCCCATTCGCGATTCGACTGGCAAATTGATCGGCTTCGCCAAGGTGACGCGCGACCTGACCGAGCGGCGGCTGGCGCAGGAGGCGCTGCGGGCGAGCGAGGAGCGCTTCCGGCTGCTGGTCGAAAGCGTCACCGATTATGCGATCTATATGCTGGATCCGGTGGGCACGATCACCAGTTGGAACCCAGGCGCGCAACGCTTCAAAGGCTATACCGCGGAAGAGATCCTGGGCCAAAATTTCTCCCGCTTCTATTCCGAAGAGGACCGGATGGCAGGCGTCCCGTCCCGCGCCCTCGAAACGGCATCAAGGGAAGGCCGGTTCGAAGCCGAAGGCTGGCGCATCCGCAAGGATGGCTCCCGCTTCTGGGCCAGTGTCGTTATCGACTCTATCCGCAATCCCATGGGCACCCTGATCGGCTTCGCCAAGATCACGCGCGACCTCACCGAACGGCGCGAAGCTCAGTTGGCGTTGGAGGAAGCCCGCGAGACCATATTCCAATCGCAGAAGATGGATGCGATCGGGAAGCTTACCGGCGGCGTTGCGCATGATTTCAATAATCTGCTGGCCGTCATCATGGGCAGTCTCGATCTCGCCAGACAGCGGCTGCAAACGGGCGCCGACATTTCCCGCTATATCGACAATGCTATGACCGCAGCGGATCGCGGCGCCATCCTTACCCAACGCATGCTGGCTTTCGCGCGCAAGCAAGAATTGAAATTGCGCAACGTCGATTGCCCGGCATTGGTACGCAATATGGCGGGCCTGTTGAAATCAACCCTGGGCTCGACCGTGACGATCGAAACCCGCTTCCCCCTCATCCTCAACGCGGCCCATGCAGACCCGGCTCAGCTGGAGCTGGCGTTGCTGAACCTTGCGGTCAATGCGCGGGACGCAATGCCAGAAGGCGGGCGGATCATCATTGAGGGGATGGAAGCCCATCTGCAGGCCGAACAGCGCCCTGACCTCGGAACGGGCGATTATGTTCGCCTGTCCGTCATCGACGAGGGCGAAGGCATGGATGAAGCGACGCTGTCCCGCGCCCGCGAGCCGTTCTTCACAACGAAGGGCGTGGGCAAAGGAACGGGGCTCGGCTTGTCGATGGTGCATGGTTTCGCCCAGCAGTGCGGTGGGTCGTTGACCATTTCGAGCGAACCGGGTCAGGGAACGACGGTATCGCTGTGGTTGCCGGTCGCAACTGCTTCGGACGAACCATTGGACGAGGCTGAAAGCCAGGCCCAAGCTCCATATCCGCTAAGCGATCAGCCACTGGTCATCCTGGCCGTCGACGACGACGATCTGGTACTGACAAATACCGCAGGAATGCTCGAAGAGCTTGGCCACACCGTGTTTCAGGCGGCATCGGGCGCAGATGCCCTTCGCGTGCTGGGCGAGGGCGAAGTCGATCTGGTCATCACCGATCATGCCATGCCGCAAATGACCGGCGCGCAACTGGCCGACGCTCTGGACGAAAGCCACCCCGGCCTGCCCGTGATCATCATCACCGGCTATGCCGAGCTCCCGCCCCATGCCACGAAGCGGCTGCGCCTCGACAAACCTTTTAAGCAGGCCGATCTCGCCCGCATCGTTTCTCTCGCCCGGCTGAACCGCAGCGGCGAGCGACTGACCCCCCTCCCAGGGCGAGCCCCCCGGTTTTGACCAGAGCGCCATCCATTCTCCTCCCGTTTTGGCACGAACGCTGACCGCTCTCTTCATTATGGTCATCAATTTTCTGGAAAAAGCTGTTATAACAGCTGCGTCATAATCCCTGTCCAGCATCGCGGAGTCCGCCCGAGGACATGAACATCACGCCTACCTTTTCCGGCCCTTTCGACGATCGTGCGGACATCCTCCCGGCGCCAAGCCCCACTTCGCATTTCTTCACATCGCTTCGTACCCGCCTTCACTATATCGATTGGGGCAATCGCTCAGCCCCTACGCTCATCTTGGTTCATGGCGCGCTCGACCATGCTCGCAGCTGGGATTGGACGGCTCGGGCACTGGCGCGGGATTATCATGTCGTTGTCCCCGATTTGCGCGGCCATGGCGACAGTGCGTGGTCAGCCGAAGGCGCCTATCTGATGGCAGACTTCGTCTATGATCTTGCACAACTTGTGGAGCAGTTCGGCCGGGACAAGGTGACGTTGGTCGGCCACTCCCTCGGAGGATCGCTCGTCCTGCGCTATGCAGGGCTTTTTCCGGAGCGCGTGGAGCGGCTGGTTGCGATCGAGGGGCTGGGCCTATCGCCTGAGAGCCTCAAGGAGAAATCCTCCCGCCCCGCACCCGATCGCTGGCGGGAATGGATCGAACACCGCCGCGCAAGCGCTCGGCGGGCGCCCCGGCATTATCCCACGTTGGAGGCTGCCGTCGCCCGCATGCGAGAGCGCAATGACCACCTATCAGTCGAGCAGGCGCTGCACCTGACTGCGCATGGGGTCAACCGCAACGAAGATGGCAGCTATGGCTGGAAGTTCGATCCCTATTTGCGCAACCTCCCACCGCAAGACATGACGGATAATGATCTGCCCGATTTCTGGCGCAGGATCAGTTGTCCCATACTCCTTTGTCTTGGACTGGATAGCTGGGCATCGAACCCCATCAAGGATGGGCGCGCCGCTCATTTTCAAGACGTCCGACTGGTCGAATTTGCCGAGGCGGGACACTGGCTCCATCACGACCGGTTCGACGCATTTCTCGGGGAATTGCGCGCCTTCTTATGATTTAAACACAGAAATTGCCGCCTGATATTCATTCTTTAGTTGCTCGATAAAAGACGCCGCGGGCTGAATGTTTCGGATAGCGCCTATTCCTTGGCCAGCGCCCCACACGTCACGCCAAGCTTTCTTGCCGCACTCAGCGATAGAGCCGAAATCCATGCTCGCTGCCGTCGGCAGTTTGTCCGCGTCCAGACCGGCGGCCGCGATGCTGGGCCTTAAGTAGTTGCCATGCACGCCCGTGAAATAGTCGGAATAAACAATCTCAGCCGCACCACTATCCACTATCATCTGCTTGTAGCCGGGTTCGGCATTTGCCTCCTCCGTCGCGATAAAGGGGGAACCCATATAGGCTAGGTCAGCACCCATCATCCGGGCCGCCGCGATCGATCGACCGGTGGCGATCGCTCCTGAAAGGATCAACGGGCCGTCGAACCAGGCACGGATTTCTTCGACAAGGGCGAAAGGAGACAGTGTTCCTGCGTGCCCCCCTGCCCCTGCCGCCACGGCGATCAAGCCGTCGGCTCCCTTCTCGATCGCCTTCTTGGCAAACATATTGTTGATGACGTCATGCAATACTATCCCGCCATAGCTGTGGACCGCCTCATTCACCTCTGGCCGTGCGCCAAGCGAGGTTATGACGATAGGCACGCGATATTTGGCGCAAAGAGCTAGATCCTCCTGCAGTCGCGCATTGGTCTTGTGCACGATGAGGTTGACGGCGAAGGGCGCGTCCCGCTCCGTCAGCTCTTCTCGCAGTTGCCGAAGCCATTGTTCCAAAACGCCCGATGGCCGCGCGTTGAGCGATGGGAAGGCACCCACGATGCCGGCGCGGCATTGGGCGATCACCAGCGACGGCTGCGAGACGATGAACATCGGCGATGCGATGAGCGGCAAAGAAAGACGGCCTTCAAGCAGTGCAGGCAAAGTCATGGGATGAGCCTTCTTCCCGTTGTTCAATCCTCGCTAGCACCAGGCGTGGTCACAACAAAGCTCAACTTTGCCTTTGAGTATAATATTGAGCCTGCAAAGTCTGGAGGACTCAGTCCCGGACGATCTTGAGCAAACGACGCTCGACAGGGGCCAAAATACCCTGCAGTTCCGTTCCGCGCTTCAGAATGTCACCCGCTTCCCCCACCAGCGCCCACATGCCCTGGCGATGTCGAAGGGAGGGGCGTTTCTCGATCCGGTATTCCGGACGTTCGGTAGTCCGGCGAAATGCCGAAAAGACCGCGACATCACGGCCCAGATCGATGGCGTAATCACGCCAGTGACCGGCAGAGACCATACGTCCATAGAGGTCCATGATCCGTTGTAGCTCCAGCCGATCGAACCCCGTCTGACCCGCCGTAGTGGCTTGGGACGGGAACGGCGTGACGTTGGTCATCAGCCGCGACCACGCTCCCGAAACAAGGGGATGTCGTCATCCGGGCCGATATTCTTGCCACCCCTCTGCTCGATGAGCTCCGCCAGCCGCTTTTGCAGGTGCTGCATCTCCGCCTGAAGTTGCTCCAGCTTGTGCTTGTCCGGATCGTAGCAGTCGGTGCAAGGGGTGCCATAAGGCAGGAAATCGCGCTGATAGGCTGTGACGTCCACCAACATCTGACGTGCCGGGATACCCACCATGGTAGCGCCTTCAGGCACATTCTTCGTTACCACCGCGTTCGCCCCGATGCGGGCGCGCGAACCGACATGAACAGGTCCCAATATCTGCGCACCCGATCCAACGATCACCCCGTCTGCCAAGGTCGGGTGACGCTTGCCAGCAATGCCGTTCGCAGGATCAGTACCGCCCAGCGTGACATTCTGATAAAGGGTGACATCATCGCCAACCTCCGCAGTTTCCCCAATCACGGTAAAACCATGGTCGATAAAGAAGCGCTTGCCGATGCGGGCACCCGGATGGATGTCGTTGCCCGTCAGAAATCGTGAAAGGTGATTGACTGCACGGGCCAAGAAATACAGCCGCACATTATAAAGGCGATGCGCGACGCGATGAAAGCCAAGCGACCATACCCCTGGATAAAGCAGGATTTCCGCCCGTGAGCGCGGTGCGGGATCACGCGACTTGACCGAGTCCAGATAAGCAACAAGATTGCGGAACATGCAGACGGCCCCTGAAAACCGAACCTGCCCTACATAGGCGCATAGGGATGAGTTTTCCAGATGGCGGCTATTTCGGCTTCGTACCATAAAACAGAATGTTTCTTGGCGGCCTTTGATATACCAATCAAGGCGGTAGACAATCAACCAGAGGCCCGTGAATGACTGATCCCATCCTCGCCCATCTTGGCGATCTTCTACCCTTCATTCTGATCGGCTTCGGGGCCCAGATGATCGATGGCGCGCTCGGCATGGCCTATGGCGTCATTTCCAGCACCTTGTTGCTGGCGCTGGGGGTGCCTCCAAGCAGGGCATCCGCGAGCGTCCACGCGGCGGAAACCTTCACCACCGCGGTATCTGCGCTCAGCCACATTGCGCACCGCAATGTCGATTGGCGGCTGTTTGCGCGCCTCATTATTCCTGGCGTGATCGGCGGCGTCGCAGGCGCCTACATTCTGTCGAACATTGACGGTTCGATCATCAAGCCCTTCGTGCAGCTCTATCTCACAGGGATTGGCGTCTATCTGATCTGGCGGGGCTTTCATTTCCCCCCTCATGCACGCGATCCTAAATGGGTAGCTCCGCTTGGCCTGGTCGGCGGCTTCATGGACGCAACCGGAGGCGGCGGCTGGGGGCCAATCGTGACGTCCAACCTGCTCCTTCAAGGGTCCAGCCCACGTCACACGATCGGTACGGTGAACACGGTCGAATTCGTGCTGACCTTCGCTATCAGTCTCACCTTCATCCTGCATTTGGGCTGGCAGGCCTTTACGACTTACACTGTCGGCCTCTTGCTGGGCGGCGTCATTGCTGCGCCCTTCGGCGCGATGTTGGCCCGCCATGTCGCACCACGCGTGCTATTCACTGCGGTGGGCACGATCCTGACCGTCACCTCACTGTTCGGCGTCGCCAAATGGCTTGGATATATCGGCTAACGCTCTTATCTTCGGCTTTCTAATCGAGAAAGGCGATCAATGTCGAGCTACATGCCCACGCTGAAGCAGCTGCAATATCTGGTTGCGCTGAAACAGCATGGGCATTTCGGCAAGGCGGCCGATAGCTGCTATGTTACCCAATCCACCCTTTCGGCAGGTATCCGCGAGCTTGAGTCGCTGATTGGCGTCACTCTGGTTGAGCGGACGCGCCGCGTGGTTCGGTTCACGGCGCTTGGTGACCGCATAGTGGAGAAGGCGCATCGCGTGCTGCGCGAAGCCGAGGAACTGGCGGCGATTGCGGAGGCGTCGGGCAAGCCCCTTACAGGCGAGCTGCGGATGAGCGTCATCCCGACGATCGCCCCCTTCCTGCTGCCCCGTCTCTTGCCGCGCTTGCGTGCGGACAGGCCGGAACTCAAGCTCTATCTTCGGGAAGAGACATCCCAGGCGGCCATAGAATCCCTGCGCCATGGCAATGTCGATTGCGTGTTGCTGGCCCTTCCCTTCCCGACCGGCGAACTGGATAGCGAAGTGCTGTTTCAGGACCAGCTCTATGTCGCGTTTCCACACGACGATCCTCATGATCCACCCGAACTGATTGCGCCGGACATGATCGATGAGACAAAATTGTTGCTGCTGGAAGATGGTCATTGTCTGAAGGATCATGCCTTGGCTGCCTGCAATCGCCCCGAGATCCGCTCCAACGCGATGATGATGGGCACTTCGCTGCACACGCTTGTGCAGATGGTGGATAATGGCCTTGGCATGACGATCATGCCAGAAATGGCTATCAATGGCGGCATATTGGATCACACGCGCATCACTGCGCGGCCATTGCAATCCCAGCGATCGCATCGTGACATCGCTCTCGTCTGGCGCAAGAACAGCCCGAGGGAGAAGGAATTCCGGCTGCTCGCGGAGCTTCTGCGCGACGCTGCGGACCTCCCGCAGCCGAGCGTCGCCGCCTGACGTCAATCAGTCCAGCGGCGCGCCTTCGCCTCGTCCTCCGCTTTGGCTTCCACCCATGTGGCATTGCCCTCGGCGAAATGCTCCTTCTTCCAGAAGGGCGCTTCCGACTTCAACCAGTCGATGAGGAAGGCGCAGCTTTCCAGCGCAGCAGTGCGATGGCGCGATGCGGTACCCACGAAAACGATGCGCTCGCCGGGCGACAGTCGGCCGAAACGATGGATCACACGCACGCCCAGAAGCGGCCAGCGGGCCATCGCGTCATCCACAATGCGTTCGGCCTGTTGGGCCGTCATCGCGGGGTAATGCTGAAGCTCGAGCGCTGTCAGCCCATTCCCTCCCCGTACAATGCCGGTGAAGCTTGCAACGCCGCCACCGCCCGTTTCTTCCAGCGCTGCCAGTTCGGCTGCCGCGTCGAAATCCTCCGCCTGTATCGAAATCCGCTTCATCCGCCTGTGACCGGCGGGAAGATCGCCAGTTCCCTTGCCTGACCGATCGTTGTCTCTAGTGGAACGAACCGCTGGTCGAGTGCGACGCGCAACCGTTGATGGTCGCCGAGCGCCTCAGCGTAACCGCCCCCGCGATTTGCAAGCCTCTCGATAAGGCTGGCTATACTGCTGTCTGGAGCAGGCCGCTCAACCTCTTCATCGTCGCGACCAATCAGTTCACGGACCCAGGCGAAATAGAGGATTTTGAGCGTCGCCATGGGTCAATCCATATGCTTGACGCCGACCCGAAGATAGTCCCATCCGGTGATCAGCGTCAGTATTGCTGCGGCCCACAGCGTCGCGATGCCCACCAACTGCACGACCGGGAAATTGGGCACTGCACCAGCCAGGATCAACGCCCCCAGAGCGATCAGCTGAAATGCCGTCTTCCACTTCGCCAAGCGGGAGACCGGCACCGACACCTGAAGCCCCGCCAAGAACTCGCGCAGCCCGGATACCGCAATTTCGCGCAGCAGGATGATCATGGCGGCGACGACGTGGATACCTGCAATGTCGCGCGTGGCAGCCAGCATCAGGATGACCGCGCCCACCATGATCTTGTCGGCGATCGGATCCAGAAAGACGCCAAGCTTCGACACGGTTCCTTGTGCCCGCGCCAGATAGCCGTCGAAATAGTCGGTGATTCCCATTAGGCAATAGAGCGCGAAGGCGAAGGCATAGCCGGTCGTCCACCGCGCGCCAATTTCCGCCGGCCACAGCAGCGCGACCAGCAGCGGCACAGTGAATATCCGCGAAAGCGTCAGCAGATTTGGCAGCGTCAGCATGGCGGCGAACTGCCACAGTCCGTGCTCTTGCACAAGCAGAGGCGACAACGGCTTTCGCTGGCTTCGTGCGGACGGGGTTGGACAGAGGCCGCGGCAGCCGCTAGACCGCGCTCCGCTCGTCCACAGCGAAGAAGACCCCCTCGCCTATGCAAGCCTCCCTTAGGCTCCTCAACAAGCGACGTTTTCTGCCGCTTTTCATCACTCAGCTGCTCGGCGCCTTCAACGATAATCTGTTTAAGAACGCGATGGTGCTGTTCGTCGTGTACAGCGTCTATAATGACGAGCGGTCTGAAACATGGTTCAGCGCTCTGGCGACCGGCATATTCATATTGCCCTTTTTCTTGCTATCCGCCCTGTCGGGTCAGCTTGCCGACCAAAGGGATAAAGCGACCATCATCCGCTATGTCAAAGCCGCGGAAATCGTCATCATGCTGGTGGGTGCAACCGGACTGGGGCTCATCTGGAGCGGCTTCGCCGTCCATAGCCTCGCCATCCCGCTATTGCTCTGCGCCCTATTCGCGATGGGCATCCACTCTACGTTTTTCGGCCCGATAAAATATGCGATCCTGCCGCAGCATCTGCATGATGACGAAGTGCTGGGCGGCACGGGCCTCGTGGAGGCTGGAACCTATATCGCCATTCTAGCAGGGACAATCCTGGCCGGTATCATCCCGGTCGAAGCTGCCGCCATTGGCATAGTGATCACGGCGGCGGTCGGTTATGTGGCGGGGCGCGAAGTGCCTCCCGCCCCATCACTGCTCGACCGGCAGCCGATCGATTTCCATATCATCCGCTCTTCGGTAACGCTGGTGCGCGGCACCATGCATATCCGGCGGCTCTATCTCGCGATCATGGCGATCAGCTTTTTCTGGGCGGTGGGATCGATCCTGTTCATTCAGTTCCCACCGCTGGTCAAGAATGTGCTGACGGCCGATAAGGCTGTCGCCAGTCTATTCCTGGCCATCTTTTCGATCGGCATCGCCATCGGATCGATCGCCATCAACCGCCTGCTGAAGGGACATGTGTCGGCGCGCTATGCGCCCGCATCTGTCATCGGCATGGGCCTGTGCATAATCGCCTTTCACATCGTATGTGATCTTTGGACGCCTGCCGCGGCCGGGACGATGCTTTCGCTCCAGGGCTTCCTTGCCCATCCGCTCGCGGTGGCGCTTTCGGCCTGTTTGCTGGGCGTCGCGACATTCGGCGGCATGTTCGTGGTCCCGCTCTACGCCTTCCTCACCACTACCGTCGAAAAATGCGAGGCTGCCCGCACGGTCGCGGCGAACAATATCGTCAATTCAGGCGCCATGGTGCTGGGGTCCTTTTTCGCAATCGGCCTCAGCGTTGCCGGCATGTCTGTCGTCAATCAGTTGCTTCTGGTGGCCGCATTGTGCCTGCCCTGCGCCTGGATCGCCTGGACGCTGCACAAGGCTTGCGACTGAGGCGCAGCGTTAGAAAATGAAACTGTAGAAAGCCGTGAAGAAAGCGCAGAAGCTCAGCACGAAAAGCTTCCAGTCATTGTCATCCGACACGGCAGCCGGGACGCCCCGCGCTTCGAGCACATGATGCGGCAACCGCTGGCGGAAAGGGTGGCGGGCCGATTCAGTTGTCAAAGTGAGCGGTCGGGTTCGCATGGTCGCATGTTAACGCTTCATTTACCTTTTCGGCCATCCACAATCGTGGTTAACCAGAGAGTGTCCCGCGTCAGGACGATCTTGACTGTATCAAGTGATTAATACAGCATGGCCGAACCGATGAGAGACCCCCTCCCCGCGCCTCAGCCCGATCCACCCGCTCGCGACTTTGGCGCAGGGCCTCCCAGTGCGTTCGCTCCACCCACGCCTTGGCGGCGGCGTTTGCATATAGCAGGGTGGATCGTCGCGGCGATGCTCGCGCTGTTGATGCTGATGATCGCCTGGCTGGCGGTCACTGCTCCGCTGTCGCGCTCGCTCAAGCCGATTGCACCGCCGAGCGTGAGCCTCATGTCCGCTGACGGTCATCTCATTGCCCGGCGCGGCGCGATCATCGACCGGCCGGTCGCGATCGCCGACTTGCCCAAGCATGTGCCTCAAGCCTTCATGGCGATTGAGGACCGGCGCTTCTACAGCCATTGGGGCGTCGATCCGCGCGGCGTAGCGCGGGCCGCCTGGCACAATCTCTGGTCGGACGGGTCATCGCAGGGCGGCAGCACCATAACCCAGCAGCTTGCCAAGGGCGTGTTCCTGTCCAGCGATCGGACCTTCGGCAGAAAGGCGCGAGAGGCGATGATCGCCTTCTGGCTGGAAGCGTGGCTAACCAAGGACCAGATTTTCGAACGCTACCTATCCAACGTCTATTTTGGCGACAATGTCTATGGCCTGCGCGCGGCCTCGCTGCATTATTTCAACCGCCAGCCAGAGCGGCTCACCATCCCGCAAGCCGCGATGCTCGCCGGGCTGCTAAAGGCGCCCTCCCGCCTTGCCCCCACGACCAATCTGAAGGGCGCACGTGATCGTGCGGCGCTTGTGACCCAGGCAATGGTGGAGGCAGGCTACATCAGTAAAGCCACTCGGGATACGCTACGTCCAGCACGGCTCGACCTGAGGGAAGCGCCCAATTCCACCACGGGCACCTATTTCGCAGACTGGGTGCTGCCCGATGCGCGCGACCGCGCAGGCGCCGTCTATGGGGCGCAGACGGTCCCCACGACGCTAGATTGGCGTGTGCAGCGGCTCGCAGAGGCGGCCATCCGCCGCGCACCGCTGGGCAAGGCGGAAGCCGCGCTCGTGGCGATGAAGCCCGATGGCAGCGTCGTGGCAATGATAGGCGGCAAGAATTACCGCAAGAGCAGCTTCAACCGGGCGGTGCAGGCGAAGCGCCAGCCTGGATCAACCTTCAAACTGTTCGTCTATCTCGCCGCCTTCCGCGCAGGCATGACACCAGAAGATTTCGTGGAAGACACGCCGATCACGGCCGGCAGCTATCGTCCCGCCAACCATGGTGGCAAATATCGCGGACGAATCACCTTGCGGCAGGCCTTCGCCGCGTCGAGCAATGTCGCGGCAGTGCGATTGACGCAGAAGGTGGGTGTCGATGCTGTGATCAAGGTAGCGCGCGAGCTCGGCGTCACCGCCCCGTTGACCGAAGACCTAAGCCTCGCGCTCGGTACATCCGAAATCCCGCTGGTGGAGCTGGCGCAAGCTTATGCGACAGTAGCGGCGGGCGCTTACCCGGTGATAGCCCACGGCCTGCCGCCAGAGGAACAAGGCTGGTTCCAGCGGCTGATGAGTCGTCAGCGGCGTTTCAGTCAGGACCAGCTGGAAATGATCCGCGACCTGCTGTCGTCGGCCGCGAACCGGGGCACCGGCAGCGCGGCGGCGCTTCGCACCAGCACCTTCGGCAAGACTGGCACAACGCAGGACAGCCGCGATGCGATTTTCGTCGGCTATGCGGGCGGTCTGGTGACGGCAGTGTGGATCGGCAATGACGACAACTCGCCGCTGCCTGGCGGAGCGGCGGGCGGCGGTGTGCCTGCGCGGATTTGGCGCAATTTCATGGCAGGGGCGATCAACGAACCAGCCGAAGTGGCACCCGAGGAGCAGGATAGCGACCTGGTCAATGCCATCGCAAATGTGACGGTCGAGGCGGGGCTCGGCAATATGAGCGTCGGGATCGATCAGGACGGTATGTCCGTGAATATCGGCCCCAATCAGCTCCGCCTGCCGATCGACGAGCCCGAGCTGCCGCCTCCCGGGCCAACTCCATCGACACCGCCGCCGCGTATCGCGCCGACACAACCGGCAGACGAAGGCGTGGAACCCTGAGGATGATTGACGCCAAATTGGCGGTGACGGCATGCGCCTATGCTGAAGTAGGCGATTCGAAGGGCAGAAGATGGCATTTACCGCGAAGATATTGCTGCTGGGTTCGGGTGAACTCGGCCGCGAATTCGTCATCTCCGCCAAGCGGCTCGGATGCGAGGTGATCGCTTGCGACAGCTATGCCGGTGCCCCCGCCATGCAGGTCGCCGATGGATTCGAAATCTTCTCCATGCTTGACGCGGAACTGCTGCGCGCAGCGATCGAGCGGCACCAACCCGACTATATCGTCCCTGAAATCGAAGCGATCCGGACCGAAGTGCTGGCCGACGTAGAAGCGCAGGGCCGAACTGTCGTTCCATCCGCAAGAGCAACGATCATGACTATGAACCGCGACAGGATCAGGGAGGTGGCGGCGGTCGAACTTGGACTACGAACATCACGCTATCGCTATGCCGAAACCCTGGAGGAAGTGCTGGCTGGAGCGGAGCATACCGGCCTGCCCTGCGTCATCAAGCCAGTCATGTCATCGTCCGGCAAAGGCCAGAGCACCGTCCGGTCGCCGGACGAACTGGAGCGCGCATGGAATTATGCAGTCGCCAACATGCGCGGGGATCGCAGCCGCGTGATCGTCGAGGAATTTGTCGATTTCGACTATGAAATCACCCTGCTGACAGTGCGCAGCCGGGACGGAGTGAGCTTCTGCCCGCCGATCGGTCATCGGCAGGAACGGGGCGACTATCAGGAAAGCTGGCAGCCGGCGCCGATGACCGGCCACGCTCTTGCCGCCGCGCAAGACATGGCGCGCGCCGTGGTCGATAACCTTGGCGGATACGGCATCTTCGGCGTGGAATTCTTCGTGAAGGGCGAAGATGTGATCTTCTCCGAACTTTCCCCCCGCCCGCATGACACCGGCATGGTGACGCTGATCTCACAAGATTTAAGCGAGTTCGACCTGCATGCCCGTGCAATCCTGGGCCTGCCGGTCCCGGAGGTGCAGGCGCGCGGGGCTTCTGCCTCCGCGGTCCTGCTGGCAGATCGCGAATCGGCGGACTTTCGTGTGGAGGGATTGGCCGACGCTCTCGCCGCGCAAGAGGGACATGTTGACCTGCGCATCTTCGCCAAGCCCACGACGCGTCCCTATCGGCGCATGGGGGTGACGCTTGCCCTAGCGAACGATACCGACAGTGCCCGCCGCATAGCCGCTGACGCAGCCGCCAAACTGCGGATTATCTACGAAGGATAGCGTGATCGCCCGACCTGTCCTAAAGGGTCAAGGATGAGCGCCCCCCTCTATAACAAGGATATATTGCGGCTCGCCGCCAGCATCCCGCATCATCAGCGTTTGGCCGCCCCACAAGCAAGCGTCGAGAAGCGCTCGCCTACCTGCGGTTCGCGCGTCACGGCTGATGTGCGGATGGAGGACGGTAAGCTGGCCGCTCTCGGCCTGGATGTGAAAGCCTGCGCTCTTGGCCAGGCTTCGGCCGCCCTGATGGCGGCCCAGGCGATCGGTATGACCGCCGATGAACTGGCGGACGCGCGTGACAAGCTGACCGCCTATTTAGCGGGCCAAAGCGATGACCTGGATTTCTGGCCTGGGCTCGCCGTGCTGGCGCCCGCACGCGGATATCCGGCGCGTCATGCTTCGATACGGCTGGGTTTTGAGGCAATTGCCGAGGCCGCGCGGATGGCGGACGCTTGATGTCCAATCCGGCTGTTACAGCGGCACAGGCCCGATTTTCCGCAACTGACGTTCTACTGTCGGAAGGCGTGATCCTCCTCGGCGCGGCGGTACTGTTCGTTATGCTCTTCCGCCGCTTCGGACTTGGCGCGGTGCTGGGCTATCTCGTCGCGGGCGCACTGGTCGGACCGCAGGGGCTTGGCCTCGTCGGCGGCGGAGAATCGAAGCTGGCGATCGCGGAGATCGGCATCGTCCTGCTGCTTTTCCTCGTGGGCCTTGAACTTCATCCGGCCCGGCTGTGGCGATTGAAGCGGGACATTTTCGCGCTGGGACTTGCGCAGGTGGTGATCTGCGGACTGGCGCTGACTGCGATTATCTTCTTCACCACCGGCTTTACCTGGGGCGCGGCGATCGCGCTTGGTCTGCCGCTGGCGTTGTCGTCCACCGCGCAGGTTCTGCCCAGCCTCAAGAGCAGCGGCCGGATCAACTCACCTTTCGGTGAGAAGGTTTTTTCCATCCTGTTGTTCCAGGACCTGTCGATCGTCCCGCTGATCACAATCGTGGCGGCCCTTTCGCGCAATCCTGCTGATGCGGGAGGTCCGCCGGGTTGGATGCTAGCAGGCTATACCGTAGCCGCGATCGCCGGACTGGTCTTAGCGGGCCGATTCATCCTGCGTCCGTTATTGCAACTGGTCGGCCGCCTTGGCGAGCGGGAACTATTTGTAGCGGTAGGGCTGTTCACCGTCCTGGCCGCTGCCGCGCTGATGCATGCGCTTCACCTCTCGACCGCACTTGGCGCCTTTGTGGCAGGTGTGATGCTCGCCGACTCTCCTTACCGGCACGAGATTGAGGCGGACGTTGAACCATTCCGTTCGATCTTGCTCGGTCTCTTCTTTCTCGCCGTCGGCATGGTTCTCGACTTGCACACTGTTGCCGCCAATCCTGTCTTCGTAATCGGTATGGCGGCCATGCTGGTTCTCACCAAGGCGCTGCTGATCAGCGGCCTTGCCCGGCTGTTCGGTATGGAATGGTCGCAAGCGGTGGGTGCTGGTCTGCTTTTGAGCCAGGGCGGCGAGTTCGGCTTCGTCCTGTTCGCACAGGCGCAAAATGCCCTGCTGGTCGCGCCCGAAGGCGCCAGCCTGTTCAGTGCGATCGTCACCTTTTCCATGGCGACGACCCCCTTCCTCATGCTCTTCGCCCGCCGGTTCGAGTTCGCCAAGCCTAAAAACCCCACCGATCTGGCTGGACCGGACGAGGCGACACGCGGCACGGCGATCATCGTTGGCTATGGTCGCTTCGGCCAGACGGTGGCCCAGATGCTGATGGGCCATGGGTTCGAAGTCGTGCTGATCGACAAAAAGCCAGCGCAGATCGAGGTTTCGAGCCGGTTCGACATGAAAGTCTATTACGGCGACGGGACACGGATCGACCTGCTGCGCCGGTCAGGGGCAGAGGAAGCGCAGCTGATCGCCTTCTGCCATGACGATCCTTCGCTCGACAGCCGGGTGCTTGAACCCATTGCCGAGGCTTTCCCGCAAGCCGCCCTGCTCGTCCGCGCCTTCGATCGACGCCAACTTCTCGCTCTCAAGGACATGGATCTTGCGGGCATCGTTCGCGAAGTCTTCGAATCGGCTATCTGCATGGGCGTGCAGGCGATGGCGACATTGGGCGTTCCCCAGCCGGAGATCGAGGAAGTCGAACGCCAATATCGCCAAAATGACGAACAGCGCTTGACCGTACAGAGTGAGCAAGGAACATTGATGGCTGCCAAGGAACTGATGTTCCGGCCCGGCCGCCGCATGCATCTTATCGCGCGGGGCGAGGAAGAGGAAAAAGCATGATCGCAGTCCTGGCCGCTTTGTCGGCCGCGCTAGCCATCGCGGCGGGCGCTTTTGGTGCCCATGGTGCATCCAGCCCCCAACACGCGGAGTGGCTGCGGACCGGCGGCCTCTATCAGCTGATCCACGCGGTCGCGGCGCTCACCTTGGCCAACGCCGCACGAGGCCCTGCGCTGCTGCTTCTGACTGGCGCGGCGATCTTCGCTTTTTCGCTCTATGCGATGGCGATAGGCGGGCCGCGCTGGCTGGGTGCGATCACGCCGATCGGCGGCACCTTGATGATCGCAGGATGGCTATGGACGGCATGGATCTACTGGCGCGGCTGACAGCCTGCCCTTGCCCCGAACAGCACCCAAGCATAGATTAACCCATATGGCCGAACAGCATCACCACCATCATGAACCGACGGGGCAAAGCCTGGCGGAAGCGGCGCGCACCACGCTCGAA
Organism: Sphingobium tyrosinilyticum; assembly: GCF_042654265.1. Classification (NCBI taxonomy): domain Bacteria; kingdom Pseudomonadati; phylum Pseudomonadota; class Alphaproteobacteria; order Sphingomonadales; family Sphingobiaceae; genus Sphingobium; species Sphingobium tyrosinilyticum. The sequence continues at coordinate 137,459 of NZ_JBHSFZ010000013.1, read as the reverse complement.
GCGCAGAATGAGCAGTGGACGCCGATGCGCGCTGCGATCTTTGATGCCTTGGCGGCGGAAGAAAAACCGACATCGGCCTATGACATCGCCGACAATGTCTCCAGGACGCGTGGCAAGCGGGTAGCGCCCAACAGCGTCTATCGCATCCTCGACCTGTTCGTCGCGAACAACATCGCAATGCGCGTGGAAAGCGCCAACGCCTATATCGCCAATGCGCATCCGGGCTGTCACCATGACTGCATCTTCCTCGTGTGTCGAAGCTGCAAGGAAGCGACTCATGTCGATGACGACGCAGTGACCGGCGATGTGCGCGCAGTCGCGGAACATCAGGGATTTCGGCCAGAACGCCCTGTAATCGAGATTTTGGGAACTTGCGCCAAGTGTATGGCGTGAAGGGAGCGTTGCGCTTTACCCAGGAACGGCCTAGCGCGCTCGGGAGTCTATGTCTTTCATGAATGATCGCCCCTCCACACCGCTGCTCGACCAGATTGTCTGGCCGGCGGACCTGCGCACGCTGAAGCCGGAACAGCTTCACCAGCTTGCCGACGAACTGCGGCAAGAGGTGATCTCCGCCGTTGGCGTTACCGGCGGCCATCTGGGTTCAGGACTGGGTGTAGTTGAGCTGACCACCGCCATCCATTATGTGTTCGACACGCCCAACGACAAGCTGGTCTGGGACGTCGGCCACCAATGCTATCCGCACAAGATTCTGACCGGCCGGCGCGACCGCATCCGTACGCTGCGGCAGGGCGGCGGCCTGTCTGGCTTCACCAAGCGGGCCGAAAGCGAATATGATCCGTTCGGCGCGGCGCATAGCTCGACATCGATCAGCGCGGCGCTCGGTTTTGCTGTAGCCAGCAAGCTTTCGGGCAAAGCCGGCAAAGGCATTGCGGTTATCGGTGACGGCGCCATGTCGGCCGGCATGGCCTATGAGGCGATGAATAATGCCCGCGAGGCCGGGAACCGGCTGATCGTGATCCTCAACGACAATGACATGTCCATCGCACCTCCGGTGGGCGGCCTGTCGGCCTATCTTGCGCGCCTAGTGTCCAGCCGTGAGTTCCTTGGCCTGCGCGATCTGGCGAAGCGCCTCGCGCGCCGGCTGCCCCGGCCGCTGCACAATGCTGCCCGCAAGACGGACGAATTTGCACGCGGCATGGCGATGGGCGGCACCTTGTTTGAGGAACTGGGCTTTTATTATGTAGGCCCGATCGACGGACATAATCTGGACCAGCTGATTCCTGTCCTCGAAAATGTGCGCGACGCGGCCGAAGGTCCCTGCCTCGTCCATGTTGTTACGCAAAAGGGCAAGGGTTATGCGCCCGCTGAAGCCGCAGCTGACAAATATCATGGCGTGCAGAAATTCGACGTCATCACGGGCGCTCAGGCAAAGGCTCCTCCTGGCCCGCCCAGCTATACCGCCGTGTTCGCGAAGGCGCTGATTGCCGAAGCGCAACGCGACGAGACCATCTGCGCAATCACAGCAGCGATGCCCTCGGGCACAGGCCTCGACAAATTCGCTGAGAGCTTCCCGGCTCGCTCCTTCGATGTGGGCATCGCCGAACAGCATGCAGTGACCTTCGCGGCCGGACTGGCTGCCCAAGGCATGCGCCCCTTCTGCGCGATCTATTCGACCTTCCTGCAGCGCGCCTATGATCAGGTCGTGCATGATGTTGCGATCCAGAATTTGCCGGTGCGTTTCGCTATTGATCGGGCGGGACTGGTGGGCGCGGATGGATCGACGCACGCTGGCAGTTTCGACATTACCTATCTCGCCACGCTCCCGAACATGGTTGTCATGGCTGCGGCCGACGAGGCAGAACTGGTGCACATGGTTCACACCTGCGCGGTCTATGATGATGGCCCGATCGCCGTTCGCTACCCACGCGGCAACGGCATAGGCATACCGCTGCCTGAAACGCCCGAGCGGCTGGAAATCGGCAAGGGCCGGATCGTACGAGAGGGGCGGCAGGTCGCTATTCTCTCCCTCGGAACCCGGCTTGAAGAAGCGCTGAAGGCCGCCGAGGTGCTGGAAGCCAAGGGTCTGTCCACGACCGTAGCTGACCTGCGGTTCGCCAAGCCACTCGATGAGGCGATGATCCGCCGCCTGCTGACGACCCACGAAGTCGCCGTGACGATCGAGGAGGGCGCGATCGGCGGTTTGGGCGCGCATGTGCTGACGCTGGCTAGCGACCTTGGTCTGATAGACAATGGCCTAAAGCTGCGGACGATGCGCTTACCGGACGTTTTTCAGGATCAGGACAAGCCTGAGCTGCAATATGCCGACGCGCGTCTGGACGCGGTAGCGATTGTGGAGACGGTGCTGACAGCACTTCGCCACAACAGTCCCGGCATCGGCACAGAGGCTCGCGCTTGAATCGCAACCAAATGGTTGCTTAACTCACCCAGAGGGCGCATGTCTGCAATCAGGAGGTTGCCGACATGCCTGAGTCCATCACAAAGAGCGTCGATATCGCCGCGCCCATTGAACGCGTCTGGGATGCGCTCATCAATCATGAGAAGTTCGGAACGTGGTTCCGTGTAGCGTTGGATCAGCCTTTTGTTGTCGGCCAGCCATCCACGGGACATATGACCTATCCAGGCTATGAGGATTATCGCTGGGAGGCGCGGGTAGTAGCGATCGAGCCCATGAGGCGCTTCGCATATGAGTGGCCAGCCACCGGCGGCGACAAGGAGTTGATGGAGAGTGGCGTGCCCGTCCCGGAATGGACGCTGGTGGAATTTCTACTCGAACCGACGGGGGATGGCACGCTGCTGACGGTGACCGAAAGCGGCTTTGATAAGGTGCCGGAGCCTCGACGGAGCGATGTCATGCGCTCCAATGATGGCGGTTGGACGGAGCAGGTTCAGACCATCCGCGCCTATGTTGAAGGTTGAGAACGCCCCTGCCCGGCTTTTTGCGGCTCTGGGCGATGTAACGCGGCTGGGATTGATAAGTCATCTCTCCGACGGCACGGCGCGCTCCATAGTTCAACTGGGCGAAGGCTTGCCGATCACTCGGCAGGCCGTTGCAAAGCATCTGGATGTGCTACTAGGCGCTGGATTGGTGGAACGCACCCGGAGTGGCCGGGAAGCGCTCTTCGCTCTGCGCGCGGAAGCGGTTGCGGAAGCGCGAGACTGGCTTGCTCAGGTCGGTAGCCAGTGGGAAGAAACTTTGGGCCGGTTCAAGACCTTTGTCGAGAACCAGCCCTAAGCCTTTGTTGCAATTATTGCTGTGGGACAGCCGCGCGCGCATCCTGGCCGTCGCCTTCCGGAGCGGCGATGATTTCACGAGTCGTAGCGCCCTTATCCACAACCTCGGTCCCCGGATCACCAACGGAGGAACGAATGCCCGCAGCAGCATTGGCGCGACCCGCAGCCGTCAAGGCAGCCGCCTCGGCAGCGCTGCGCTGAGCCGGGCCACCAAACATGGCTTCCACTGCAGCGCGGCTGGAATCGACTGACGCGGCGGCTGGAGTGCCGGGTGCGGGCGGGACCAGCGCGTAATCAGGCGGGATCACCAGTGGAGCCTGGCGCGACACGGCGAACTCATCGGGGCGGTCACGGTTGAAAAGGCCGCCGCCACCGCCGCAAGCGGACAGCATCGAAATCAGGCCAGCGGCGAGGATCAGTTTACGCATTAGTTCAATGACTCCGTCTTTGCGCCCTTCTCGCGCAGCAGAAGCGCCCGCGCAAGAAGGATCAACACGCCGAAAGTGATGGCCGCATCAGCCAGGTTGAAAATCAGGAAGGGCCGCCATTCACCGAAATGCAGGTCGGCATAATCGACCACATAGCCGAGGCGCACGCGATCCACGATATTGCCGATCGCACCGCCAAGGACGAGGCCGAGCGCCGCAACGTCCTGCCGCGCCTTTTCACGCCACATCCACACGCCCACGAAACCCGCGATCAACATGGTCATCCCGACCAAAATCCAGCGCATCATGTTCGTGTCCGCGTGGAAAAAGCCCATCGAAACGCCCCGATTTTCGAGCCAACGCAGGCGGAAGATCGGCAGGATTTCGATGCCGTCATCCAACCGGCTCTTAAGGGCGAGCGGATAGGTGACGGTATATTTGATGAGCTGGTCCATCGCCAAAATGACGATCGCGACAATCAACCCAAGGGGGCGGTGATTGACGACGGCCATCAGCAGTACGAGCCGCAGGATTTGAGTGGCAAAGATGACACGAGAGAACCCCAGAGAAGCGCCATATTATTCCTGTTTTCCTGCAGCCCCATCCCGCGCTGGGCATATAGCCCGGTACAGCGCGTGTAGGACAGAGCAAAGATCATGCACCAAGCACTTCATCGCAGCGGTTGCAAAGGGTGCCGTCTTCCTCAACTTCCGGCAGCAGGCGCCAGCAGCGGCCGCATTTGTGCCAGTCGCTGGGCTTGACGATAATGCCGTCGCCCACACCCGTTTCGATGCGCGCGACGATGGCGATTTCGGCGAAGTTCACACCGTCACTGGGGACCTGCTCGCCCATGGTGACGTCGGCCTCTAGGCTGGAGCGGATCACCTTTTCGCGGCGGAGCGGTTCGATGGCTTCGTTGACCTGATTGCGCTGGCTGCGCAGGGCGGTCCATTTGCCTTCGAGGCCGCTGTCGAGCCAAGCCGCATCGATCTCGGGCCATTCAAGGAAGTGCACGCTTTCTTCTTCATTTGGATAGCGGCTTTGCCACACTTCCTCAGCAGTGAAGGGTATGATCGGCGCGGCATAGCGGACGAGCGCGTGGAACAGCGTGTTGAGCACCGTGCGATAAGCGCGGCGCTTAAGGTCCGACTTCGCATCGCAGTAGAGGCAGTCCTTGCGGATGTCGAAGAAGAAAGCCGACAGGTCGCTGTTGGCGAAATCGAACAGGGCGCGGGTATAGCGGCTGAATTCCAGCCAATTCTCGCTCCCCGCCGCCTTATCGACCACGGCCCTGAGGTCCGCATCGAGCTTGGAGAGCAGGTGGAGCATGTAGCGCTCCAATTCCGGCATTTCGTTGACGGGCAGCTTTTCCTCTTCGGAAAAATCAGAAAGAGCGCCAAGCAAGTAGCGGAAACTATTGCGGAGTTTGCGATAGGCGTCAGAGGATCCGGCCAGCACTTCCTTGCCGATGCGGACGTCATCGAAATAGTCGGTGCTTGCGACCCAGACGCGAAGGATGTCGGAGCCGCTTTCGCCGATCACCTTCAGCGGATCGACCACATTGCCGAGGCTCTTCGACATTTTCCGGCCCTGGCCGTCCAGCGCGAAGCCGTGGGTGAGGACGGCGTCATAAGGTGCGCGACCGCGGGTGCCGCTGGCTTCCAGCAGCGAGGACTGGAACCAGCCGCGATGCTGGTCGGAGCCTTCGAGATAGAGGTCGGCGCGGACGCCTTCTCCATAGCGGCCCTCGACCACGAAGCTGTGGGTTGAGCCGCTGTCGAACCAGACATCGAGAATGTCGTTCACCACCTCATAGTCATTGAGGTCGTAATCGGGACCAAGAAACGCCTGGTGATCCGCACCGAACCAAGCGTCGGCGCCCGCGCTCTTGAAAGCTTCGATGATGCGAGCGTTGACCGCCTTATCAACGAGATACTCGCCCGTCTTCCGATTAACATAGAGGGCGATAGGGACGCCCCAGGCGCGCTGGCGGCTGATCACCCAATCGGGGCGGCCCTCCACCATCGAGCGGATGCGGTTGATCGAGCGCTCCGGCACCCACCGGGTCTTTTCGATGGCGTCGAGCGCGGTGCCGCGCAGGGTCGCGCCGTTACCTTGGGCAGCGAGGATCGCTTCTTCTTCGGCGCAGCGCGGGATGATGCCGTCGCCGATCGCCCGGTCCATCGGGATGAACCATTGCGGGGTGCAGCGGAAGATGATCTTCGCCTTGGAACGCCAGCTGTGGGGGTAGCTATGCTTGAAGTCGTCCGACGCGGCGAGCAGACCGCCAGCCTCCCTAAGGTCCGTGCAGATCGGTCCGTCCTTGCTGACGAACTTCGGGTTGATGACCGACCCCTGGCCGCCGAGCCACGCCCAATCCTCGCGATATTTTCCGTCATTTTCGACGGCGAAGACGGGATTGATGCCATGCGCCTTGCAGAGTGCGAAGTCGTCCTCGCCATGGTCAGGGGCCATGTGGACAAGGCCAGTGCCGGCGTCCGTGGTGACGAAATCACCGGGCAGGAACGGGCGGGGCTTGGCGTAAAAGGCGAGCGCAGCCTCATCCACAGGAGCGGGATCCTGGCTTCCGCCGGGATGACGAAGGAGGTTGTAGATCGGATGGCGCGCCACAGCTCCAGTGAGTTGCGAGCCCTTGAAGTGCTTGTGCGGCTGCGCATGGAGCAGGCCAGTGCGCTCCTTGAACGGGCCGATCAGAGCTTCGGCGATAAGGAACTTCCGCCCCTCACCTTCAAGCAGGACATAATCGACTTCCGGCCCGTAGGCCAAAGCCTGGTTCACCGGGATAGTCCAAGGCGTCGTCGTCCAGATCACCGCATGGGCGCCGACCAGTTCGGGCGCGTTGGGCGCATCGACAATCTCGAACGCCACATCGATCTGGGTCGAGACGATGTCCTCATATTCGACTTCCGCCTCGGCCAACGCAGTCTTTTCGACCGAGGACCACATGACGGGCTTCGCCCCGCGATAAAGTTGGCCGCTCTCCGCAAATTTCAGCAGTTCAGACACGATGGTAGCTTCGGCGTCGAACTTCATGGTGAGATAGGGATCGTCCCAATCACCCATTACGCCGAGGCGCTTGAACTGCTCCTTCTGAACCCCGACCCATTTGTCCGCATAGGCACGGCATTGAGCGCGGAATTCCTGTGCGGGAACCTCGTCCTTATTCTGCTTCTTTTTGCGATACTCCTCCTCGATCTTCCATTCGATCGGAAGGCCGTGGCAGTCCCAGCCGGGCACATAGGGCGCGTCCTTGCCGAGCAGCGACTGGCTGCGGACGATGATGTCCTTCAGCACCTTGTTCATCGCATGGCCCATATGGATGTCGCCATTGGCGTAGGGCGGGCCATCATGAAGGATGAAGCCTTCGCGGCCCTTCCGCCGTTCGCGCAGCTTGCCGTAGAGGTCCATTTCCTCCCATCGCGCGAGGATCGCCGGTTCTTTCTGCGCCAGGCCCGCCTTCATCGGGAAGTCGGTGACGGGGAGAAAGACGGTGGACTTGTAGTCAGGCTGATCGGTCATCTTCGGTCCGGCACTAAAACTCACCGTTCGTGCTGAGTGGGGACTGAGCTTGGCGAAGGCCCGTATCGAAGCATCTGCGCAAGACCAAATCCTTCGATACGCCATTTCGACAAGCTCAATGGCTACTCAGGACGAACGGAGTAAAATGGAAAGTGCGCCCTACGCGAGGTGTGGCGTTCTCGCAAGGATTTGCCGCGCGGCGTCGCAGTCCTTGGCGATCTGGGCTGTGAGCGCCTCCAGCCCGTCATATTTCGCCTCGGGCCGGAGATAGTCGATCAGTTGCACTTCGATGCACTGATCATAAAGGCTTTCGGCGAAATCGAAGAAGTGGGGCTCCAGCAATTCCTTCGGCGGATCGAAGCTGGGGCGGACGCCAAGATTGGCCGCTCCATCCAACACGCGGCCGTCGGGCAGCAATCCGCGAACCGCGTAGATGCCATAGGCGGGGCGAAGATAATGGCCAAGGTCGATATTGGCGGTAGGAAAGCCGATCGTGCGGCCGAGCTTGTCGCCGTGCTGAACCAGCCCCTGAATGGCGAAAGGCCGGGTCAAAAGGCGAGTAGCCGTCGCGCAATCCCCCGACTTCAGCGCTGCGCGGATGCGGCTGGAGGACACGACTTCCCCGCGCTCATCGGTGACAGGCGCGACTGCTTCGGCACTCATGCCGCGCGCCGCGCCAAGCTGCGCCAAGGTCGCCACCGTGCCGCTGCGGCCCTGGCCGAAGGTGAAATCCTGGCCTGTGACCACGCCTGCGACGCCCATCCCTTCGACCAGCAGTTCGACGAAATGCTCGGGGTCCAGCGCAGCGAGTTGGCGGGTGAAGGCGAAAACGAGCATGGCGTCCGACCCTGCCTTGGCAAAAAGAGCTTGCCGCTGATCCAGCGTGGTAAGGCGGAACCAGGGCGTATTCGGGCGGAAAAGGCGCATCGGATGCGGATCGAAGGTCGCAATGATGACGGGACGTCCTTCCGCGCGGGCGCGAGCGACTGCCCGGCCGACGACCGCCTGATGGCCGAGGTGAAACCCGTCAAAATTGCCCAGCGCCATGATGCTCCCGCGCAAATGGGCGGGGATCGGGACGCCACTTTCAAGCCGCTCCATGGCGGTGGCTATAGGGACCTGCCCCGCCGCTGGCAATGCGGCTTCATGGCGCAGTGCGGCGGCGGAAGGTGACGAAGCTGTAGGCGGGATATTCGCCCTGCGCGGCATGATCCTGCCGCGCGACCTCCTGCCATTCGGTAGCGTCGGGATAGGGAATGGCCGCATCGCCGGGCGTATCCAGATGAACCTCGGTGAGTTCGATGCGGTCGGCTTGTGGAAGGAACAGATGGTGGATTTCCGCGCCGCCGATCACCATGACCACGGGCGCGTCCGCCAAACGGATCGCTCCGGCAACGTCATGAGTGACCTCCGCGCCTTCACGGCTCCATCCGGCGTCGCGAGTGAGGACGATATGACGGCGGCTGGGAAGCAGGCCCGGCAGGCTGTCGAAAGTCTTGCGGCCCATGATCATGGGATGACCAAGGGTGAGCGCCTTGAAATGCTTGAGGTCCGCTGGAAGCCGCCAGGGGAGTCCGCCGTCCCTACCGATCACGCCATTGTCGGCGCGGGCGAGGACAAGGACGATCTCCGGCTTTGCACTCACAGCGTTAGCCGGGTGACATGGCCCATCTTGCGCCCGGCACGCGCTTCATGTTTACCGTAGAGGTGCAGATGGGCAGCCGGATCGGTCAGGATCGCCTGCCAGTCATTCGCTTCGTCGCCGATCAGGTTGCGCATTTCCACCCGCTTGGCGGCGAGGCGGGTGTCACCCAAAGGCAGACCGCAAATGGCGCGGACGTGATTTTCGAACTGGCTGGTGACGGCGCCTTCGATGGTCCAATGGCCGCTATTGTGCACGCGCGGAGCCATTTCGTTGAAGACCGGGCCATCGGCGCTGGCGAAAAACTCCAGGGTCAGTACGCCGACATAGTCCAGTGCGGCAGCGACCTGCGCGGCAAGGGCCCGCGCACCCTCTACCTGCGCCTCGATGCGTTCACCTGCAGGAGCCGTGGAGGTGGACAGGATGCCATCGACATGGACGTTGGCGGGCGAATCCCAGAAGCGGACTTCACCGTCCGCGCCGCGCGCCAGGATGACGGAAAACTCCTCCTCAAAAGTCACGAAGCCTTCAAGGATCGCGCTCTGCCGGCCGATCGCGTTCCAGGCGCCGACTGCATCGCCCGGCTCGTTCAGGCGCGCCTGCCCCTTGCCGTCATAGCCCATGCGGTTGGTTTTCAGGATCGCGCGGCTGCCGATGGTGGCGATCGCCTGCTCCAGATCGTCGAGGCTCTCGACCGATGCGAAGGGCGCGGTGAGCCCGCCCAGGTCGCGCACGAAGCTCTTTTCCGCCAGTCGGTCCTGCGCCACGCGCAACGCTTGTGCGCCCGGACGGACCAGGCCGTGGGTGGCGAGCACTTCGACCGCTGAAGGGTCGATATTCTCGAACTCATAAGTGACGACATCGACGCTGTCTGCGAAAGCCGCCAGCGCGGCTGCATCCTCATAGGCGCCCTGGGTCCAGCGCGGAGAGACGTCAGCAGCCGGGCCGCTCGTCTCGGGTGCATAAATGTGGGTGCGATAGCCCAGTTGCGCGGCGGCGATCGCGATCATGCGGCCGAGCTGGCCGCCGCCAAGAATGCCGATGGTGGAACCGGGCGCGATGGTCGTCATCTTATTCGGGCGTCTCCGCGACGTCGTTGGTCTGCTTTTCACGCCACATATCGAGCCGCTCCGCCAGCGCGTCGTCGGTGGTGGCCAGGATCGAGGCGGCGAGCAGCGCGGCGTTAATCGCGCCGGGCTTTCCGATAGCAAGAGTGCCAACAGGTATGCCGCCGGGCATCTGCACGATCGAAAGGAGGGAATCCATGCCCTTCAGCGACTTGGATTCGACCGGCACACCCAGCACCGGGAGGCGCGTCATCGAAGCGGCCATCCCGGGGAGATGAGCCGCGCCCCCTGCCCCGGCGATGATGACCTTCAGGCCGCGGGACACCGCGCCGGTCGAATAGTCGTAAAGCCGCTGCGGCGTGCGATGGGCCGAGACCACCTTGCATTCATGCGGGACGCCGAGAGCGGTCAGCGTCTCGGCCGCATGACGCATCGTTTCCCAATCGGAACGCGATCCCATGATGATGCCGACTTTAGCGGTCATTCGCCTGACTTCCCCTGATGGCGCGGAAAGCAAAGCCCCTTAGCGGCAGGACCGGAAAGGGGCAATGCGGGATTTGGAACGCTCAACGCTCCGACAGATAATAGCGCTCCTTCGCGGTCAGATCGTCGGCCAGGTCATAGACGATCGGCTGGCCGGTCGGGATCTCCAGTTCGGTGATTTCGTCATCGGGGATACCGGACAGATGCTTGACCAGAGCGCGCAGCGAATTGCCGTGGGCGGAAATAAGGACGCGCTTGCCCGCCTTCAATTCCGGCACGATCCGGCTTTCCCAATAGGGCAGCACGCGCGCGATCGTATCCTTGAGCGATTCCGTGGAAGGAATGGCGATGCCGTCATAGCGGCGGTCTTTCGACAGGTCGAACTCACCGCCCGGCTCCAGCGCCGGCGGCGGAATGTCGAAGCTGCGGCGCCAGATCTTGACCTGCGCATCGCCATGCTTAGCGGCCGTCTCCGCCTTGTTAAGGCCGGTGAGCCCGCCATAATGCCGTTCATTCAGACGCCAGTCCTTTTCGACAGGCAGCCACAGCCGGCCCATTTCCTCCAGCGCCAGGTTCAACGTCTTGATCGCGCGGGTCTGGACCGAGGTGAAGCAGCGATCGAAGTCCAGTCCCTTGGCCGACAGCAACTGGCCAGCAGCGCGCGCTTCCTCCACGCCCTTTTCCGTCAGGTCCACGTCCCACCAGCCGGTGAAGCGGTTTTCCAGGTTCCAGGCCGATTGGCCATGACGGATGAGAACGAGTGTGGGCATGAAACGCTTCTCCTGCACTAAGCGAATGTTGGCGCTTCCCATAACGCCGGAAATCACGGGCGCAAGCTTGTGCGCCCCGCGCGCCGCCCCACATTGCAGTCGGTCCGCCGATCGGATAGCTCGAAGGACAATTGAAAAAGGAACTGGCAACTTGGCATTTGTGAAGGGTGTTTGGCGCATATTGGTCGCCATCAAGGACGGGCTGGTGCTGCTGCTCCTGCTTGGTTTCTTCGGCCTGCTCTATGCCGCCCTGTCCTGGTCCCCCAAGCCTGCCCGCAGCGTCAGCAGCGGCGCCTTGCTATTGAAGCTCGACGGCACGATCGTCGAGCAGCCTGCGGAGATCGATCCCTTTTCCCTGCTGACCGGATCGGGGCAGGAGACCAGGGAATATCGGCTGTCCGACATCGTTACCGCGCTGGAAGCAGCCAGGACCGATGACAAGGTCAAGGCGGTTGTCCTGAACCTCGATGGGTTCCTGGGCGGCGGCCAAGTTGCCCTGTCACGCGTGGGCAAGGCGCTGGACGGCGTTCGCGCCGCGAACAAGCCGGTCTTCGCCTTTGCGACCATCTACAGCGATGACAGCTATCAACTTGCTGCCCATGCCAGCGAAAGCTGGGTCGATCCGCTGGGCGGCGTCGCCATTCTGGGCCGCGGCGGTTCAGGGCTTTATTACAAGGGCCTGATCGACAAGCTGGGCGTCAACACGCACGTCTATCGCGTCGGCACTTACAAGAGTTTCGTCGAACCCTTCATCCGCTCCGATCAATCGCCCGAGGCGCGGCAGGCCAATCAGGCGCTGGCTGATGCGCTGTGGGAAGGTTGGCAGCAGGAAGTCGCTCGGGCCCGCCCGAAAGCCAAGCTGGCCGCCTATGCCGCCAATCCTGCAGGCGCAGCCGAAGCCGCACGCGGCAACCTGGCGAAGGCGGCCCTGAGTGCGGGACTGATCGACCGGCTGGGCGATGAAGCGGCTTTCGGTGAGCGGGTGGCGCAAGTTGCTGGCGAACCTTCCGACGAACGGCCTGGCGACTTCGCCAGCATCGACCTTCCCACTTACGCCAAGGCGCACCGGCCAGCCAATAATGGCCAGATCGGCGTGATCACGATCGCAGGCGAGATCGTCGATGGCGATGCGGGACCCGGGAGCGCGGCCGGAGACACGATCTCCGCGCTGCTTTACAAGGCCCTGTCCGAAAAGGAACTGAAGGCGCTGGTGGTCCGCGTCGATTCCCCCGGCGGCTCCGTCATGGCATCGGAAAAGATCCGGCAGGCCATCATGGAGGCCAAGCGGGAAGGACTGCCTGTCGTCGTGTCGATGGGCAATGTCGCGGCAAGTGGCGGCTATTGGGTTTCGACCCCCGCCGACCTGATCCTCGCCGAGCCCGGCACGATCACCGGATCCATCGGCGTCTTCGGCATCTTGCCGAGCTTTGAAGGAACGCTGGCCAAGCTCGGCATCACCACGGATGGCGTGCGCACCACGCCGCTATCGGGCCAACCGGACCTTGCGGCCGGGACGACGCCGGAGTTCGATCGCATCATGCAGATGGGGATCGAGGATATTTACGGCCGCTTTGTCGGCTTAGTGGCCAAGGCCCGCCGCAAATCGCCCCAGCAGATCGACGCCATCGCCCAAGGCCGCGTCTGGGACGGCGGCACGGCGCGACAGATCGGCTTGGTCGATCGCTTCGGCGGCCTTGAAGAGGCGATCGCGGAAGCAGCCAAGCTCGCCAAGCTCGACCCCGCGAAGGCAAAAACCTACCGCATCGAGAAGGAACCCGACAAATTCGCCGAGTTCATCCAGTCGATGACCGAACGCGACGACGAGGATGCCGACACGGGACGCGACATGCTGAGCCGCCAGGCGATGATCCAGCGCCGCTGGGCAATGCAGGCCATCGCTGATGTGCGGGAATTGCTGAGCGGTGCAGGCGTGCGCGCCGATTGCCTTGAATGCAAAGGTTATGGCGCACCGAAGGCCGTGAGTGCAGCTGATCAGCGAGGCTTGATGGCGTTGCTGACTTCGATTTGGCGGGGGTGAGAGAAGTTAAAAGCGGCCATATCGCAAGACCCTTGCGCTTCGCCGATCTTCGCGCGAGGCGATTGGAACTCCCAGCGGGCGAGCACATTTGGCGAAGATGCTGCACCATATCTCCCTCGGCACGACCGACCTGGAACGAGCGCGCGCCTTTTATGACCCGGTCATGCATGAGTTGGGCATGCGGCGAACGTTGGATGTCAGTGACGCCATTGGGTACGGCGTTGGCATCACCGTCTTCAGCCTCAACCTTCCCGCAGACGGCGGCGGCGCGTCGGTTGGCAACGGGGTCCATGTTGCTTTCGAGGTTGAAAAACGAGCCGCTGTCGATGCATTTTTCAAGGCCGCAATAGCCCATGGCGGCTCAGGTGAAGGTGCGCCTGGCCTAAGACCCGAGTATGACGCCAATTACTATGCCGCCTTCGTTCGCGATCCGGACGGAAACAAGATCGAGGCTGTCACGTTCACCGCTGCCTGAAATGATACCGGCGATTGGCAAATCAAAGACGCTTTACTTACCCCGATAGACTGGCAACCCCAACCCTCTCCAGATCGCGATGGCCCGCAACAGAAAACCCAGCACCGCAGCCACGACGCCCGCGACGGGTACATCCAGCCCCCACCAATGCAGCACCACGAACAAGCCCGATGCCAATGCGGCCGCAGTCACATAAAGCTCTGGGCGTAGCAGGATGGATGGCTCATGGGCGAGCAGGTCGCGAAGAATGCCGCCTACGCAACCCGTGACCACGCCCATCATGGCTGCGACGAGAGGCGGGATGCCGTAGCTCATCGCTTTGGCGGCTCCGAACACGGCGAAGGCCGCAAGGCCGATGGCGTCTAGCCAATCCAGCGCGCGGTCGCTCCATAGCCTGCGCGGGGTGAACCAGACGAGCAGGGCCGCGATCATGCAGGTGATGGCGGGGACCGGATCATGCACCCAGAAGACCGGCGCACCGATCAGCAGATCGCGCACGGTGCCGCCTCCCACCCCCGTTATCAGTGCGAAGAAGGCGAAGGTGACAAGCGTTTGGCCCAGCCTCGCGGCGGCCAGCGCGCCAGATGCCGCAAAGACGAAGATCCCCACGATGCTGAGCGTTTCCAGCACCGGGCCGATCTGATGAAGGGCGATCGCAGATGGTATCATGAGGCGAGTTAGCCTCTGGCACCACTAGCTGTCGAGGGACGGCACAAGATAGAGTGCTGCGCCGACGTGCCGCTATTCCGGTTCGCTCGCCCTGTCGTACAGGCCGGCGCCAGAATAGCGGCGCTTGGCTTTACTTGGCCAATTCCGCCTCGATCGCCGACACCAGCGCGGGATCGTCGGGCGTGGTGGCGGGCGCGAAGCGTGCGGCGACCGTGCCGTCCTTGGCGATCAGGAATTTTTCGAAGTTCCACAGAACTTCAGGCTCTTCGGTCGGCGTCATGCCATATCCCTTGAGCTTGTCGCGGAACGCGTCGCCTTCGCCCTGCGCCTTGGGCTGCTCGCTGGTGAGGGCGGCATAAAGCGGGTGCTTTTCCGGGCCGGTCACGACGATCTTTTCGAACATGGGGAAATCGACGCCGAAATTGGTCGTGCAGAAAGTCGCAATCTCATCATTGCTGCCCGGCTCCTGCGCGCCGAAGTCGTTGGCGGGGAAACCCGCGACGACCAAGCCCTTGTCCTTATAATCGCGATAGAGCTTTTCGAGCCCCTCATATTGCGGGGTGAGGCCGCATTTGGAGGCGACATTGACCGCCAGCACCACCTTGCCCGTATAGTCCGCCAGGCTGGCGTCTGCGCCCTTGATCGTCTTCAGCGGAATTTGCTGGATCGAAGTCATGATCGTCTCCTTGAGATTCTTGAACGCGCGGACCTTGCCATCATATGGCCGCGCCGAAAAGCCTGCCCGCACCCGCCGTCACCACCATCGCCAACATGCCCCAGAAGACCACTCGGCCGACCGAACGGGCAGCCTTCCCCCCGCCCAGCCGCGCGCCGACATAACCAAGCAGCGCCAGGCACAGTAGCGATGTAATAACGATCACCGGAAGCGCTATGGAGGCAGGGCATAAGGCTGCTGCAACAACCGGGGCGAGCGCGCCCGCAGAAAAGGTCGCGGCGGATGTAAGCGCCGCCTGCACCGGCCGCGCGGTGCTGATGTCGGAAATGCCCAGCTCATCGCGGGCATGGGCGGCCAGTGCATCGGCGTCCATCAACTGCCGTGCCACCTCCCCGGCCAGTTCAGGCGTGAGGCCGCGCTCCACATAGATGCCGCGCAGTTCCTGCCACTCGACATCCGGTTGCTGCGCGATCGCTCGCTTTTCCTTGGCAAGGTCCGCCCGCTCCGTGTCGGACTGCGCGCTGACCGACACATATTCGCCGGCCGCCATGGACATGGCGCCCGCGACCAACGCTGCTATGCCCGACAGCAGAATCGCCTCACGTGCGGCCCCCGAGGCGGCGATGCCCGCAAGCAGGCTGGCGGTCGAGACGATGCCGTCATTCGCGCCTAGGACCGCCGCACGCAGCCAGCCCACGCGATTGACATAATGGACGGCGTGGTGCGCTTGCTCTGGCGCGCCTGCCGCTGATCCTTCCATCGCCGCCATGCCTTCGCGTCTCCTGCTGTCAGCCGTTTAGCCCCTCGGCCTTTTCCGCCAATTCCAGCCAGCGTTCCTCGGCCGCATCCTTGTCCGCGCGCGCCTGCTCGATCGCCTTGGTTAGCGCGGCGAAACGCTTGGGATCGCGGGCGTAGAGCGCAGGGTCAGCCATCGCCTCTTCATCGCGCGCTATGGCCTTCTCCAGTTCCTCGATGGTCTTGGGCAGCAGGTCCAGGTCACGCTGATCCTTGTAGCTGAGCTTGGTCGCGGCGGTCCTGGGCGGTGGCGGAGCGGCAGCGGCTTTCTTTTCCGCTTTGGGCGCGCTTTTCGGCTGGCGCTTGGCCACCCAGTCCGCATAGCCGCCGACGATCACATCGACCTGCCCCGAGCCGTCGAGGCCGAGCGTCACGGTCACTGTCCGGTCAAGGAAATCCCGGTCGTGACTGACAATCAGCACCGTGCCATCATAATCGGCAATGACCTCCTGCAGCAGGTCGAGCGTTTCGAGGTCAAGGTCGTTGGTCGGTTCGTCCAGCACGAGCAGGTTCGATTCGCGCGCGAACTCCCGCGCGAAGAGCAGACGCGACCGCTCGCCGCCCGACAGCGTGCCCACGCGCGCTTCGGCCAAAGACGGGTCGAAGAGAAATTCCTTCAGATAGCCGTGGACATGCTTGCGCACCCCGCGCACGTCGATCCAATCGCCGCCTTCGGCCAACACGTCGCGCACACGCTTGTCGGCCTGCATCAGGCTGCGCTGCTGGTCGATGAAGATCATGTCGAGCGACTTGGCCTGCCTCACCACACCGGAATCCGGCGCGAGCTCGCCGGTCAGCAGCTTCAAGAGCGTCGTCTTGCCCGCGCCATTGCCGCCGACGATGCCGATCCGGTCGCCGCGCTGGATGCGCAGGGTGAAGTCCTTGATGACTGTGCGCGCGCCGAAGCTCTTCGTTACATGTTCCGCGGTGATGACGCTCTTCGTCTTGCTGTCGTCGGCAGCGACGGCGATCTTGGCGACGCCCTGCGGTCCGACCATCGCGGCACGCTGGGCGCGCATTTCCCACAGCTTCGCGAGGCGGCCCTGGTTGCGCTTGCGGCGGGCGGTGACGCCGCGCTGGAGCCAATGCGCCTCGATCTTGAGCTTTGCGTCGAGCTTTTCGGCCGCGCGGGCTTCTTCGGCATATACGGCTTCCATCCAATCCTCGAACCCGCCAAAGCCGATCTCGTTGCGGCGGATGGACCCCCGATCGAGCCACAGCGTCTGCCGCGTCAACCGGGTCAGGAAGGCGCGGTCGTGGCTGATGACGATGAACGCCCCGTTGTAGCGGCCCAGCCAGCCTTCCAGCCAATCGATTGCGTCAATGTCGAGATGGTTGGTCGGCTCGTCGAGCAGCAGCAAGTCGGGCTCGCTCGCCAATGCGCGGGCGATGGCGGCGCGGCGGCGCTCGCCCCCGCTGGCAGTCGCGGCTTCGCGGGACAGGTCGATGCCGAGCTGGCTCGCAATCGCCTCCACCTCATGCGCGGGCGGTGCAAATTGACCGGCCAGCGCAAAGTCTCGCAACGTCGCGAACTCAGCAACGTCCGGGTCCTGCTCGAGCATGATGACCCGCGCGCCGGGACGGACGGATCGCGTGCCCTCATCGGGCTCTACCTGCCCCGCGATCAGCTTCAGCAGCGTCGTCTTGCCCGCGCCATTGCGACCGATCAGCGCAAGCCGGTCCCGCTCGCCCACAAAAATGTCGAGATGGCGGAAAAGCCAATGCGTGCCTTGGCTGAGGCCAAGATTTTCAAAGGAGAATATGGGTGCCGGCATGGCCGTGCAGCTAGGACTTCCAGCGCGCCGGGGCAAGAGCATGTGGAACCGGAAGCTGTCCAAAGGCTTTCAACGCCCGTCAGCGTCCATTCATCGCAGCCGTTACAAACAGGACGTCTGCTTTCCCAAGGAGATACGTCCATGAAGTCTGCCTTCGCCATGATGGCCCTCGCCGCCGCATCGCTCCCCGCAGCGGCGATCGCGCAGACGAGCGTCACCATCGCCGAAACCGCTCCGGTCGTGACACTGAATGTCACCGAAACGGTGGAAGCCGCTCCGGACCGCGCCGTTGTGGGCACCGGCGTGCAGACGCGCGCGCCCACCGCCACGCAAGCGATGCGCGACAATGCAGCGAAGATGGACCGCCTGATCGCCACGCTCGCCAAGGCAGGCATCGCCAAGAAGGACATCCAGACCAGCGGCATCAATCTCAGCGCCCAATATGACTACAGCAACCGCGAGGGACAGCCTGCCGGGCCACGCTTCATCGGCTATGAAGCGTCGAACCAACTGACCATCAAGCTGCACGACATCAAAAAGGTGGGCCCACTGCTCGATACGCTGGTCGAAGCGGGTGCGACCAATGTGAACGGTCCATCCTTCTCGATCGAAAACCCTGCGCCGATGCTGGCGCAGGCGCGCGCGGCTGCGCTGAAGAGTGCCAAGTCACAGGCGGACTTCTATGCCCAAGCGGCCGGTTACCGTTCGGCCCGCCTGATCTCCATTTCGGAAAGCAATAGCGGGGGCAATCCCCCGATGCCGATGCTCGCCGCCCGGTTCAAGGCGGATGCCGAGCAGGCTACGCCGGTCGAACCCGGGCAGGTCGGATCGTCCGTCACACTAACCGTCCAATATGCGTTGGAGCGCTAATCCCGCTCGGATCGCCGCTTTGACGCCACCATTCACCACCTGTTCAATGCTTCGGCGCTATGGCATGCCCTATGACGATGAAGCATAGCATCCTGATTACCGGTCTGGCCGCCCTCGCCGCGATGGCGGCCACGCCTTCCCAGGCCGAGATCGGGCAGCGCGGTGAACAGGACGCCGCGCGCCGCGCCATGCTCGACGGGCAAACCATGCCCTTCTCCCTCATCAAGCGCCGGGTCGATGCCGCCATGGGCGGGGCAACCTATCTTGGTGCGGAATTCAATCCCTCCTCCAACCGCTATCGCTTGAAATATGTGAAGGACGGTAAGGTGGTTTGGGTTGATGCGGACGGGCGCACAGGCGATATAACCGGCTGGGCGCACTGACGCGCCAGGCAAAACACTAAGAAACGGGGCCATATGCGTCTGCTGATCGTCGAAGATGAACCGAGCCTCGGGCAACAGCTCCGCAATACCTTGGAAGGCGCGGGCTATGCCGTGGACCTCGCAACCGATGGCGAGGACGGTCATTTCCTGGGCACGACCGAAAGCTATGACGCCGTAGTCCTGGACCTGGGCCTGCCCACCATCGACGGGCTGACCGTGCTGGACCGCTGGCGCAAGGAAGGCCGGGGCTTTCCCGTCCTCGTGCTGACCGCGCGAGACAGTTGGTCGGACAAGGTGGCGGGCCTGGATGCCGGCGCCGACGATTATCTGGCGAAGCCGTTCCAGAGCGAGGAGTTGATCGCCCGCCTGCGCGCGCTCATCCGCCGCGCGTCGGGCAACGCTTCGAGCGAACTTACCGCGGGCGACGTGCGGCTGGATACCCGCTCAGGCAAGGTCACGCTGAAGGGCGAGCCGGTAAAGCTGACCGCTCAGGAATATAAGCTGCTGTCCTACCTGCTCCATCATAAGGGCAAGGTGGTCAGCCGCACCGAACTGATCGAACATATATATGATCAGGATTTCGATCGCGATTCCAACACGATTGAAGTCTTCGTGACCCGCATCCGCAAGAAGCTGGGCGCGGATGTCATCACGACGATCCGGGGACTGGGATACAGCCTGGACGAGCCCGGCCGCTGACGACCCGTAATCTCCATTCCACGCGTATGGCTCTGACATAAGCGCCATGGCAAGCCCGTCCGAATCCACCACTCCTCCCCCAGTTCATTCCACGGGGTCGCTGAGCCGACGCATGATCGGGATTGCGGCGCTGTGGATCAGCGTCCTGTTGTTAGGCGGAGGGCTGGCGCTCGACCGGGTCTTGTCCGCGGCGATCACGCGCAATTTCGACGATGGCCTCAATTATGTGCTGACCGCGATGATCGCGTCGGCGGAAATCGGGCCGGATGGCGAAGTGCTGTTCAATCGCCCGCTAGCCGATCAACGCTTCCTGGAACCCAATAGCGGGCTTTATTATCAGATCAGCGCCAAGGGGCATGAGGATTGGCGATCGCGATCCTTGTGGGACCGTGCGCTGCGCGTTCTGCCCGAACATGATGACCGCACTTTTCACGCCTATGACAGCAAGCAGTTTCCCGGCGAAGACCTGCGCATCATGGAGCGGACGATCGTCCTGCCGGGCTCCAACACGCGATGGATGTTCATGGTCGCCGCCGCTCGCGCAGGGCTGGATGACCAGATCAGAGCCCTGCGATCGACACTGACGCAAAGCTTCGCGCTGCTCGCGCTGGGGCTGATCGTGCTGACGACGCTGCAGACCCTCTATGGGCTGCGGCCGTTGCGCCGTGTGCGGAAGGAAATCGTGCGCATGCGCACCGGGGAAAAGAGCCGCGTCACCGAACCCATGCCCGCCGAAGTGCTTCCCATGGTCGAGGAATTGAACGCGCTCCTCGCCCATAATGAGCGCCAGGCTGAAGAAGCGCGGACCCATGCAGGCAATCTGGCCCACGCGCTCAAGACGCCGCTGACGGTCATCATGAATGCCGCGACAGCGCAGGCGGCTGACCTTGGCGAAACGGTCATCCGTGAAGCCACGACGATGCGCCGGCAGGTCGATCACCATCTCGCCCGCGCCCGCGCGGTCGGGCGGCGTGGCGCGGCGCAGAGCCGGGCCGAGGTCTGGGGCAGCCTTCAGGCTGTCGAGCGCGCGGTGCAACGCCTTTACCCCGAGACCCGCATCGACATGGATGGCGACAAGGAGGCCACGGTCCGCGTAGAGCGGCAGGACCTTGACGAGATGCTCGGCAACCTCATCGAAAATGCTGCGAAATATGGCGGCGGCAGCGTGTTCGCGACGGTCAGCCGCGTTAGCGCGATGGTGGAAATTGTGGTGGAGGATGACGGCATGGGCATCCCCCCAGAGGAACGCACGCGCATTTTCGACCGGGGCGTCCGGCTTGACTCGGGGAAGCCCGGCACCGGCCTTGGCCTTGCGATCGTCCGTGATGTCGCGGAAATCTATGGTGGCTCGGTCGGGATGGAGGAAAGTGAAGATCTGGGCGGTCTGCTGGTGCGGCTTCGCCTTCCCGCCGCCTGATGCGGCAGGCGCTCTATCTAACGGGTGGGTTTGTCGCGCTGGCGCTTGGCGCGCTGGGCATCTTCCTGCCGCTGCTGCCCACGGTGCCCTTCATGATATTGGCCGCGTTTTTCTTCGCTCGATCAAGTCCGGCGCTGGAAGCAAGGCTTCTCGATCACCAGCATTTTGGACCGCATATCCGGCGGTGGCGCGAGCGCGGAGCCATCAGCCGCCGGGGTAAGCGCGCGGCCCTCGCGGCCTTCGCCTTCAGCGCACTGCTGGCGCTATTCCTGGCGCCCTTCCCGTGGTTCCTGGCTCCGCTGACTGCCGCGCTGATCGGCGGCACATGGATTTGGACACGGCCGGAAGCGTGAGGATGCGGAGCCATACAACCCGCCATCATGCTGACCTTTCAGCGAATCCGCCACATCGCAGTCTGATTGGCTCGAGCCCTATCGGTCAGAGGCTTCCCATGTTAGCGAGAGAAACTTTTTCCAGCCGTCCCTCAGCCGCGGAGAAAGCGGCGGGCCCCTCGAACTCCGGCACTGTGCAGATGTAGAGCGTGCCCCCATTCGTGCCGCCGATGGCGCAGGCCAGGGCACGGCGGCCTTTGGCGAGAGACACGCAATGCGTCACATCGCCACTAGGCGCTATGCGGATGACGCCGAGACCGGAGTGCACCACCCCGTCGCTATACGCCACAGGGCTCGCGCTCCATACCGCGCCGTGATTGTCCAGGCAGATGCCGTCCGGTATTCCCCCTTGAGGCAGTGCGCCGAACAACCGGCGGTTGGACAGCGCGCCACTGTCCGGATCGATGTCGAAGCATGTGATCCGCATCGCGGTGGATTCCGCCACATAGAGCGTGCGCCCGTCCGGACTGATCGCCATACCGTTGGGCGACATCATATCTGATGCCGCGATCTTAGTGGCGCCGTCAGGCTGAACCAGGATTATGTCGGTCGGATCGGGCATGCCGTGGGCCTCATTGGTCCAGATGTCGAAGCCCGGCTGGCTGACATAGGCACGGCCCCCATGGACGACCATGTCGTTGAGAACGAAACGGCAGAGACCGGTCAGATCCGCATATTCTGTCGCACCTTGAGGTCCGATGCGCAGTAGCTTGCGCTGCTTCGACAGAACGGCCAGCAGGTCGCCGTTCGCGAGAAAGCCGAGGCCACCGACGAAATCATCTGGCTCTTCATGAACGATTTCCGCCTGATCATTCATGCCCAGTCGATATATCCGGCCCGCCGTGATGTCCGAGAAGGTGAGCGCACCATCATGCCAGCGTGGACATTCCGGCAGGTTCAGCCCTTCGACGATTACCGTGGGTTCCGATAACAGGATCATGCCGCCACCCTCTCCTTCGGGATGGCGCCTGTTCATCCGGCGACTATCCGCTCATGACGAACGGCTAACCCACTGGCCGGATCGTGACAATAAGCCTCAGTTCATCGCCAGGATCATATTCCGGACCTGCGGAAAGACTTCCTTTTCCCATTTGCTGCCGGAAAAGACGCCATAATGGCCAGCGCCGATCTGCAGATGGTGGCGCTTGAGATGCGGCCGCAATCCGGTGCACAGCGCATGCGCGGCAGCCGTCTGGCCCACCGCGCAAATGTCATCCTTCTCGCCTTCCACGGTCAACAGCGCAGTCTTGCGGATCGCGCCCGGATTGACCAGCCGGTCACGATGCTTCAGCTCGCCTTTCGCCAGCAGGGTCCGCTGAAACACACGGTCCACGGTCTCCAGGTAAAATTCCGCAGCCATGTCGAGGACCGCGAAATATTCCTGGTAAAAGCTTTTGATCCTGGCCGCCTCCGCGTCGTTGCCGTCGGCGAGCAGTTGATACAGCTCACGATGCTGAGCCCCATGGCGTTCCAGATTCATCGACATGAAGGCCGACAGTTGCAGGAAGCCAGGATAGACTTTCCGCCCCGCGCCGGGATAGCGCAGCGGGACCCTGGTGATCAGATGTTTTTCGAACCAGTCAAGCGGCCGCTCGTTGGACAACTCGTTAACGATCGTGGGCGCGGCTCGCGGATCGATAGGACCGCCCATCAGCGTCATTGATCGCGGCGTCGCCGCGTCGCCATCCTCGGCCATGAGGGCCACGGCCGCGAAGGCCGGCACGCAAGGCTGGCAGACCGACAGCATATGTGCGCCCGGCCCCATTTCCTGAAAGAAGGTGATCACATAATCGACATAGTCGTCAAATCCGAACACTCCGGCTGACGTTGGGACATCGCGCGCATTCTTCCAGTCGGTTATATAGACGTCATGGTCGCGCAGTAGCGTACGCACCGTGCTGCGCAGCAAGGTGGCGAAATGACCGGACATGGGCGCGACGAGCAGGACGCGCGGCTGCTCCGTTTCGACTTCGTCCTTCACGAAATGAAGCAGATTGCCAAAAGGCAGGTCGAGCAGCACTTCTTCCCGCACCGCAACAATGGCGTTGCCGCTGCGGACTTGGTCGATACCGTAGGCGGGCCGCTTGTGGGTCAGCCTGGCGCCCTGGAACACATCCATCAGCGCGAACATGCGCCGGGGCATGGGAAGGTCCGCCATGGGTCCCAATTTGTCCCGGAGCCCCAAAGCTAGCTCTGCACCGAAGCGGGCCGGAGCCAGCATATCTTCCAGAGCTTGATAACCGTTATACAGCATCATCATAATATGAATGGTGCCCCAAAATGTTCCCCCGGCCGATTCGGCCTCTATCGTTCGTTTATACCGCTTTTGCGTATTGCACCGCATCAATGTTTGATGGAAGATAAGTTTAAAGTGGGAGGATCGTCATGGCCGCTGCGGAATTGACCATATCGAGCAAGATATATTCTTCATGGTCGCTCAGAGGTTGGCTGCTATGTCGGCTCGCGGGGCTGCGCGTCGTGGAAAAGATGGTCTCGCTGGAAAATATGGAGAACCGCGCGGAGCTTCTGCTGCTGACCCCGTCAGTGCTGGTGCCCCGCCTGACGCATGAGGGAGCGAGCGTTTGGGACACGCTGGCGATCGCGGAATATCTTCATGAACTTTATCCCAATGTGGGCATGTATCCCCAGGATCGCATAGCGCGCGCCCATTGCCGGTCCGTGTCGGGGGAGATTCACTCCGGTTTCGCCAATTTGCGGTCTGCGCTGCCCATGAACCTGAAGGTGCGTCATGACAAATTCCCGATCTTTTCGGGCGCCAAGCCGGACATTGAACGGGTCGAGGCGATCTGGACCGAATGTCTTGGCACCTATGGCGGCCCCTGGCTGTTCGGCGACAGCCCGACCGTCGCCGATGCGATGTTCGCGCCAGTTGCGCAGCGTTTCCTGACCTACGCAGTGCCGCTGTCTCAAAAGGCCGCCGCTTATTGCAATACGATCAACAGTTGGGACCTGATGCGCGAATGGATCGATGAGGCGCGCAAAGAGCCTGACGAGGTAGAGGAACTCGACATAGAGTTCTAAAATCAGCTGCCGCCGCTCAAGCGTGTAACTGACTCAGCCAACTGCCGATCACGGCCCGGCCCGCCGCAACCGCGCCCGGCCCATGCTCATCATGGTCACGCCGCAGGGCGACACCGCATTGCTGCGCAATGTCCAGGTCGGCCCAGAAATGGGTCAGCCAATCCTCAAAGCGCGGGTCCTCGCCCATCTCAGCATGGAATTGCAGCGCCAGCAGGTTGCGGCCCCGCCGAAACGCCTGATGTTCATAGGCCGATGTGGACGCCAATAACTCAACGCCACGAGGCAGTTCGAACGTATCGCTGTGCCAGTGCAGCACGGGCACGCCCTGCAGATGCCGAAGCGGGGAATCGGCCCCAGCGTCGTTCAGTGTGACCGGCGCGAAGCCCAGTTCCATGGCCTCGCCCGGATATACCCGAGCCCCCAGCGCCGCCGCGATCATCTGACTGCCCAGGCACACGCCCAGCGTGGGCAAGTCCTGCTCCAGCCGCGCGGCGAGCTTTTCGATCTGCACGGGAATCCAGGGATGGATGTCATGTTCATAGACGCCCATCGGCCCGCCCATCATGATCAGTAGATCAGGCGTGCACAGATCGACATGGTCAAATTCCGGGCTCGCCACATCGATCCGCTCGATCTCATAGCCGGCGGCCTCGATCGGCTGGAGAAACCCCGCCGCTCCCTCTCGCGGCACATGTCGGACAATCAATGCTTTTTTCATTGCTGGGCGCTTGCCTAGCCAATGACGGCCGCAATCGCCACCACAGGCTTTCTTGACGGAGCGATAATCCTCCTATCGGCTGTCGGCCGCCCTGTTCCGGCGGATGCGCCAGAGCGCCGCAAAACCGATGGCGCCCCAGATGATGTTCAGCACCATCGACGGGATCGCTCCATGCCACCAAGTATTGAGGACGAAGAAGCTCGCCCCGAGCGCGTTCATCCACTGGAAGGCGGCGGAATTGCCGGACAGACGGCCCATCGAGACCAGGAGATAGGCGCCGAGCACCAGGATCGCGCCGAGCCAACCGACAAGTTCGATGAAGAATGTCACAACAATCCCCCTCTCCCTTCCTCCCTTGGCAGGTCTGCCCCGCTTAGGTGATGGACGAGTATCACTCCTGCCCTTGCGGAAACACCCCTCCGCCAGCTTCGCCGGTTCTCCTCCAGTTGCGGACGAGGAACTTGACGAAAAAAGGCCGCCTCCTGCTGGGAGACGGCCCTTCTTCTTACTTTAATCCGTCAGCCGATCAGGCCGCCAGCTTGCGCAGCACATACTGCAAGATTCCGCCATTCATGAAATATTCCAACTCATTGACGGTATCGATCCGGCAAAGCGCAGTGAAGGTGAAGGTCGAACCGTCGGCCCGCTTGACGAGTACTTCCACATCCTGGCGCGGCTTCAAGCCAGCGACATTCTGGATGGTGAAGCTTTCATCGCCCGTGAAGCCGAACGTGTCTTTGTTCTCGCCATTCTTGAACTGCAGCGGCAGCACGCCCATGCCGACCAGGTTCGAACGATGGATACGCTCGAAGCTTTCGACGATCACGGCGCGGACGCCGAGCAGGTTGGTGCCCTTCGCCGCCCAGTCGCGCGACGAACCGGTGCCATATTCCTTGCCGCCGATGACAACCAGCGCGGTGCCGTCCGCCTTGTGCTTCATCGCGGCGTCATAGATCGGCATGACTTCGCCTTCATAGCGGGTCATGCCGCCTTCGACGCCGTCCAGCATCAGGTTCTTGATGCGGATGTTGGCGAAGGTGCCGCGCATCATAACTTCGTGATGGCCACGGCGCGCGCCGTAGCTGTTGAAGTCGGCCTGCGCGACCTGATGCTCGCTCAGCCACTTGCCCGCGGGCGAGGTCGCCTTGATCGAACCGGCCGGCGAGATGTGGTCGGTCGTGATCGAATCACCGAAGATCGCCAGCGGCTTGGCGTCGAGGATGTCGGTGACGTCCTTCGGGGTCATGGTCAGGCCCTCGAAATAGGGCGGGTTGGCGACATAGGTCGAACCAGCGCGCCACGCATAGGTGTCGGAGCCCGTGACGTCGATCGCCTGCCAATGCGCGTCGCCCTTATAGACATTGGCGTAGCGCGCCTGGAACATCTGACGGTCCATACAGCCCGCCATGGTGGTGGCGACTTCATCATTGGTCGGCCAGATGTCCTTCAGATAGACGTCCTGACCGTCCTTGCCCTGGCCGATCGGGGTGGTGATGAAGTCCTCGATCACCGTGCCCTTAAGAGCATAAGCAACGACCAGCGGCGGCGAGGCCAGGAAGTTGGCGCGAACGTCAGGCGACACGCGGCCTTCAAAGTTGCGGTTGCCCGAGATGACGGCGGCCGCGACCAGGCCGTTGTCATTGATCGCCTTGCTAATCGGCTCAGCCAGCGGACCCGAGTTGCCGATGCAGGTGGTGCAGCCATAGCCGACCAGGTTGAAGCCGATGGCGTCTAGGTGCGACTGAAGCCCAGCCTTTACGAGATAGTCGGTGACGACCTGCGAACCCGGCGCCAGCGAGGTCTTGACCCAGGGCTTGGGCTTCAGGCCCAGCTCGTTCGCCTTCTTGGCGACGAGGCCGGCGGCGACCAGAACGCCGGGGTTCGACGTGTTGGTGCAGCTAGTGATCGCGGCGATGGTGACGTCGCCGTCGCCAATGTCGAAATCCTTGCCTTCGACCGGAACGCGCTGCTGCGCCTTCTTGTAAACCTTTTCCATGTCCGCGTTGAACACGTCATCGACTTCCGGCAGCGCGACGCGGTCCTGCGGACGCTTCGGCCCTGCAAGGCTGGGGACGACGGTGGAAAGGTCCAGTTCCAGCGTGTCAGTGAAGACCGGCTCGACGGCGGGGTCGATCCAGAAGCCCTGCTCCTTGGCATAGGCTTCGACCAGCGCGATATTTTCGTCGGTGCGGCCGGTCAGACGCATATAGTCCAACGTCTTGTCGTCGATGCCGAAGAAGCCGCAGGTCGCGCCATATTCCGGCGCCATGTTGGCGAGCGTTGCGCGGTCGGCGAGCGACAGGCTGGCAAGGCCGGGGCCGAAATATTCGACGAAGCGGCCGACCACGCCCCGAGCGCGCAGCATTTGCGTGCAGGTGAGGACGAGGTCGGTGGCGGTGACGCCTTCCTTCAACACGCCGGTGAACTTGAAGCCGACGACTTCGGGAATGAGCATGGAGACCGGCTGGCCCAGCATCGCCGCCTCAGCCTCGATGCCGCCCACGCCCCAGCCCAAAACACCCAGGCCGTTAATCATGGTGGTGTGGCTGTCGGTGCCGACGCAGGTGTCGGGATAGGCGACGGTCACGCCGTCAGGGCCTTCGCTCGACCAGACGGCTTGCGCGATATTTTCCAGGTTCACCTGATGGCAGATGCCGGTGCCGGGGGGCACGGCGTAGAAATTGGCAAGGCTCTTGGAGCCCCATTTCAGGAAGTCGTAGCGCTCCATATTGCGCTGATATTCGATTTCCACATTCTGCTCGAACGCCTTGGGCGTGCCGAATTCATCAACCATGACCGAGTGGTCGATGACGAGGTGGACGGGGACCTGCGGATTGATCTTGCCGGCGTCAGCACCCAAGGCGTTCATCGCGTCGCGCATGGCGGCAAGATCGACCACGCAGGGAACGCCGGTGAAGTCCTGAAGCAGCACGCGGGCGGGACGATACTGGATCTCGCGCTCGGCCTTGCCCTTGTCATTCTGCCATTCGACGATCGCCTTGATGTCGTCGGTGGTGACGGTCACGCCGTCCTCAAAACGGAGCAGGTTTTCCAGCAGCACCTTCATCGAGAAGGGAAGACGCGAAACGTCGCCCAGCTTGGCGGCGGCCTTCTTCAGCGAATAATAGGCAATGTCCTTGCCCCCGACCGTCAAAGTGTCGCGCGTGCCGAGTGTATCCTGTCCGATGGCGGTCATGAGTCGTGCGTCTCCTCGCATTGCTCCGGCCGGGAGCGGGAGGAAAACGACATTCCGCCATATCTTCGCCGGACAGCGAAAGAAGCAGCCGGCGAGGTGACGGGATGCGCCCCAACCATCGGCCGAAGCGGGTATGTCCCTTGATGCGCGCCGCCATAGCGCCTGCTCGCCTCAAGTCAAATGCGAAGGCGCGAAATGGGACGTTCCGAGAATCTTTCTTATAGACGCGGTCATGAAGGGCGGGATACATTGAGCCGTGGCCGCGTTCTGGCAAGACGGAGCGGGCTACCATGAAATCAAGCGGGTCGCACGCTCTGACGTTAGCCGTTGCATCAACTTGGCGTTGAAATTGTTTTCAAATTTTACGCCCGATGCCCGAGAATATATGTCTGAGGAGGAAGAGACGATGCGCCCAGTTTCGAGCCTCGCGACCGGGAAGTCATTTGACCCGGCCCTAAGGGGATACATCATACATTATCATGTTGGGGAAGCTAATCATTGCCCCAGTTGCGGCCGCAGCCAGTGGATCGTCGGCCGATTAATGGCGGAATGCGCCTATTGCGAAACCGCCTTGCCGCTGGAAAATAATCGCGGCGTTGGCGCGTGCGCCCGCTTCGTGCACACCCACACATCCGTACCGTTCGAACAGGGCGGTCCCGTAACCGCCTGACCTGCTGGTCATCGCTGCCGCAGGGGGGAAGTCTCAGGCGGCGGCGACGCCTTCCACCTCCACCACATCGTCACCCGCGTAGTAGCCCTTTACGCGTACGCGCTTTTCGACATGATCGATGGGCACGCGGAGCAATATCAGGCGGAATGTGCCGCCCAGATCGCGCTGGAGCAGAAACCCGGCCTCGTCGCGCAGCAACCTGCCCGTCTCGTCAACTCCAGCGCCAATCTCGGTCATCGCGTCAATCTATGGCGTTCTTGATCCCTTTTCCAGCCAATAGGCCAAGAACCAGGAAAATCGCGAACAGGGCGATCGCGAGGAAGAACAGAATCTTGGCGATACCTACAAAAGCACCCGCCGCGCCGCCGAAGCCCAAAATGGCCAGCACCGCGGCGATGACGAGAGAAATGATAGCGAACCGGATCATCGAATAATCCTTCTTGTAAAATCAACTATATGTCTGAAACGGCCGACCCGC
The DNA here is from genome assembly GCF_042654265.1 of Sphingobium tyrosinilyticum. NCBI lineage: Bacteria > Pseudomonadati > Pseudomonadota > Alphaproteobacteria > Sphingomonadales > Sphingobiaceae > Sphingobium > Sphingobium tyrosinilyticum. Next base: position 108,023 of record NZ_JBHSFZ010000013.1, on the reverse strand, counting down.
GGGACAGTTCCTCATTCCCGCGCCCACCTCTCCCACCGTCTTTGGGGCGATTGTAGCGAGGCGAGAGAATGGATTGGATGGCGCTCAGGTGCCATCAACCGACCTGGCAGCAAAGCCCGCCTCTTTCATGACGCTTATTTGACAGAATCTGCTTCACCACCCGCCCAATTCGGCATCAATCGGCATGTCGGAGTCATAGCCTATCCTCAATAGGACATATTGTCTCATGGGAGTGCGCCGATGAAGTTGACTCGCCTGATCACCGCCACTTTGTGCACAGGGACGCTTCTGGCAGCAGCCGCGCCGCTTAGCGCGCACGGCATCTGGTTCGCACAGCGCGCGCGGCAGCTTGCCCTTATCTATGGCGTGGGCGGCGATGATCTCGACGCGGTCAAGCGCCTGCCGCTGATCAAGGCGGTCACCGGCTATGATGCGGATTGGGCTCCGGTCAGCACCCGGTTGCGCGAGGCGGGCGTGATCCCCGTCGTCGATAGCGATGAGCCGGTCGCGGCCGTAGCCGCCGTCATGGACTATGGCCTTTGGAGCAAGACTCCGGACGGCGAGTGGCACAATAAGGGCCGCGACGAAGTGCCTACCGCCACACTCGCCGAACATAATTGGAAATATGCGGTCCACCTGAACCAGGTCCCGACCCGCCAGGTGCCGCTGTTCGAAGGCCACACGCTGCAGCTCGTCCCTGTCGGCATCGCCATTCCGCAGAAGGCAGGCGAACCGATCAAGGTTCGCGCTTATTATCAGGGCAAGCCGATGGCGGGCGTGACCGTCATGTCGGACTATGTGAATGATCCCGATGAGGCGGCTCCGGCCAAGACGGCTGCTGACGGCACCGCCACCGTCAAGGTCCGCAATCAGGGCATCAATGTGCTGATGGCGATCTATGTCGGTGCTTCGGACAACAAGGCGAAGGCCGATCACAGCGAATACCGCGCCTCACTCTCCTTCGTCCTGCCGCATCTGCCGGAATGATCCTCATCCATCAGGAGCTTACGCATATGAAGACCGATCTTTTCCGCACCGGCCTCGCCGCCATCGCCCTGGTCGCTGCGCCCACGGCCCTTTACGCCCATGGCAGCATGAAGCCCCAGCATGGCGGCCTCGTGCAGATGACGGGCGAGACCATGTTCGAGCTGGTCACCGGCCCCAAGGGCGTGGACGTCTATCTGAGCGAAGAGGACGAGCCCATTCCCGCCGCCGCCTACACCGCCAAGCTGACGCAGACCGCCGCGGGCAAGAAGACAGAAGCGGCGCTAAAGGCGGCTGGCGGCAACAAGCTTTCCGCCCCCGGCTTCAAAGCGGCCAAGGGCGCGAAGATCGTCATCGCCCTGGTCGACAAGAGCGGCGCGAAGACCTTCGCCACCTTCCAGACCAAGTAAGGCAGGCCAATGCACAGCGCGCCCCTCCCCCCGCTCCTCTCCCCCGGCGTGCGGCGGGCCGCGCTGCTGCTCTTGGGAGTGATGCTGGCGCTCATGAGCTCGACGCTCTGGGCCCATGGCGTCAACGAGAACGACAAGGCGTTCATCGAAGGCGCTTCTGGCGTAAACATCATCCCCTATATGTATCTGGGCGCCAAGCACATGGTCACGGGCTATGACCATCTGCTCTTCCTCGCCGGGGTCATCTTCTTCCTCTACCGCCTCAAGGATGTCGGCGCTTATGTGACCCTGTTCGCCATCGGGCACAGCACCACGCTGCTGCTGGGCGTCATCTTCGACATTCGCGCCAATCCCTTCATCATCGACGCGATCATCGGCCTTTCGGTCGTGTATAAGGCGATCGACAATCTGGACGGCTTCCGCACCTGGTTCGGCTTCTCACCGAACCCCAAGGCAGCGGTGCTGATCTTCGGCTTTTTCCATGGCTTCGGCCTTGCCACCAAGCTGCAGGAACTCACGCTGGCGAAGGATGGGATGATCCCCAACCTCATCAGTTTCAACATCGGCGTCGAGATGGGCCAATTCATGGCGCTCACCATCATCCTGCTGCTGATGAACCTGTGGCGCATGAGCGACAGTTTCCGCCGCAGCGCCATCGTCGCCAATGCCGCGCTGATGACCGCCGGCTTCCTACTCATCGGCTACCAGCTGGCCGGCTACTTCACCCAAGGGGCCTGACATGAATACGCAGACCATTGCCGCGCTCCCGGCGCAGGTTTCTCCCTCTCCCTCGACGCTGGCTAAGGCGACCGGCGGCGCGGTGATTGCCGCCACCGCGATCCTGACGCTGTTCGTGCTACCCGCCGAATATGGGGTCGATCCGACCGGCGTCGGCACCGCGCTCGGCCTCACCGGCATGGTGTCCGGCGAAGCGCAGGAGGCTGTTCCGACAACGCTCGCCGCCCCGGCGGCAGGTTCCATCGCCACGCCGACCAAGGAAAGCATCTTCAAATCCACGCCCTGGCGTCAGGACGAGATGACCATCAGCTTGCCCCCGCACAGCGGCCAGGAAGTGAAGGCTCATATGGGAAAAGGCGACAGCTTCATCTTCACCTGGAAATCCAGCGGCCCGATCAAGGCTGAGATGCACGGCGAAGAACTGAACGCCGCGGACGACGCCTTCACCGACTACTGGAAGGAACTGGAGATCAGCGGCGGCCAGGGCGACTTCACAGCCCCCTTCGGCGGCATCCACGGCTGGTACTTTCGCAACAAGGGCGACACGCCGGTGACGGTCACGGTCAAGACCGTCGGATTCTACAAGGACCTTTACCAGCCCAAGGCTGAGTGAGCGTATAAGGGATAATCAAGGACAGGTGCCATGAGCAGTATTGCGGGCCAAGCGCCCAACATCGGCCTGAGGGCCACAGCATCTCCCATCGACGCGGCGAAAGCACGCACCCGCCTCGTCGCGATCGACGCGCTTCGCGGGCTGGTCATGCTGTTCATGCTGGTCGATCATGTGCGGGAAACGTGGTTCCTGCACCTTCAGGTGACGGACCCGGTGGACGCCAATACCACCGATCCGGGCCTTTTCTTCACCCGTCTGCTCTCAACCTTCTGCGCCCCGACGTTCGTCGCGCTGACGGGCCTTTCCGCGTGGCTTTATGGCCAGTCGCACAGCAAGGGAGAGGTGTCGGAATTTCTGTTGAAGCGCGGCCTGTTCCTGATCTTCCTGGAGTTCACCGTGGTCGGCTATGCTTGGCCGACGCAGGCGCCCGCCTTCCCACCGACGGCCATATGGCTGCAGGTGATCTGGGCGATCGGCATCAGCATGATCGCGCTGGCGGCGCTGCTACACCTGCCGCGTCCCGCGCAGTTTGCGGTGGGCCTGGCGATCGTTTGCCTTCACAATCTGCTCGACCCGATCAAGCTGACGGCGGACCAGCCCGGTTACGCGCTCTGGGCGATCCTGCACCAACGCTCGCTGATCGAGTTTGGCGGAACCGCGATTAAGACCACCTATCCGGTGCTGCCGTGGATCGGCGTCATCCTACTTGGCTATGCCTGCGGTCCCTGGTTCGCGAAGGGCAGCGATCCAGAACGGCGGATCAAGCGCCTAGTCATCACCGGCCTGTCGCTGGTCATCGGCTTCATCGTCATCCGCTATCTCAATGCCTATGGCGACAAGCCCTGGTTCATCGCGGAAACACCGTTGCGCACGGTGATGAGCTTCCTTGCGCTCACCAAATATCCGCCCTCGCTGCTGTTTCTGATGCCGACGGTCGGCACCGGCTGCCTGCTGCTCGCCCTGTTCGAAACCTATCAGGACAGCAAGCTGATGCCGCACCTCGCCCTCCTGGGCGGCGCGCCGATGTTCTACTATGTGCTGCATCTCTACACGCTGAAGGTGATCTACAATATCGCGCTGGTCCTCTACGGCCCGACCAAAGGCACGGTGTTCGGCGTCGATCACCTGCGTTGGGTGTGGATCTGGGTCTTCATCCTGATCCCGGTACTTTATTTCCCGACACGCTGGTTCGCCCAACTAAAACAGCGGCGGAAGGATATTTGGTGGCTTAAGTATCTCTAACGTAACGATCCTGCAAAACTCGGGCCGCCTTCCTACCGAAGGCGGCCATTTTTATTGGGTTTTTGGGCAGTCGTAGTTGCGAACCAGACGCAGCATTTTCCCCTGTCCCTCGCCCTCATATTCACAATTATGCACCGTGGGGCACATCAAGTTTAACGTAATATGTCTGTAACCTGATCCTAGCCTTCCATTCCAGAAGAGGTGGCAAATCACCCAGTGGACCGGCATCCGGAAAGAAAAGGACCCAAAGAATGTCCGTTTGGAGAGAAGATAAGAACAGGCCGGCTCACCCCGTTCGCAGGACAAGTGGGAACAGCGACTTTATCAGGGGTAGCAATATGCGCACATATTCGGCTTTTCGTCTGGCCCTCGCCGCCAGCGCAGCCTGCATCGCCTTCGCACCGGGCGCCTATGCTCAGGCGCCGGCATCGGGCGATAACGCAGAAATCGTCGTCACCGGCCTGAAGCGGCAGTATTTCGGGGACACGCCGGTCAAGGAAATCCCGCAGGCCGTCCAGTTCCTGGAAGGCAAGCTGCTCGACGACCTCAATATCACCCGCCTCGATACCGCGCTCGAACTGGCGAGCGGCGTGTCCAAGCAGAATAATTTCGGCGGCCTGTGGGACAGCTTCGCGATCCGCGGCTTTGCGGGCGACGAGAATTTCCCAAGCGGCTTCCTGGTCAACGGCTTCAACGGCGGCCGCGGCTATGGCGGCCCGCGCGACGCATCGAACGTAGAGCGCATCGAAGTCCTAAAAGGCCCCAACTCCGCGCTCTTCGGCCGCGGCGAGCCCGGCGGCACGATCAACATCGTCACCAAGAAACCGCTGTTCAAGGAATTCGGCAGCTTCTCCATCGCGGGCGGTAGCTGGAACAACTATCGCGTCGAAGGCGACTTCAACCTGCCGCTCAACGACATGTTCGCGGTGCGCATCAATGGCGCGGTCGAAGATGCCGACAGCTTCCGCGACACGGTTCACACCCGCAAATATGTGGTGACGCCCTCTTTCCTGGCGAAATTCTCTGAGCGGGACATCCTCACCTATGAGATGGAATATGTGAACCAGGAAGTGCCGTTCGAGCGCGGCGTGGTTGCAATTCCGACGGTCCAGGCGAACGGAACGATCAACTATAAGCTTGGCGCGATCCCGAACTCGCGCTTCCTGGGTAATCCCAACGACGGCCAGACCAAAGTCGAAGTGCTGGGCCATCAGCTGCAATATCAGCATGACTTCAGCGACGATTGGACGCTGATGCTGGGCGCGGGATACAAGGACACGACCTTCACCGGCTTTTCCAGCGATCCCGAACTGGTGCTGAGCCGCCAGCTGATCGACAATGACGGGCAGACCCTGTCCCGCCAGCGCCGCTTCCGCGATTACAGCACCACACATATGGTGTTCCGCGGGGAAATCAGCGGCAAGATCGAGACCGGCTCGATCGTCCACAATATCCGCATCGGCGGGGATTGGGACCGCTTCAAGATCGAGACATTCCAGACCCGCTATCGTCCCAGCGCTGCGGATCAGTCTTACTCCATCAACATCTTCAACCCCAATTACAACATCCCCGCGCCGATCCCCACGACGGTCATCCAGAACGCGACCGAGATCCAGAAGGCCTGGGGCGTCTATGCTCAGGACCAGATCGAAATTACCGAGAAGTTCAAGGTTCGCTTTGGCGGCCGCTATGACGACTTCTCGCAGGACATCGATCTGCGGCTCAACAACACGAATCCGAAGAAGGCCTATACCAAGTTCAGCCCTATGGCCGGCATGGTGTTCGAACCTACCCGCTCCATCTCGCTCTATGCGAGCTACGGCAAAGGCTTCCGCCCCAACAGCGGCGTGGGCTTTGATGGCCAGCCCTTCGATCCGGAAATCAGCACCTCCTATGAAATCGGCGGCAAGTTCGTGACGCCGGACGGTCGGATCACCAGCACGCTGTCTCTCTACAAGATGAAGAAAACCAACGTGCTGACCACCGACCCGGTCAACGCTGGCTTCTCCAAGCCTGTGGGTTCGGCGCGCAGCAAGGGGATCGAGTTCGACCTAAATGCCAAGCTGCCAGCCGGGTTCGAGCTGTTTCTGACCTATGCCTATACCGACGCGGAGTGGGCCACGAACGCTCTTGATCCGAATTTCGCCGCTCCCATCCGGATAGGCGATCCCCTCATCAACATCGCCAAGCATCAGGGTAACTTCCTGCTGTTCAACAACTTCAACATCGGCGGACATGATGCGATGCTGGGCGCGGGTGTGAACTATGTCGGCCGCCGCCTGGGTGAAACCGCGACGACCTTCTTCCTTCCCAGCTACACGCTGGTAAAGGTCCTCGGTTCGTTCAACATCACCGAACAGATCAAGATCTCGGCGGATGTGAACAATCTCTTGAACAAGAAATATTACGCCAGCTCCTATGCGGCACTGTGGGTCCAGCCGGGCACGCCGCGCCAGTTCACGGTACGGGCGACATTCGACTTCTAATGCTTTAAAAAATTCGGGACTTGCAGTTCCGATGGCCGCCGGTGATCCGCCCCTCCAAGCCTGAGGGTCACCGGCGGTCTTTGCATTTCTTTCGAGGGAAGCGATGAACCGGGCGCAACTGTTTCGCATCCACAAATATGCCGGTCTCACCATGGCGGCGCTGCTGCTGGTGCAGGCGTTGACGGGCGCCCTCCTCCTCTACCGTGGACCTGCCGCCCGCTGGATGGACCCGTCAGCCATGGTCAGCCACGGCCGCGCACCCCTTATCTCGCCGGGCGCGGCCGTGCTTCAGGCCGAACGGGCATCCCCCGGCTTTGCCGTCTCGCGCCTGTTCGCGCCCGATGCCGACAATGCCACCTGGCTCGCGGAGATGCGCGGCGGTGGAGGAAGGACGCGCTACGCCTCCATAGATCCCGCCGGGGGCAGGCTGCTACGCGCCGGAACGGTCTGGCATTTCCCGGTCGAAGCCGCGCTGCAGATCCATTACCGGCTGATGGCGGGCAAGCCAGGCATGATGATCATCCTGCTCAATGCGCTTGCACTGCTCACCATGGCGGCGACCGGCCTTGCCTATTGGTGGCCCAAGCGCGGGCCGATTTCCAAACATCTGTCAATCCGCTGGAGCATGGCCTTCCGCTTGGTGCTACGGCAGGCGCATCGGACGCTGGGCGTCGTCATGGCGCTGCTGCTGGCTTTCATGGCCGTCACCGGCTCGCTGCTGATCGTCCCGGACCTCATTGAACCAAGCGCCCCAATCGTCGATCGCACCCCCACAGATGCCGCCGCGATCGATCGCGGACTGGCGCTGGCGCAGAGCGCGTTCACTGAGAGCGCCTTGCGCGATTTTCGTCTTTCCACCGACCGCCTGACCGTCAATTTTCACGCGCCGGAGCGCAACCCTAGGGCCGTACACCGCGCGATCGTCACCCTATCCGCTCCCCACATCATCAGCGCCACCCGCGCCGAGAATAATGGTGCGCTCTGGATGACCATCCTCCCCCTCCACACCGGAAACAGCTTTGGCGTGATTGGGCCGATATTATTGATGATCGTTGCGCTCGGCCTGTTGGCGCTTTGCATCTCCGGGCCGATCATGTGGTGGCAGGCGAAGGGACTGCGCCGCCGCACTCTTGCCAGAAAGCAAACCGCATGACCCTGCTCTACACTTCCGATCCCGAGCGCGGGCGGATCTGGCGCGAGATTTTCGCAGCCGAGGCGCCCGGCATCGGCTTTGTAACGCCGGAGGAAATGGGCCACCCGGCAACGATCCGCTATCTGGCCGCCTGGGACCCTTCGGCTGACCTGCTCAGCCAGCTGACTGGTCTTGAAGTCCTGTTCTCGGTCGGCGCTGGTGTCGATCAGTTCGACATGAGCAAGCTGCCATCCCATGTCCGTTTGGTGCGCATGATCGAACCCGGCATTACCGAGGGCATGGTCGAATATGTCTGCGGCGCAGTGCTGGCCCTGCATCGGAACTTCATCGATTATCGCATCGCACAGCGGGAGCATCGCTGGGAGCCGATCGACCTCGTTCCCGCCGCCGCGCGACGCATCGGGGTGATGGGGCTTGGGCAGCTGGGTCAGGCCGTGCTGAAGGCGCTCCGCCCCTTCAGCTTTTCACTGTCGGCATGGAGCCGCTCGCACCATCAGTTGGAGGGCGTCAGCTGCCACGCGGGGGAAGCAGAAATGTCCACCTTTCTTCAAAGCTGCGACATCCTCATCTGCCTCGTCCCGCTCACTATCGAGACGCGCGGCATCTTGTGCCGGGATACGCTGTCCAGACTGCCTCGCGGCGCGGCGCTCATCAATGTCGGGCGGGGCGGCCATCTGGTGGAGCAGGATCTGCTGTCGCTGCTCGATGAAGCGCATCTTTCCGCCGCCATTCTGGACGTCACCGATCCGGAGCCACTGCCGAAGGGCCATCCTTTTTGGGATCATCCGCGCATCATGCTGACCCCTCATATCGCCAGCGTGACCCGTGCGGACACGGCTGCACGGGCGCTTATCGCCAACATCCGCAGACATGAGGCGGGAGAGCCGATGGAGGGCGAGGTGAGCCGCAAGCGGGGTTATTGAAGCAGCAATATTATGTGCCGCTGCCTAGACCCTCGCTGCCTTGCGACCACAGCTTTTCTGGCCTGATGTCAGGTCCGATCGAACCGCAGCAAACTATGCCGAAACACTGCTATAAAAGCTTCTGATCTGCGTCCCATGCCGAACCAATCGGAGACATGTTCTGGACGGCCCATGCCGTAATGACCTCATCGAAACGGCTTACCAGCCATCCGACAAAGAGGGGGAACCCACCCATGCCCAACTTCCGGCCCAAATATATCAGCTTCGACTGCTATGGCACGCTCACCCGTTTCCGCATGACCGAAATGGCAACGGCCTTCATGGCTGACCGCGTCGCAGCGGAAAACCTGCCTACCTTCTGCAAGGATTGGTCTGCCTATCGCCTCGACCAGGTGCTGGGCCCGTGGGAACCCTATCAGGAAATCATCCGCAACTCGCTGCGCCGCACCTGCAAGCGTTGGGGCGTGGAGTATCGCGAAGCGGATGCCGACGCCGTCTATAATGCCGTCCCGACCTGGGGCCCACATGAGGATGTGCCGGGCGGCCTGTCCAAGATCGGCGACAAGATCCCGCTCGTCATCCTGTCCAATGCGATGAACGACCAGATTCATCACAATGTCGGCATGCTGGGCGCGCCCTTCCACGCCGTCTATACCGCGCAGATGGCGCAGGCGTACAAGCCGCGCATGCAGGCGTTCGAATATATGTTCGACCAGCTCGGCGCGAAGCCCGAAGAGATGATGCACGTCTCCTCCAGCTTCCGCTACGACCAGAATACCGCGACCGACCTGCATTTCGGCTGCCGCGTGTTCGTGGGCCGCGGGCATGAGCCGTCCAACGCCTTCTACCGCGACGTCGAGATCCCGCATATCGGCGCACTGCCGGCGGTCGTGGGTCTCTAAACCCGGCGATGAACGCATCCCCCCTCTCCTACTGGCTTGCGAGCGCGCCCGCCTTTACCGGCGGGGCGCAGGGTGCGGTCGAAGGCAAGGCTGACGTCGCCATCATCGGCGGCGGCTTTACCGGGCTGTCGGCGGCGCTGGCGCTGGCGAGGCGGGGCGCGAATGTCGTGCTGCTGGAGGCGGGGCGTGTCGTCGGAGAGGCGTCAGGGCGCAACGGCGGCCAGTGCAACAACGGCACCGCCCATGACTATGGCGCGCTGTCCGCCCGCTTCGGCCAGGATATCGCCAAAGCCTATTATCGGGCCCATGTCGATGCCGTCGATCTGGTCGAACGGCTGGTGCGCGAGGAAGGCATCGACTGCGCCTTCAATCGCTGCGGCCGGGTGAAGCTCGCCGCCAAGCCCAAACATTATGAGAAGCTGGTGCGGGCGCATGACCTGCTGGCCGCCGAGGTGGACGAGAATGTTCGCCTCGTACCGCCAGAGCGCATGGCCGAGGAAGTGGGATCGGACGCCTTTCACGGCGCGCTGATCCAGACGACCAGCGCGCAACTGCATCCGGCGCGCTTCGGCGTCGGTCTCGCCGAGGCAGCGGCGCGGGCAGGCGCGAGGATTCACGAGCATGCGGAGGTGACCGGCCTCGATCGTCTGGCGAACGGCTGGCGCGTCACTACGCCCAACGGCCAGGTGGTGGCCGATCAGGTGCTGGTCGCCACCGGCGGCGCGCCAGTCGCCGCGCCTTTCGGCTTCTTCCGGCGGCGGATCGTCTCGGTGGGCAGTTTCATCATCGCCACGGAGCCTTTGGAAAACGCGCTGACCGACAGGCTGCTGCCGAACCGGCGCAACTATGTCACCAGCAAGAATATCGGCAATTATTTCCGCCTGACCGCCGACAATCGCCTTATCTTCGGCGGGCGGGCGCGCTTTGCCATCAGCGATCCGCGGTCCGACCTCAAGAGCGGGCGCATCCTCGAACAGACCATGGGAGAGATCTTCCCGGCACTCAAAGGCGTGGGCATCGATCATGTCTGGGGCGGGATGGTGGACCTGACCGCCGACCGCCTGCCGCGCGCGGGCGAGCAGGACGGGCTATTCTATTCCATGGGCTATAGCGGCCATGGTGTGCAGATGGCCACCTATATGGGCCAGATGATGGCGCGGGTGATGGGCGGCGACAAAAGCGCCAACCCCTGGGCCAATCTCGACTGGCCGAGCGTCCCCGGCCATTTCGGCAAGCCCTGGTTCCTGCCGCTCGTCGGCCTGTGGTATAAATGGCAGGATGTGATCCATTGACGGACAACCTCCCCTTTTCGCGGCGAGAGCTGCTGGGCACGATGGGCGCGGGTCTGTTGCTGCCCGAAACGGCATTCGCCGCGCCATCGAAGCCGCGCGTCGGCGGGCGCATTCGCGTCGCCAGCATGTCCAGTTCGACCGCCGACACGCTGGACCCGGCCAAGGGCGCGCTATCAACCGACTATGTCCGCCATTACATGTTCTACAATGGCCTGACGGAACTGGACCGGCACCTGACCCCCCGCCCCGCTCTGGCCGACCGGATCGAGAGCAAGGACCAGAAGCTCTGGCACTTCCGCCTGCGTCGCGGCGTCACCTTCCACGACGGCGCGACGCTCACCGCGAAGGATGTCGTCTGGTCACTGCTGCGGCACAAGGACCCGGCGACCGGCTCCAAACTCGCGACCATCGCAGAACAATTTGCGGAGGTGAAGGCGAACGGTCCGCATGATGTCACGATCCGCCTGACCGGCCCCAATGCCGACTTGCCCACCATTCTTGCCCAATCACACTTCCTGATCCTGCGCGCGGGGCAGAAGGAGTTCCGCACCGCCAACGGCACGGGCCCCTATCGCTGCGCCCAGTTCCGCCCCGGCGTGCGGACGCTGGCCCGGCGCAACGCCAATTATTGGAAGCCCGGGAAGCCCTATCTGGAAGAGATCGAACTGATCGGCATCCCCGATGAAGTCAGCCGGGTGAATGCGCTGCTCTCGGGCGACGTTCACCTCATCAACGCGATCAATCCCCGATCGACCAAGCGCGTGCTTGCTTCGCGAGGCCATGGCCTGCTGGAAACCAAGTCGGGCCTCTACACCAACCTCATCATGCGGCAGGATGGGCTGCCCACCGGCAATCCGCATTTCGTGGCGGCGATGAAATATCTGATCGACCGGCCGCTCATCAAAAGGGCGCTGTTCCGCGACTATGCGACGATTGGCAATGATCATCCGATCCCGCCCTTCCACCCCTATTACCGCAGCGACCTGCCCCAGACGCGGCTCGATCTCGACAAGGCGAAATGGCATCTTCAGCGCGCTGGGCTCAGCGGCGTGCGCCTGCCCGTCTATGCCTCTCCCGCGGCCGAAGGATCGGTCGACATGGCGTCCATCCTTCAGGAATATGGATCACGCGCCGGCCTCAATCTGGCGGTCAACCGGGTTCCCGGAGATGGCTATTGGTCAACCCATTGGATGCGGCACCCTTTAAGCTTCGGCAACACCAACCCCAGGCCGACCGCCGACCTCATCTTCAGCCTCTTCTACAAATCGGACGCCGCCTGGAATGAATCCGGCTGGAAGAATCCCCGCTTCGACCGGCTACTGATCGAGGCGCGCGGCGAGTCCGATCAGGCCCGCCGCAAACAGCTTTATGGAGAGATGCAGGGGCTGGTGCGCAACTATTGCGGCGTCGGCATCCCTGTCTTCATCAGCTTGATCGACGGCCATGACCGGCGGTTGAAGGGACTGTACCCCGTGCCGCTGGGCGGCTTCATGGGGTATCAGTTCGCCGAACATGTATGGTGGGAAGGCTGATGGCGGGCGGGTCCACATCATCCGGGGTCAAGGCCGCCCTTATCCTCACCGCCAAGCGCTTCGCCTCTTCGCTGCTGACGCTCTTCCTGGTGAGCGTGGTGGTTTTCACCATTGCCCAGCTGCTCCCCGGCGACGCCGCGCAGGAAGCGCTCGGCCAAAGCGCCACCGTCGAGCAGGTGGCCGCCCTGCGCCACGAAATGGGCCTCGATCGCCCTGCCCATGAACGCTACGCCTCCTGGCTCAGCGGCATGGTCAGCGGCGATCCGGGGCAATCGCTGGTTGCCAATATGCCAGTGTCCGAAGTCATCTCCAGCCGCCTGCCCAACAGCCTCCTGCTCGCCGCGCTGACCGCGCTGGTGGCGGTGCCCGTCGCGCTCTCGATCGGCATTGGCTCCGCCATGAACCGGGGTGGGCGGCTTGACCGCGCGCTCAATATCTCGACCCTCTCCATGGTCGCGGTGCCCGAATTTCTGGTCGCCACCCTCGCCGTGCTGATCTTCTCCGTGAAGCTGCGCTGGCTGCCGTCGATCGCGTTGGTATCGGACGATATGAGCTGGGGCGAATATCTGCGCGGCGCGGCGATGCCGATCTTCTCCTTGAGCATCGTCGTCATAGCTCAGATGGCGCGCATGACCCGCGCCGCCGTGATCGACCAGATGGATCGCCCCTATGTCGAAATGGCTGTGTTGAAGGGCGTGCATCCCGTGCGCGTGGTGCTGAGGCACATCATGCCCAATGCGGTCGCGCCGATCGTGAACGCGATGGCGCTCAGCCTTTCCTACCTGCTGGGCGGCGCGATCATCGTGGAGACGATCTTCAACTATCCCGGCCTTGCAAGCCTGATGGTGAACGCAGTCACCAGCCGCGACATGCCGCTGCTGCAAGCCTGCGCCATGATCTTCTGCGCGGCCTATCTCATCCTGATGCTGATCGCCGACGTCACCGCCATCCTCGCAAATCCCAGGCTGCGCGCACAATGACAGCTTCCTCCATTCGCTGGGCAAAAGCCCTTCCGCTCTCGGCCCAGATCGGGCTGCTCTTCGTCCTTTTCTGGCTGGCGGTCGCACTCGTCGGGCCGATGCTTGCGCCCTACCCAGTCGGCGCGTTCGTCGCCTATGACGTGTTTGACGGCATGTCCGCGCAGCATTGGCTTGGCAGCGACTATCTCGGCCGGGATGTGCTGAGCCGGCTCCTTTCCGGCGCGCGCTACACGGTGGGCCTCGCCGCCGCCGCCGCCCTGCTGGCGAGCGCGACCGGCACGGCGCTGGCGCTGACCGCCGCGGTCGGCGGCGCGAAAGTGGACGAACCGCTATCCCGCTTCATGGACACGCTGATCTCCATCCCGTCCAAGATCCTGTCCCTGGTGCTCGTCGCTGCCTTCGGTTCGTCATTGCCGCTGCTTCTGCTGATCGCCGCCATCACCTATGTGCCCGGCAATTATCGGATCGCCCGCGCACTCGCGGTGAACCTGGCGCAGATGGATTATGTGCAGGTCGCCCGCGCCAGAGGCGAAGGCCGCATCCACCTTGCCCTTTCCGAAATCCTGCCGAACATGATCCATCCACTGCTCGCCGATTTCGGCCTGCGCTTCGTGTTTATCGTGCTGCTGCTGTCGGGCCTTTCCTTCCTGGGCCTCGGCGTGCAGCCGCCTGACGCCGATTTGGGCTCGCTGGTGCGGGAGAATATCTCCGGGCTTGGCGAAGGGGCCTTGGCGATCATGATGCCCGCCATTGCGATCGCGACGCTGACCGTCGGCGTCAACCTGCTGATCGACGGTCTCAAGGGGAGGCCCGCATGACCGCTCATGTCGAAGTCAAAGGGCTGCGCGTGACCGCCTGCAACGCAGCGGGCGAGACTTTCCCCATCGTGAGCGACATCGACTTCGCGTTGAAGCGGGGCGAAGTGCTGGCGCTGATCGGAGAATCCGGGTCGGGCAAGACCACCATTGCCCTGACGCTGCTCGGCCATGCCCGCCCCGGCGCGAAGATCGCAGGGGGCTCCATCCGGGTAGGCGATAACGAAATCCTCTCGCTTGACGCAAAAGGCTTGGCGGCGCTGCGCGGCAACCGGATCGCCTATATCGCGCAGTCGGCGGCCTCCGCCTTCAACCCGTCGCGCACAATCATGGACCAGGTGATCGAACCCGCGCTGATCCATAATCTCATGCCGCGCGCGGCGGCCGAGAAAAAGGCGATCGAATTGTTCCGCGCTCTCGCCCTGCCATTTGCCGACACGATAGGGTCGCGCTACCCGCATCAGCTTTCGGGCGGACAGCTGCAGCGGCTGATGGCCGCGATGGCGCTCATCACCGATCCTGAACTGGTTATCCTGGACGAGCCGACGACCGCGCTCGACGTCACCACCCAGATCGAGGTGCTGCGCGCCTTCAAGGCCGTGGTGCTGGAACGCGGCGCGACCGCCATCTATGTTTCTCATGACTTGGCCGTGGTCGCGCAGATGGCGGACCAGATCGTGGTCCTCAACCAAGGCCGCATCCGCGAACAGGGCAGCGCGGACCAGATTCTGCACCGCCCCGCGGATGATTATACCAAGACATTGATGGCCGCCGCGCGCCCTGCCATCCGCCCCGCACCCAAGCAGGCGAACATCCCCGCCGCACCTTTGCTCGAAATCCGCGATATGACGGCGGGCTATGGCAAGATCGGCAAGGATGGATGCCCGCGCATACCGGTGTTGCGCGATATCAACCTGACCATAGAACGGGGCGCAACGCTTGGCGTGATCGGCGAATCCGGGTCGGGCAAGTCGACCATGGCGCGCGTGATCGCCGGGCTTCTTCCTCCCGCCCAAGGCGATATCCTGCTCAATGGAGAGCCTTTGCCGCCGGGCCTTCAGGGCCGCAGTCGGGACCAGTTCCGGCGCATCCAGCTGGTGTTCCAGAATGCCGACACCGCGCTCAACCCAGCCCAGAGCGTCGGCCAAATCCTTTCCCGCCCGCTAGCCTTCTATCATGGCCTGAAAGGGAATGGCGCGCGCCTCCGGGTTTTGGAACTGCTCGACCTCATCCGCCTGCCCGCGACCGTCATCGACCGTCGTTGCGGCGAATTGTCCGGTGGGCAGAAGCAGCGCATCAACTTAGCCCGCGCGCTCGCCGCCGATCCGGAACTCATCCTCTGCGACGAAGTCACCTCCGCCCTCGACACCGTTGTGGGCGCGGCGATCCTCGACCTCATGGCGGAACTGCGCAAGGAACTGGGCGTCGCTTACATGTTCATCAGCCACGATATTTCCACCGTGCGGGCGATCTGCGATGACATATTGGTCCTCTATTCTGGCACGATGGTCGAAAAGGGCGCGCGCGAAGGTTTCCGCTCCGCTCCCTTCCATCCCTATACCGACCTGCTGATCAACTCGGTGCCCGAAATGCGCGCGGGATGGCTGGAAGAAAGCGGTGCAGGCCGTGCCCCGCCGCTGATCGGCGCACCGGCCGACGAACCCGATCTCTGCCGCTTCCTGGCCCGCTGCCCGGCGCGCATCGACGGCCTCTGCAACATCACGCCACCGCCGCGCCACAGCCTGTCGAAGGGCAACAGCATCCTGTGCCATCATGGAGAAGATAGTTTGACGCAAGTTCAGGGCGTCGCTGCATGAACGGACGCTTCGTTCGTCTGGGCGAAACTGATCGCTCTCGCATCATCCTGCATGTGGATGGCCATCCGGTGACGGCGCTGGAAGGCGACACACTCATGGTTGCGGTCCTCACCACTGGCGGGACGCTCCGCCAGTCGGAGTTCGGCGACGGCAACCGCGCGGGCTTCTGCCTGATGGGGGCCTGTCAGGATTGCTGGGTCTGGACCGAAGGCGGCGATCGCCTGCGCGCCTGCTCCACCCTCGCAGCAGCGGGCCAGCGCATCCTCACCAGCCAGCCGGAGGCGACATGGCCGAACCTCGCATAATTATCGTCGGCGCGGGGCCTTCCGGCGTGCGGGCGGCGGAGGCTGTGGTGAAGGCGGGACTGCGCCCCACCGTCATTGATGAGGCGCGGCGCGCGGGCGGCCAGATATACCGCCGCCAGCCCGACAATTTCACCCGGCCCTATGAAAAGCTCTACGGCACCGAAGCCGCGCGGGCGAAGGCGCTGCACGACAGCTTCGACGCCTTGCAGGGACAGATGGACTATCTGCCCGAAACGCTCGTTTGGAACATCGCTGACCAACAGGTCTGGACGGTGAGCGGCAACGCCCATCAAACCCTTCCCTATGACGCGCTGATCCTCTGCACCGGCGCGACCGATCGGCTGATGCCGATCAAGGGATGGAACCTCGCTGGCACCTACAGCCTTGGCGGCGCGCAGGTCGCGCTCAAGTCGCAGGCGGTCTCGATCGGCCGCGAAGTCGTCTTCATGGGTTCTGGCCCGCTCCTCTATCTCGTCGCCTCGCAATATGTGCAGGCAGGCGCGAAGGTCGCCGCCGTCCTCGACACCTCTCCATCGGGCGCCCGCATCAAGGCGCTGCCAGACCTGCTGGCCCTGCCGTCAGTGCTTTGGAACGGCATCCAGCTCACTCGCGCGCTGGCCAAGGCGGGCGTCGCTGTCCACCATCAGATCACTCCCGTCGAAGTCGTGGGCAAGGCGGATAGCGGCGTCACCGCCGTCCGCTACCGCACTGCTTCGGGCGCGGAACAGACGATCGCTTGCGACGCGGTGGCGGTGGGCTACCACCTCCGTCCCGAAACCCAGCTCGCCGATCTCGCCCGTTGCGCGTTCGTCTTCGATCCGGCCACGCACCAATGGCTGCCGCAACGGGATGAGGCCGGCCGCGCCAGCGTGGAGGGCGTTTACCTGGCAGGTGACGGCGCAAAAATCCTGGGCGCCCGCTCTGCCGAAGCCAGCGGAAAGCTCGCCGCCCTCGCCGCGCTCTCCGACCTTGCTATCGTTACCGGCGAGGGCGAGATGAACCCCCTGCGCCGGGAGGTAGCGACCTACACCAAATTCGCACGCGGCCTTGCCAAGGCGTTCCCCTGGCCAGCCAGCCAAGCGGCTGGGCTCCCTGACGAAGCCATCGTCTGCCGCTGCGAAGCGGTCAGCGCAGGCGATCTCCGCTCCGTCATGCGCGAAACCGGCGCGGTCGAAGCCAATCGCGCCAAAGCCTTCAGCCGCGTCGGCATGGGCCGCTGCCAAGGGCGCTATTGCGGTCTCGCCGCAGCCGAACTCATCGCCGCCGAGGCCGGAATCGCGGTCGAGCAAGTCGGCCGTCTGCGCGGGCAAGCGCCGGTCAAGCCGCTCCCCATCGCCATCGGAGTAGAAGAATGAGCGCGGCCACCGACGTCATCATCGTGGGCGGCGGCCTCATGGGCAGCTCGGCCGCGCTCTTCCTGCGCGGCCATGGCATGTCCGTCACGCTGCTCGAAACCGACCTGATCGGGCGGCAGGCAAGCGGCACCAATTTCGGCAATGTCCGCCGCCAGGGCCGCGCGCTGCACCAATTGCCCCTCGCCAACCGCGCGCTCGCCATCTGGCGCAAGTCGAAGGAATTGCTGGGCGCGGACGTGGAATATCTCCAGTCCGGCCACATCCGCGTCTGCTATCGCGAGCGGCCCGAGCTGGTCGGCGCGATGGAGGAATATGCCGACAAGGCGCGGCTTGAGGGGCTGGACCTCGAACTCCTCACCGGCAACGCGCTGCGGGCGAAGTTCCCCTTCTTCGGGGCCGATGTGCTCGCGGGCTCCTATTCCGCGATGGACGGCCACGCCAACCCGCGCCTCGCCGCCCCCGCCTTTGCCCGCGCTGCCCAGCGTATGGGCGCGACGGTGCATGAGAATACGAAGATCGTGGATGCGCAAAAGGTCGGCGAGGATTTCCTGGTGACCGCCGAAGATGGCCGCACCTTCCGCGCGCCGATCCTACTGATCACGGCGGGCGCATGGGGCAATGCCCTTTCCTCGCAATTTGGCGAGCCGGTGCCGATCGTCCCCAAGGGACCCAATATGAGCGTCACCGAGCCGGTGCCCTATGCGATCCACCCGGCCGTCGGCGTGATGACCCCGCTGGAGGAGGAAACCGTCTATTTCCGTCAAGTCGCCCGCGGCAATATCGTGCTCGGCGGCTCGACGCGCGGGCCATCCTATCCCGACCAATATCGCGCCTATGTCCTGCCGCAGAATACGCTGAGCCAGCTGAAGCAAATCCGCCGCCTTGCGCCCGCTTTGGGCAAGCTCAACATCATCCGCGTCTGGTCCGGGATCGAGGGCTACCTGCCCGACAGCCAGCCCGTCATGGGCCCCAGCGCCACCACGAGCGGCCTTTATTACGCCTTCGGCTTTTCAGGCGCGGGGTTCCAGATCGGCCCGGGCGTGGGCGAAACGATGGCGGAAGTCATCGCCAAGGGCGCGACGGATATCCCGATGGAGCCTTATCAAATTGGCCGGTTTGCCGAAGTCGAATAACTCCACTTAACCCCTCCGCAACCCCTTCCCCGTTCGGGCTGAGCCTATCGAAGCCCCTCACTTGTCCTTCACAGGAAGTGAAGCCCTTCGACAAGCTCAGGGCGAGCGGAGGTTTGTATAGAGGCTGGCTATCAAAACTCGATCAACGCCGTCTTCATCTTGAGGTTCGCCACATAGGCTTCCCTACCCAGATCCTTCCCGATACCCGACTGTTTGTATCCGCCCGTCGGCAGTATGAAGTCGTTGCTCCGCCCATAGCGGTTCACCCACACCGTCCCCGCCTCCAGCGAGCGCGTAGCCCTCAAAGCCCGCGCGACATCACCAGTATGCACCCCGGCCGCCAGCCCATAGTCGCTGTCATTGGCGAGCGCATAGGCCTCTTCCTCGTCACTGAAGGTCTGGACTGTCAGCACCGGCCCGAAAATCTCGCCCTGCACCACCTCGCTTTTCTGCTCCACATTCCGCAGCAGCGTCGGCGCGAAATAGCTCCCCTCCTGCGGCGAAGTCGCCCGTCCACCGCCAGCCAGCACCTCCGCGCCCTCTGCAATGGCCCGCTTCACGATGCCGTCCATCCGATCGAGCTGGCCTTCCGATATAATCGGCCCCAGCGTCGTATCCATCCGCCAGGTCGGCCCCGCCTTATGCGCGGCGAAGGCCGCCAGAACCCGGTCGATGACCTGATCCGCCACCTTCTCCTGCACCAGCAGTCGAGACCCCGCTACGCACACCTGCCCCGCATTGAGCGTAATAGCCCGAGCAACCAGCGCCGCCGCCTTGTCCAGCCCCGCATCGGCAAAGACGATCTGCGGGCTCTTCCCGCCCAGTTCCAGCGTCACCGGCTTGGGTCCAGTCTCCGCACAAGCGGCCATGATCGCCGCGCCCGTGCGGGTGGACCCGGTAAAGGTCACCTTCGCTACCTCCGCCCGCCGCACGAGCGGATCGCCGACAGAGCGCCCATCGCCCTGCACGATGTTGAACACGCCCGCCGGCAACCCGGCCTCGATCGCCAGTTCGGCCAGCCGCACGATGCTGAACGGCGTCATTTCCGAAGGCTTCAACACCACCGAATTGCCAGCAGCAATGGCGGGCGCGATCTTCCACGCCGACATCACCAGCGGCAGGTTCCAGGGCGCGATCGCCGCCACCACGCCATAAGGTTCCGCAATGGTCAGCCCCAGCTTGTCAGGCGTCGTCGCTGCGACCTCGCCGCCGATCTTGTCGGCCCATTCGGCGAAGAAGCGGACAGTCTCGGCAGTGTAACTCAAATCCCAGCCGTTGATCTCGCCAATCGTCCGCGTCGATCCCAGCGCCTCCAGCGGGGCCAGCGTCGCCGCATCTGCATCGATCAGGTCGGCCCAGCGCCGCAGCACCTTCATTCGCCCGCGCGGGTCGGTCTGCGCCCAACCGCTCTTATTGTAGGCCGCCTGCGCATTTTCCACCGCTTCGGCCAATTGCCCCGCATCCGCGCAATCCAGTTCCACCTGCACCCGCCCGTCAGATGGCCGGCGCACGACGATCCCTTCGCCGCGTCCCTGAACCCGGCACCCGGCGATGAAATTGTTGGCGCTTCCCACGCTGATCAGATCGGGGTTGAAACCGTCCACGGCATAATCTCCTGCTACGCGTCTTCGCGTTAAATTAGGGCAGTGCTGCGGCATTTGCGGTGCTTGCGCGGGAAAGCCGACGCGATAATGTTCCAAAAAAAATGAGAAGGCAGCAGCCAATGCTTGTCCGCGCACCCTAATATCCGTTCATCGATTCATGAACCAGAGGCGGTTTCCCTATCCGCCAAGGAGCAACACGCATGGCGACAGGCATAGAGGCGATGGTGGACCTGAGGCGCATGACCGCCGAGGATTTGGCCGCCGCCCACGACCTTTCCCACGAACAGAAATGGCCGCACCGGATCGAGGATTGGGAGATGATGTTCTCGCTTGGCTCCGGTTATGTAGCGGAGCGCGATGGCGAGATCGTCGGCACCGCGATGAGCTGGCTCTATGGGGAAGATACCGCCACTCTCGGCATGGTTATCGTCTCGCCCAACGCGCAGGGCATGGGCATTGGCCGCCGTCTGATGGACGCGGTGCTGGATGATCTGAAGGGCCACACGGTGATGCTGAACGCCACGGATGAAGGCTTGCCGCTCTATCGCAAGATGGGCTTTGAACCGATGGGCTCCATCTTTCAGCACCAGGGCGCGGCCTTTGCCGTCCCCATGGCGGAACTCATCCCCGACGAACGCGTCCGTCCGCTGGGAAACAAGGATATGGACGTTCTGCGCACCCTCGCTCGCCGCGCTACCGGCATGGACCGCGACAAGCTGCTCGATGCGCTGGTGCCGGGCGCGCAGGGCGTGGTGCTGACGCGCAGCAATGAGCCGGTAGGCTTTGCCCTCTTCCGCCGCTTCGGCCGGGGCTATGTCGTCGGCCCCACCATCGCGCCGGACACCGGCGGCGCGAAGGCGCTGATTTCGCACTGGCTCGGCTCGAACAGCGGCATCTTCTGCCGCCTCGATGTGCCGGAAGAAAGCGGCCTTTCCGGCTGGCTTGATGAACTTGGCCTACCCTGCGTTGGCCGCGTCATGCGCATGACTCGTGGCCAGCACCCGAAGGCGGACCCCGAGCTCAGGATTTTCTCTCTTACGACGCAGGCCCTCGGATGACTCTCTCCCTCAACAATTCCGCGCTGCTGATCGAACGCGCCTTCATCGGCGGCGAATGGACCGGTGCTCGGTCTGGCGCCACCCTGCCGGTCGATAATCCGGCGACCGGCGCGGTGATAGGCACGATTCCCGACTGTGGAGAGGCGGAAACGCAGGCCGCCATCGCCGCCGCAGAGGCTGCCTACCCGGCTTGGCGCGCCCGCACGGCCGCCGACCGGGCTGCATTGCTCGAACGCTGGCACGCGTTGGTTCTGGACAATATCACCGACCTCGCCTGCATCATGACCGCCGAGCAGGGCAAACCTATCGCGGAATCGGAGGGCGAGATTCGCTACGCCGCGACCTTCATCAAATGGTTCGCGGAAGAAGCCCGCCGCATTGATGGCGCGATCATTCCCGCGCCCGAAGCCAATCGCCGCATCCTCGTCATGAAGGAGCCGGTGGGCGTCTCCGCCGCGATCACTCCCTGGAATTTCCCGGCGGCGATGATCACCCGCAAATGCGCGCCCGCCCTGGCGGCCGGTTGCCCGGTCGTGGTGAAGCCGTCCGAACTCACCCCCTATTCCGCTCTGGCCCTCGCCAAACTGGCGGAGGATGCAGGCTTCCCCGCAGGGGTCTTCAGCGTCGTCACCGGCAACGCCACCGCCATTGGCGGCGTCATGACGTCCAGCCCGATCGTGCGCAAATTGTCCTTCACCGGCTCCACCCGCGTCGGCGCGCTGCTGATGCGGCAGTCGGCCGACACCATCAAGCGGCTCAGCTTGGAACTTGGCGGCAACGCGCCGCTGATCGTGTTCGACGATGCCGATCTCGACCTGGCCGTCGCCAGCGCCATGGCCAGCAAGTTCCGCAATGCGGGCCAGACCTGCGTCTGCGCCAATCGCATATTGGTGCAGGACGGCATCCATGACGCCTTCGCCGAACGCCTCGCCAAGGCCGTTTCCGCGCTAAAGGTCGCGCCGGGCGATCAGCCGGGCAGCACCATCGGCCCGCTCATCAACCGCGCAGCGGTCGAAAAGGTGAAGGCCCATGTCGATGACGCGCTCGCCCATGGCGCAAAGATTTTCGCCCAGGCTCCGGAAGGGGCAACCGGCGAACGCTTCGCCACTCCGGTCATCCTGACCGGCGCAACCCGCGACATGCGCCTCGCTGATGAAGAAACCTTCGGCCCGGTCGCGCCCCTGTTCCGCTTCACCCATGAAGAGGAAGGGATCGAGATCGCCAACGGCACCAGCTATGGCCTCGCCAGCTATTTCTACACCGAAAATCTGCACCGCGCCTTCCGCGTGGCGGAGCGGCTGGAAGCAGGTATGGTGGCGCTCAACACCGGCGGCATCTCGATGGAGATGGCCCCCTTCGGCGGCGTAAAGATGTCCGGCCTTGGTCGCGAAGGCGCGCATGCGGGGATCGAGGAATATCTGGAGACTAAGACATTCCATGTCGGTGGTTTGAAGCTCTAACGTCCATCAAACCCACATCTTCTCCGTTCGGGCTAAGCCTGTCGAAGCCCTCTACTTCTCAATAAAGAACAGCCCTTCGATAGGCCCAGGGCGAACGGGAGCAGGCCATGTCCGCCAACCGCAACTACAGCATCTCCGTCATCCCCGGCGACGGCATTGGCAAGGAAGTGATGCCCGAAGGCATCCGTATCCTGGAACGCGCCGCCAGCCTCTACGGCTTCTCGATCGAGCAGAAATGGCAGGACTTCGCCTGCTGCGACTATTACGCCAAGCATGGCCAGATGATGCCCGATGACTGGAAGGCGCAGATTGGCAACCCGGACGCGATCTTCTTCGGCGCGGTCGGCTGGCCCAATACGGTGCCCGATCATATCTCGCTTTGGGGGTCGCTGCTCCAGTTCCGGCGCGAATATGACCAATATGTCAACCTGCGCCCCGTTCGCCTGATGCCTGGGGTTCCCTGCCCACTCGTGGGCCGTGAACCGGGCGATATCGACTTCTGGGTCGTGCGTGAGAATACGGAGGGCGAATATAGCTCGGTCGGCGGCAAGATGTTCCCCGGCACCGCGCGCGAAGTCGTGATCCAGGAAACGGTGATGACGCGCCACGGCACCGACCGCGTCCTGCGCTATGCCTTCGAGCTTGCGGCGACGCGGGAGCGCAAACATGTCACCTCCGCCACCAAGTCCAACGGCATCGCCATCACCATGCCCTGGTGGGACGAGCGCGTGGAGGAGATGGCGAAAAACTACCCCACCGTCACCCACGACAAATATCATATCGACATTCTGACCGCTCAGTTCGTGCTGAACCCCGATCGGTTCGATGTGGTTGTCGCCTCCAACCTTTTCGGCGACATTCTCTCCGATCTCGGCCCCGCCTGCACCGGCACCATCGGCGTCGCCCCATCGGGCAACATCAACCCCGATCGCACCGCGCCATCCCTGTTCGAACCGGTCCACGGCTCCGCCCCCGATATTGCGGGCAAGGGCATCGCCAATCCGGTCGGCCAGATTTGGTCCGCCGCCATGATGCTGGAACATCTGGGCGAAACGGAAGCCGCCGCCGCCATCATGCGCGCGGTGGAATCGGTACTCGCTGAACCGGCACTGCGGACCGGCGACCTAAAGGGCAAGGCCAGCACCGTGGAATGTGGCAAGGCGATCGCAGAGGCATTGGGCTAACCACCACAGCCGTCACCCCGGGCTTGACCCGGGGTTCCCCTTCTCTTCAAGCCTGCACCTTAACCGGGCAGCGGGACCCCGGATCAAGTCCGGGGTGACGAATGCGGGCATTTCATCCCGCAGCACAAAATGCCGCACCACTTCCCCAAAAAACCGCGCCCTTCCCATCCGTCCTATGAAATCGGCTAATCCGGCCATCACAGCGAGCTAGTCTGACTCCAACAGACAACACCGCGAGTTACCCGATGACGCTGAAATCGAACCGGTCCCTGCTCGATATCGACCGCGACCATCTGATCCATCCCGTCACCTCCTTCCGCGCCCATGAAGCGCGCGGCGCGACCCTGCTGCAAAGCGGTAAGGGCATGTGGCTGACGGACATGGACGGCAATCAGCTGCTCGACGCTTTCGCGGGCCTCTGGTGCGTCAATGTCGGCTATGGTCAGGACAGCATCGTCGAAGCCGCCGCCGCGCAGATGCGCCAGCTTCCTTATGCGACCGGATATTTTCATTTCGGCTGCGAAACAACAGTTCGCTTGGCCCAGAAGCTAGCAGACCTCAGCCCCGAAGGACTGGACCATGTTTACTTTACCCTGGGCGGCTCCGACGCTGTAGACTCTGCAATTCGCTACATCATCCATTATTTCAACGCCATCGGCCGTCCTTCCAAGAAGCAATTCATCGCCCTCGACCGCGGTTATCACGGCTCCAGCACCACCGGCGCTGGCCTGACCGCCCTGTCAAATTTCCACCGCCTGTTCGATCTGCCCCACGCCTGGCAGCATCATATTCCCTCGCCCTACCCCTATCGCAGCGAACTAACCGACGACGCCGCGATCATCGCTCGCTCGGTTCAGCAGCTAAAGGACAAGGTGGCTGAACTGGGCGCGGATAATGTCGCCGCCTTCTTCTGCGAACCGATCCAGGGTTCGGGCGGCGTCATCGTTCCGCCCAAGGGCTGGCTCAAGGCCCTTCGCGACACATGCACGGAACTCGACATCCTCTTCGTCGCCGATGAAGTCATCACCGGCTTCGGCCGCACCGGCCCTCTCTTCGCCTGCGAGGAAGAAGGCGTCACCCCCGACCTCATGACGCTCGCCAAGGGCCTGACTGCCGGCTACGCGCCGATGGGCGCACTGCTCATGTCGGACAAAGTCTATCAGGGCATCGCCAACGGAGCCGCCCCTGAACTCGCGATCGGACACGGCTTCACCTATTCCGGACATCCCGTCAGCGCGGCAGTGGGCCTGGAAGTGCTGCGCCTCTATACTGAAGGCGGCATCCTCGCGAACGGGCGGAGCGTCGGCAGGCGCTTCGCCGCGGGCCTCAATGCCATCGCGGACCATCCGCTGGTAGGCGACACACGCGGTCGCGGGCTCCTCGGCGCGATCGAGCTTGTGGCTGACAAGGACAGCAAGGCACGGCTGGATTCCGCCCTCAAAATCCCCGACCGCCTCTTCGCGCAAGGCTATAAGAACGGCGTCATCTTCCGTTCCTTTCCCGACAACATTATCGGCCTCGCCCCTGCTCTCTGCGCGTCGGATGAGGAGATGGACGAGATCTTCGCACGCATTCGGAAAACGCTCGACGATCTGCTGGAAGAGGCAGATATTCGCGCGGCGGTGGGATAAGAAACAGGGGGGAGCAAGCGCATGTTGGGTGGCCCAAGACTGGACCGGATCGACCTCAAGATCCTGACGCAGCTTCAGCAATCCGGCCGCATCACCAATGTCGAACTGGCCGACGCGGTGGGCCTGTCGCCCAGCCCTTGCCTCACCCGCGTCAAGCGGCTGGAAAAGGCGGGCTACATCACCGGCTATGGCGCTCATATCAACCTGCACAAGCTCGGCGAATTCCTGACCGTCTTCACTGAAGTCACCCTGACGGAACATCGGGCGGGCGACTTCTCCCGCTTTGAGACGCGCATCCGCAAGCTGGACGAGATCGTCGAGTGTCATCTCGTCAGCGGCGGCTATGACTATCTGCTGAAGTTCGTGACGCGAGGCGTCGCCCATTATCAGTCGATTATCGAGGGAATGCTGGAAAGCGACTATGGGATCGAAAAATATTTCAGCTATGTCGTGATCAAATCGCCTTTCATAAAGCATCACTATCCGATCCAGCATCTCTTCGGCGAACAGAAATGATCGACGACCTTCTCGAACCCCTGATCGCTTTCCGCCGCGACATTCACGCGCATCCCGAACTGGGTTTTTGCGAACACCGAACGGCGGGCCGTATCGCAGAGCAACTTCGGGCGCTGGGTCTCGAAGTGCATGAGGGGATCGGCGGCACCGGCGTCGTTGCAGTATTGCGGAACGGCACTTCCACCCGCAGCATCGGGCTGCGCGCCGACATGGACGCATTGCCGATCCATGAGCAAACCAACCTGCCCTATGCCAGCAAGACCGAAGGCACTTTCCATGGCTGCGGTCATGATGGCCATGTCGCGATGCTCCTGGGCGCAGCGCAGCACCTCGCCCGAAGCCGCAACTTCGACGGCGCCGTAAACTTCTTCTTCCAGCCCGCCGAAGAGGGCCTGGGCGGCGCGCGCGAAATGGTGAAGGAGGGGCTGTTCGAGCGCTTCCCATGCGACCGCGTCTTCGGCCTGCACAATTGGCCGGACCTGCCCGCTGGGACGGTCGCCACGCGTCCCGGTCCAATCATGGGCGCTGCCGACAAGTTCGAAATCATTTTGGAAGGCCGCGGCGGCCATGCAGCGATCCCGCAGGACACGCCGGACGCCATTCTCGCTTCAGCCAGCTTGGTGACGCAGCTCAACAGCATCGTCGCGCGCCGCATCGCGCCAACCGCCTCGGCAGTGCTGTCGATCACCCAGATACACGGCGGCCACACGCATAATGTGATCCCGGCAGAGGTGAAGGTCAGCGGCACCGTTCGCACCTTCGACCCCAATGTGCAGGATGTGATCGAAGATGCGATCCGTAGCATCGCCGCAGGGGTGGCGCTCGCCAATCGTGTGACCGCGACGGTCGACTATCAGCGCTATTATCCCGCTACGATCAACGATGCAGAAGCCGCGCAGGAAGCGCTGGACGCCGCCGCGACAGTAGGAACTGCGCAACTGGCGCCCGAACCCGCCTTCACCTCGGAAGACTTCGCTTTCATGCTGCAAGCGTGCAAGGGCGCATATATCTGGCTAGGCCAAGCGCAAGCGGAAGGCTCCGTGCCGCTCCATAACCCGCATTACGACTTTAACGACGATGTGCTGGGCATCGGCATCCGTCTGCATGTCGCGCTCGCCGAACGGTATCTCGCTAAAGGCTGAAGCCGAAGCCTGCGACCGCCATCGTCGATTGCAGCGTCTCGCCCTGCGCGCGAGCAAGCTCGCGGCTGTCGCTCAGCAATCGCTCATGCGCCACACCGACAAAGGCGTTGATCTTGTCATTAAGGCGGAAGCGCAGCCGCACCGACGCCTCCGCGTCAGTGAAACCAGCGCCCACGCCGTCCGCTTCCACCCTCTGCGCTGACCAGGCAATCGCGGCGCGGGGCTCGATATAGATCTTATCCGTAATCGGCAGCTGATAAATGACCTGTGCGTCTCCGGTCACCAGCCCATCGTCGGACAGAAAAGCATAGCCCTCCCAGCTCACGCGCGATCCAATCGACCCCTGCACACCAACCATTGCGTAGCTGTCATGCGGATGAGGCTGGAAATCATGCCGTACCCCCGCCAGCAGCACGACATTGTCGCTGATGGATCGGCCATAGAGAAGCCGCGCCTGCACATCGTCGATACGATTACCGACCGCCCCGCCACCTTCCACCATCAACATCAGCTGGTCGGTGCTGTCACCGTAGGAAAAG
This sequence comes from Sphingobium tyrosinilyticum, assembly GCF_042654265.1. NCBI lineage: Bacteria > Pseudomonadati > Pseudomonadota > Alphaproteobacteria > Sphingomonadales > Sphingobiaceae > Sphingobium > Sphingobium tyrosinilyticum. The sequence goes on along the minus strand of NZ_JBHSFZ010000013.1, from coordinate 80,209 downwards.
CTGCCGTCCCACAGGAATATCTCGTCGCCTTTGCCTGCGCGCACTTCAATGAAGTCGAAGCCGCCGCTGAGCGCAGCCTTGTCCTCTTCGGCGGGCTCTTGCGCCAACACGGGCTCCGCCGCGGCGAGAGCGCAAATGCCAATGAGGGAACAGAGGAAGGCGTGGCCCACGATCTACCTTGATCAATTGTTGTCCAAGATCAGATTAGCCGCGATCGGCAGAGCATAAGCGCGAAGCAACGGCGCTAAGCCGCCAATCATGATAAGTTGTCTTGAAGCTGCAGCAGATCATGCCGCACCGGCTTTTAGAACCAGAATCGTACGCCCATGACCAGGCTCGTAGTCGATGCACCCTCCCCCTCTGCCCGCGCCAAACGCACGGTATCGCCGAGTTTCCGCTCCCAATTGATCCCCAGATAGGGCGCGAATTCCCGCGCGAATTCATAGCGCAGTCGCAAACCCAGTTCGACATCGGAGAGGCCCGAACCAATGCCAAGTTCGGGCACATCCTGCGCAGCTATATTTAGCTCGGCGGCTGGCTGCAGGATCAGACGCTGCGTGATGCGCTGGTCATAGCTCGCCTCCAACCGCAGACGCGCGTCGCCCTTGGTGGACAGAAAAGCCTGTGCCCCAACCTCGAACCAGTAGGGGGCAAGCCCTTCGATACCGACAACCGCATAGGTCCGGTCGGGGTCGGGCCGGAAATCGTGCCGCACCCCCGCTTCCAGATTGAACCAGGGATCGATGGCGCGGCTGTAAAGCGCCTGAACCTCCGCGCTTTCCAGGCGGCCGCCAATTTCGCCCTCACCTTCGGTCTTGAAGGCGAAGCGATTGATGTCGCCGCCGACCCAGCCTTCGCCTTCCCAATGGTAGCCGTCCGCACCCTTGCCCATGCGATATTCCAGCCGGTCGAGCATGATCTGCGAGAAGGTCATGCCGCCGCTTTCCTTCAGCATCGCGGCACGCGCTCGCGCCATGTCCGCCCGGCTGTAAAAAGCTTCGGCGGCATGATCGGTCGGGGCGGGCGGCGCCTCGCCCTTGGGGATGGCGTCGCCGGGGGCCGCCATGGTGTGACCGGCGTGAGGATCGGCCGCAGCGGGCGATTCTGCGGCCTGATGGGCTGGGTGATCCTGCGCCTCCGATTGCTCGGCAGGTCCGACAGTTCCATGGTCCATCTGACTATGATCCATTTCCTGCGCCCATACAGGAACCGAAGCGGATGCCAGCAGGAATGTGGCGGCGGAAATCAGCATCTTCATGCCGTCCCTCCTTCATGCCGCACGGTCACGACGCGCATCATCCCGCTGTGCATGTGCATCAGCATATGGCAATGGAACGCCCAATCCCCCAGCGCATCAGCGGTAAGGTCGAAGCTCACCTTCCCCCCGGGTAGCACATTCACCGTATGCTTGACCGGATCATGCGCACCCGCACCGGTCACCAGTTGGAAGAAGTGGCCGTGCAAATGAATGGGATGCGGCATCATCGTGTCGTTGATCAGGTTCACGCGCACCCGCTCCATATGGCGGAAGGCGATCGGCTCAGCACCGTCGGACAGCTTCACCCCGTCGAAGGACCACATATAGCGCTCCATGTTCGCGGTGAGGTGAATGTCTAATGTCCGCGTCGGCGTCCGCGTATCCTTGAAAGGTTCCAGCGACTTCAGATCAGCATAGGTCAGCACCCGATGCTCGACATTCTCCAGCCCGGTCGGTCGATCCGCCGTCCGATCGGCGGGCATGGGGGAGAGCGTCGCTACGCCCGGCCCCATCTTCACCTGGGGTGCGACAGAAGGATCGAGCATCTTCATCGAATGCCCCGCCATGCTTTCATTGGCAGGCTGGCTGAGGTCGATGACGCCTCCCTGTCCCATGTCCATGCCGGACATGTCCATGCCCATATCCTTCATGCCCAGCAGCGGCCTTTCGCGCACCGCCGGCACCTCCGCCACCATCCCGATGCGCGGCGCCAAAGTCGCCCGCACCAGCCCGGACCTATCGATCGCCTCCGCAATCAGCCCATAAGCCTTCGCCTCTTTGGGCTGCACCACCACATCATAGGTTTCGGCGATGCCTATCTGAAACTCGTCCGTTTCGACGGGTTGGACATGCTGGCCGTCGCACTGCACCACCGTCATCGACAGTCCCGGCAGCCGTACGTTGAAATTAGTCATGGCCGAGGCATTGATGATTCGCAGCCGCACGCGCTCACCGGGCATAAACAGCCCCGTCCAATTCTCCGCCGTGCCATGGCCGTTGACGAGGAAGCTGTAGGTGGAGCCGGTGACGTCGGAAATGTCAGTCGGGTCCATCCGCATCGCGCCCCATTCGAGCCGCTCCTTCGCGCTCTGGTCCTTGCCGGCCATCAAACCCGCCAGCGTCTGCCGCTGCATGTTGAAATAGCCGCCGGATTGCTTCAGCCGCTTCAGCAGCACGTGCGGATGGACCGGACTCCAGTCGGACAGGACGATCACATGCTCGCGCTCGCTTTGCACAGGATCGACGCCCGCGGGATCGATCACGATCGGCCCGTAGTGGCCAGTTGCCTCCTGCATCCCCGAATGGCTGTGATACCAATAGGTGCCAGACTGGCGGATCGGAAATTCATAGGTGAAGGTCTTACCGGGCCGGATACCGGGGAAGCTTACTCCCGGCACTCCGTCCATTTGGAACGGCACGATCAATCCATGCCAATGGATTGATGTGTCTTCCTTCAGCTGATTGGTGACGGACAGTCGGACATTCTGCCCTTCCTTCAACCGGATTAGCGGCGCGGGCAGCGTGCCGTTGATCATTACCGCATGGGCCGAGCGCCCGCCGATCGAAAAGTGGCTCTCCCCCACGTTTAATGCAATCTGCTCGCCGCTCAGCACACCGGGCGCAGGCGCAAGCCCAGCCGTGCCGCTATGCGCCCAAGCTGGAAAGACACGGGCCAGCGCCAGCGCGCCGCCAACGCCGCCCAGACCACGGATCAAGCTGCGGCGATCAATATCAGGTAGGGACAAGGGCATGAAATGCTCTGCAAAAGGGATGATCCCCCTTATACGCGGACCACGCCGACATCCCTCAATTGTTCGGCCAATTTGTTGCGCGCCCGGTAAAGGCGTGTCTCCACGGCCTTTTCGCTCACTCCCAGCGCTTGCGCCGCTTCCGCTTGACTCATTCCCTCGATGGTCCGCAGCAACAGCACATCTTTAAGATTGGCAGGCAGTGCCGCGATCGCTGCATGGATCTGGGCCAGTTCCGCGCGCGATTGAAGCTCGCGCTCCGGCGTCAACGCGTCATCCGCGACGGCAACAGCTTCCTCAATGGGTCGGGCGAAGGTGAAGAAGCGCCGCACCGCCCGCCGCCTGGCCCAGTCATGGCATTTGTTGATCGCGATCCGCGCAATCCACAGCCGGAAAGGGCGCGCGCCGTCATAGCGGGTCAACGCAGCGAAGGCGGCAATGAATGTTTCCTGCGTGATGTCCAGCGCCTCGGTCGCGTCGCCGACATGCCCCCGCGCTAGCCGGAATACACCGTCGCGATGCCGTCGCATCAGCTCGCCATAGGCGCTCTGCTGCCCGGCAAGCGCCGACGAGGCCAGCTCGGCGTCGCTTTGTTGGGAAAGCGGCAGGTTCACCGCCCTGGGTCGGTCAGAACCTTGACGACCGCGGCATCAAATTGCGCGGCCTGATCGGGCCGCAGCACCGCACGCATGGCGAAGATATGCTTCAGCGTCTCTTTCTGCAGCATCCCCATGACATGATGCGAACGATCGACCGCCTCGCTCACCTGAGGGCCATAGCCATGCTCGGCCGCTATCGCCTGCGCCAGCCGGGCGTTGTCGGCGCGCATCTCCGCTTCCATCGCAGCACGCCGCTTGGCGAAATCCGCCTCCAGCGCATGGATGCGCCGTTCCTGACTCTCGTCCAGCTTCAACTTCTTGTGGATGAGGGAGTGGACCTCGCTTTCCACCCGAGGCTGCGGAGCGATCCAGACGCGCGCCACCAGCACCGCCGCCAAAGCCGCCGCAAAGGCGACCAGCGCGACCAGCCCATATCGTCCTGCCCCCTTCACCATTTACTGGCCCAACAAACGTGACGGCGCGTAATCGGACATGCCAATCACTACTGGCTGCGACGCTGCCTGAGCCGGGCTACCCGGCACCACGCTGCTGACCCAGCCAACGCCAATGGCCATGATCCCCGCCAGCGCCAGACTGCGCCGCGCAACTGCACGCTCCCGGCGATGGGCAACGCCTGCCATTACCGCCTCATCCATCATCGCGAGACGAGGATCCGTTGGCGCTGCGCGGAGTTGGCCAAGCCATTGATCAAGGTCGCTCATCACTCACACTCCCTATACACGCCCAGGATACGCTCGCCGCCCGCCAATCCCTCATGCAAAAATTTATGCACGTCCGTCGAGGGGTGACATAATCCGCCGCGTAATATCCCTAATCGCAACCCGATTGGAGATGAGTTCCATGCGCCGTATCCTGTTCACCGCCGCCGTCGCGCTTGCCACCCTCCCCGCCGTGGCTATGGCGCATCCCAAGCTGCTTTCCTCTAACCCTGCCGCGAACGCCACCGTCGCCAAACCGAACAAGCTGACGCTGACTTTTTCCGAAAAGCTGCTCGCTCCTCTGAGCGGCGTCGATCTCACCATGACCGGCATGCCGGGGATGGCCGATCATGCGCCGATGCCGATCAAGGGCTTCAAGACTGCTGTTGAAGGCGATGGCAAAACCTTGGCCATCACCCTACCCCGCGCGCTTCCGGCGGGTAGCTATGATCTTAGCTGGCATATCGTCGGCGCTGATCAACATAAGATCGCGGGCAAATACAGTTTCTCGGTAAAGTAACCCGTGCCGATCGACGGGCTCCTCGTCGCCACGCGATTCGGCCTTTACGCCGACTTAGCGGCTCTCGCTGGGCTCCCACTATTCTGGTGGAGCATGCGCAAGGGCACTGGTGCCGAAGCCCGCGGCATTCTGGCAGTGCTTGCCTTTGGCGGCATTGCCTTTTCGGCGCTATGGCTGCTCGCCAGCGCTGCCGCTATGGCTGGAACTTCCCTGTTCGCTTCTGACTGGAGCGTGGTGGACATCCTACTGCGCGAGACCATGATCGGCCCGCTCTTGGGCGTGCGCGCGGTCGCGTTGCTCCTGATCCTAGTGCTTCTCCTCGTCTCGCGGAGAGCGGACGGACCACCCGTCACCATCGCCCTGCTCGCAACGGTGGCAGCAGCCACTCTCGCCTGGTCAGGTCATGCAGGCGCAACCGAAGGCGTGGCTGGAACGGTCCACCGGGCGGCGGACGTCCTTCACATCCTCGCCGCGTCCGCTTGGGTGGGCGCGCTGCTCGCTCTACTAACCAGAATTTTCTGCAGTGCATCGGATGTGCAGGAAACAGAGCAGACTGCACTCATGCTCCATCGTTTTTCGCTGTTCGGCACCTTGTTCGTGATCACCCTCATCGTCAGCGGTGCGATCAACAGCGTGATGATCGTTGGCTTCGCCAATCTCCCGCTCCTGCTGCACAGCCTCTATGGCTGGCTGCTGCTGGCGAAAATCGCGCTGTTCGGCGGTATGCTGATCCTGGCCGCAGCCAATCGCTGGCGCCTGACGCCAGCCCTCACGCGCGCCGCCAATTCCGGCGACCTGGCACCTGCCCAGGCTCGGTTGCGTATGTCGCTGACCTTTGAAACGATCATGGCTTTGGGTATCCTGGCGTTGGTCGCTGCGCTCGGCACCCTCGACCCGCTGGGTGGCTAGATCCAGCCTTCCAGCACCTGATTAGGCGGCCGGTGTCCGTCTGCCCAACTGCGGATATTCGCGATCACTCGCGCGCCCGTTGCGTCCCGTCCCTCGAAAGTAGCCGATCCCATATGAGGCAACAGCACGACGTTGGACAGCGCCAGCAGCCGCGGATCGACCGCAGGTTCATGCGTATATACGTCGAGCCCGGCCCCTGCGATCCGGCCCTCGGCCAGCGCCGCGATCAGCGCTGGTTCATCCGTGATCTCGGCACGTGAAGTATTGATGAGATAGGCGTCCGGCCGCATGAGCGCGATGCGGCGCGCATCGATCATGCCCCGGCTGTCTGCATTGAGCGGACAATTGATCGACACGATGTCGCTTTCGCGCAGCAGAGAATCCAGCTCGGGATGCCAGGTGGCGCTCAGTTCTTGCTCCACCTCAAACGGCAAGCGGTGACGATTGTGATAAGCGATCGACAGCCCAAACGCAGCCGCGCGCTTGGCCACCGCCCGGCCGATCCGGCCCATGCCGATGATGCCCAGCTTCTTGCCGCCGATGCGATGTCCCAGCATACCCGAAGGGCTCCAGCCGGGCCAAGCGCCCGACCGCACCAGCTTTTCCCCTTCCGCCAGCCGGCGGGGCACTGACAGGATCAGCGCCATCGTCATGTCGGCTGTATCTTCGGTCAGCACGCCGGGTGTGTTGGTGACGATGATCTCCTTCCGCCGCGCCGCGCCGAGATCGATATGATCAACGCCGCTGCCAAAGCTCGCGATCAACTGCAGCCTTTCCGGCGCAGCCGCGATCAGCGCTGCATCGATCTGATCGGTGACGGCGGGCACCAGCACGTCGCATTGCGCCATGGCGCGGGTCAGCGCCGTGCGATCCATCGGCACGTCGCCAACATTGAAGACCGCGTCAAACAGTTCGGCCATCCGCGCCTCCACATTGGGAGGCAGGCGGCGTGTCACGACGACACGCGGCTTGGCGGGACGCGGTTTCTTGGCCATGCTTGGCCGCTATTCCTGGTGGCAGCGATGGTCAAGCACCTTGTACTTCCCGCCAAAGACAATGGTTGTCGGTCGCCTCTGTCAGCCGCTATAAAGGGCCGGGCACATGAAGGGAAAAGATCAGGCATGAAGGGCTATTTGCCGCGCGCAGGCATCGCCGCCGCCGCGCTATGCATTGCAAGCGGCACATCCGCCTCACCAGCCAAGCCCGTCCCTTATTGGGCCTCGCTCAGTCAAGACGAGGCGCGGATGCGCGTCGGCCCCAGCCTCGATTATCCATCCAGCTGGGTCTATCGCCGTCGCGACCTGCCAGTGAAGGTCGTGCAGGTGCTTGGCCTCTGGCGCAAGATAGAGGACCCCAGCGGCGCTCAAGGTTGGATGCACGTCCGTCTGCTGAGCGACACACCCACGGCCATTGTTACGGCATCGATCGCTCCGATGCGCCAGTCCGCAAGCGAGGGCGCCCGCACCGTCTTCCGCGCGGAAAAGGGCGTGGTCGGCCGGTTGTCATCATGCAGCGACAGCTGGTGCGGCTTTGATGTAGGTGGGCAGCGCGGTTTCGTCCGAGTCACCGATATATGGGGCGCGACCTCCTGATGGTTCAGGTCTGCGCTTCACCTTCGCGATCGACGATGGCGAAGCTCTCGCGCTGAGCTTCGGCCTCGGCGCCTTCTTCGCCACCGAATTGGTCCGCATGCATCAGACGCTTCACTAGGGGCGCGATCGCCATGACCACTATGCCGATGCCGATCGACCACCAGCCAATCTGGCTATAAACCGAAAGAACGCCATCGCGCGAAGCCGCGCCTGCCTCGCCCCCCGTAGCCGCGGCGATCATCCCGGCGGCATATTCGCCAAGCGCCATCGCCAGGAACCATATCCCCATCATCAGGCCGATCATCCGCGAAGGGGCGAGCTTCGACATGGCCGACAACCCCACCGGCGACAGACATAGCTCGCCCAGGGTGTGGCAGAGATAGAGAAGGAAGATGAACAGCACGGGCGTCAGCGTCCCGGGCGCGCCGGTTCCCGCTACCAGGATCAGGAAGCCCGCACCAACCAGCGCCAGCGCCAGCCCGAACTTCGCGGGCGTGGAAGGCTCCCGCCCCCGTTTCGCCAGTGCGATCCACAGCGCCGCGATCACAGGTCCAAAGATGAGGATATAGGCGGCATTGACCGACTGAAACATCGATGCAGGTACGTCGAAGCCGAGAATATGCCTGCTAGCGTAACGATCAGTAAATAGGCTGAGCGACGACCCCGTCTGCTCATAGAGGCCCCAAAATAGTGGGTTTATGACCAGCAGGAACAGCGCCGCCAGCATGCGGTCGCGGCCAATGCGCTCCATCCGGCCGAACGCTTCCCACAGAATGTAGAGCACCATCAGTACGCTTGCCCCGGCCAGCATCCATCCAACGACGGCATGCTGCTGGATGAGTACCCAGCACAACAGGATGGCAAGCAGGCTCGACAGATAGACCAGCCATTCCCGGCTGATGATCCCGCCAACCCGCTCAGCGAGTTGTTGCGGATTGGGCGGCTCTCCCCCGCCCTGCAGCAGCGGCTTGGCTAGGGCGAAGCCAATGACGCCGGCAATCATCCCGACTGAAGCCGCACCGAAACCCCAATGCCATCCCCAGCGCTGCCCCAAATAGCCGCAGATCACCGGGCCGATCGTGGCGCCAACATTGATGCCCATGTAGAAGATCGTGTAGGCGGGATCGCGCCGCATATCGTCTCGCGGATAAAGCTGGCCCACCAGCGCCGAAACGCTGGCCTTCAGAAATCCTGTCCCAATGATCACCGTCGCAAGCCCCAACCAGAACAGGCCAAGGCCCATGCTGTCGGCTGATCCGTCCGCCTCAAGGCCCAGGATGATATGGCCAATTGCGATAACGATGCCGCCGAACAGCACCGCCTTGCGCTGCCCCAGATAGCGGTCGGCCAGATAGCCGCCCATCAGCGGCGCGATGTAGATTAGGGACATGTAGGCGCCATAGGAGTGCGCCGCGTCTCGATCGGAAAAAAGGAAATGCTGCGTCAAATAGAAGATCAGCAACGCACGCATGCCGTAGAAGGAGAAGCGTTCCCACATTTCCACAAAGAACAGCAGGAACAATCCGCGCGGGTGGCCAAGCCAGGTCTTGCCTGCGGGCGCTACGTTCATAGGTGAGCTCGCCATCCCTATCCTGTCCGGCCAAATGCTGTGCGTAAAGTAGAGCGGAAATCACGGGGCTGTCAAAGCAGGGAGGCCCTTGCGCGCCGAGCGCTGCCGCGCCATCTGGATCGCCATGTTCAACGACGCCTCCACTCCGCTTTCGCTCCTACGCACCCGCCGGTCCGGCAAGCCTCGCGACCTCATCGCGCCGGGCCCCGACGCCGGACAGCTGCAGCAGATATTGGAGATCGCCCTGCGAACGCCAGACCATGGGAAGCTCGCCCCCTGGCGCTTCGTCATCGTTCCGCTGGACCAGCGCGGTCGCCTCGCAGATCTGCTGGTCAGCGCCTATCGCCGGGAGAAGCCGGATGCTGGACGGTTGGAGCTGGAGGCGATGCACCAATTCGCACATCAGGCGCCCACACTGGTCGTGGCGCTATCCGCTCCGGTCCTAGGTAGTAAGATCCCTGTGTGGGAACAGGAACTGTCTTCCGGGGCGGCAATCATGAACTTGCTCCACGCGAGCCACGCGCTGGGTTTCGCGGCCGGATGGCTGACTGGCTGGCCCGCTTATAATGAAGATGTCCGCGCCGCTTTCGCCCCGGCAGGCAAACGGATTGCCGGATTCATTTTCATCGGCACCCCCGGCAAGCCGCAGGAGGAACGGCCCCGGCCGGTTTATGACGAGATAGTTTCCGTCTGGAACAGCTAGTTACGGGCACTCTCGGCCACGACCGGGCGCTCGCCTTGACCTGCTTCGCTGTATTATGGCACCGATGCACCTATGGCTGACGACTCCAAGCCCGTTTATCTCCGCCTGCGCGACATCATCGCGGCGTCGATACTCGATGGCAGCTACAGCGATGGCGATATGCTTCCGTCTGTGCGGGCGCTCGCAGCCAAAGAAGGCGCCAATCCGCTGACGGTCGCCAAGGCATATCAAAGTTTCCAGGACGATGGCCTAGTGCTGGTCAAGCGCGGGGTAGGTATGTTTGTCGCGGAAGGCGCGACCCGCCGCCTGCGTGAAGCGGAACGCCGTCGCTTCCTGGACACTGTCTGGCCGCCGGTTGCAGAACAGATCAAACGCTTGGGCATTTCCGCCGAGGATCTAGACCTGCGACGGGTTTGAGGGCGCAGTTCAACGCATCGCCTAAAATTCCGGTCGCGAGTAATGAGTCCGGTGGGCTAGCCCTGCATTTGATACTGTTTGAGTAAATCATATAGCGTCGGCCGACTGATCCCCAACATCTTCGCCGCGCCTGAGATATTGCCATTTGTCCGCGCAATTGCCCGGCGGATCGCGCGCCGATCCGCTAGTTCGCGAGCGGCCTTAAGGTTCACGACGTCGCCTCCCTCCAGTCGATCGCCGTCAAGGTCCAGATTGGCGGCCGTGACATATTTACCGTCCGCCATGATCGCTGCGCGTTTGATGCGATTTTCCAGTTCGCGCACATTTCCCGGCCAGGCCCAGGCATCGAGCGCGGCGAGCGCATCAGGCGCTAGCCCTTTGACTTGCGGGTTCATATCTTTAGCGAAACGGCTCAGGAAATGGCGCGCCAGCAGCGCAGCGTCCCCGGGCCGCTCCTTCAGCGCTGGTATCCGCACCACGATTTCCGCCAACCGATAATAGAGATCCTCACGAAAAGCGCCTGCAGCGATCATCGCCTCCAGATCATGATGCGTCGCGCAAACGATGCGCGTGTCCACCACCAGCGGCTCCCCGCCTTCGGACCCCACCACCCGCTCGCGCACGAAACGCAGCAGCTTCATCTGCAGCGCCGGTGATATGTCGCCCACTTCGTCCAGAAAAAGCGTGCCGCCATGTGCGAGCGCAATTTTGCCTGCCTCTCCCCCGAACAATTCGGCTTCCAGCAAATCCTCAGGGATCGCTGCGCAACTGATCGTTATAAAGGGACCTCCGCGCCGGGGGCTCGCATCATGCAGCCCTTGAGCCAGCAATTCCTTGCCAGTCCCGCTTGCGCCGGTCAGCAGCACCGAAACCTGCGTCGCCGCAACCCGCTCGATGGTCCGGGCGACCTTCATCATTTCCGGGGCTGCGGTGATAAGCCGCCCCAGCACGCGCGCATCCTCTGGGGCAGCCTCCGCCAGCCGGGCATTTTCCTTCTCTAGCGCATGGACGTGGAAGGCGCGACGGACGATCAAGCCGAGTTCGTCGATATCGACAGGCTTTTGATAGAAGTCATAAGCTCCGCTTGAAATGGCGCTCAGCGCGCTTTCCCGAGCACCATGGCCGGACGCGACGATGATCTTCGTGTCCGGCTTGATCTGCAGCATCTCCGCCAGCGTCGCGAAGCCCTCGCTAGTTCCATCGGGGTCAGGCGGCAAACCAAGGTCCAATGTCACGACATCGGGCGTTTCGGCCCGCAACATCTCGATCGCTTCCTCACGATCGCCAGCGATGAACAGCTGATAATCCTCATAGGCCCAGCGTAATTGCCTTTGGAGCCCTGGGTCATCCTCGACGATCAGCAACTTGGGTCGCATGTCGCTCATCAGGCTGCCTCCCCCTTAGTTTCTTGGCTCAACGCCAGCGGCAGGCACAGCGTAAATCGGCTGCCGACGCCCGGCTTGCTTTCCACCTTGATGCTGCCAGCCATGCTCTGCGCCAGCGCTCGTGCTTCGAAGGCGCCAATGCCGAAACCACCGGCCTTGCTGGACGAAAAGGGCTTGAACAGATCACGGCGGATATATTCGGCGGTCATACCGCGCCCTTGGTCGATCACATCAACGGTGGCACTTCGCTCATCGCCACCAAGGCGAATTTCCACCGGATGACCGGCGTCACTCGCGTCAATCGCATTCTGCAGCAGATGGACGATGATCTGTTCCACCCGTGCCGGATCAGCCAGAGCAAGGGGCGCCGCCCCGATAAGACGGATCGCATGCTGACGCGACCGGCTGTTTGCTATCTTGCTCGCCACCTCACCCAGCGACATAGGCCGTGGCTCTTCCGTGCGCGCCTTGTGATGCTGGGACAGGCGAGCCAGCATATCGTTCATCTTGCCCACCGACTCCTTCAACGTCAGCACCATGTCGGCCCGGAAATCAGGGTTTTCGGCATGCCGTTCGGCATTGCGGGCGAGAAGTGAAAGCTGGCTCACCAGATTCTTGACGTCGTGCATGATGAACGCGAAGCGGCGGTTGAACTCGTCGAACCGCTGTGCATCATTCAACGCCTGCTGCCCCTGCGCTTCGCTCAAATAGCTGGCCGCCTGACGACCCACGGTGCGCAGCATGTCCAAATCTTCCCAATCCAGCCGCCGGTCGATCGCAGGCCGCGCCAGCAGAATCGCGCCGATCAACCGGCCGAAGTGGATGAGCGGAACCAGTACCCAGGCTCGGCTATCAGCCCGCATCCAATCGGGCATCTCACCTGCTTCTTGCAGAGTCGGTCCCTGATCGATGTCGATGATCCACCCGCTGCATTCGATCAAAAGCGCCAAGGGCGGGGGGATGACTGCATTCTCCGGCAGTTCGCCTTCCCAGTTCCACTGCATCTCGAAAGTCAGGGCGCCATCGTCGGAGCGCAGCATCAATATGGCCGCAGGAGAATCGGTGATGTCCGCCACCGCCTTCGCAACACGCTCACTCAGCGGCGGTGCGTCATTTCCCGGCCTGCCGATCGTGTTGCCAAAACGCATCCACTCGCTGCGATAATCATAGCGATGCTGAAAGACATGTTTTGCCACCTGCACCTTCCACAATGCGCGCATCCGTGGCGACGGCAGCAGCACCAAGGCGCTTACCGCCATGAAGAAGACACAACCAATCTCGATCACTCGCGCATAGGGTCCAGCGATCAGCTCGATCGCCACCGCCAGTGCCGCCACAACAATGACGTAGAGCGTGATGGACATCAGCGAAAGCGCACGAAAGGTGAGTGCGCGCGAGAGTTGCACCTGGGCCTTGTCCCGTCGCATACCCGCCGCGATGACGGGCGCCAGCAACGCCATCAACGGTCCGCGCAGCGCGTAAAGCTCATTGGCCCGGTTGATCGCGAAATAGCCGATCACATAGAGGTTGAAATCATAAGTCCACATTGCCGCGAGCGCGCCGAGCAGCAGCGCCACCCGGCCACGCTGTTGTGGCGGCCAGCTTATATAGAGATGATGGACCAGCATCAGGCTACCGATCGCCGTCATCATGTGCAGGCTCAAGGACACCTGTACCAGCCTGTGGTGCAGGTCGCTGGCGCTGGGCAGTTGCCGCCAGATCAGGTCGGTAAAGGTCTGCAATAGGATCAAGCCTGCCACTGCGGCATAGACTGACCCGATCGCCACCATCGATCCTGCCCGGTCCGCAGCCTCCCTGCGCAACATCACGAACAGCAGCAGCAGCCAGGCGGCATTACGAATATTCTCGCCGATCCCGGTCAGCGGCTTATCGACGCCTCCGAACGATACATAAAGCGACCAGCAGGAGGTGAGCAGCACAGCGACCGCCAGCATGCGCTGCTCCACCACGTCCTCGCGACGGCGCAGGATAAATATGCCAATCGCCGCAAACAGGACGGCGGCGAGCGCATGGCCCCAATCCCCAACAAATTGCAGTAAAACTCCCATCGCCCTGCCTCAGCGCGCGCCTTCAGGCCACAGGATTACCCGCAATGTCTGGATCAGGATCAGCAGGTCCAGAAATGGCGTATAATTTTTGGCGTAATAAAGGTCATATTCCAGCTTGTTGCGGCTGTCCTCGATCGATGCGCCGTAAGGATAGTTGATCTGGGCCCAGCCTGTGATGCCTGGCTTCACCATATGACGTTCGGCATAGTAGCGCAGATGCTGTTCGAGATTGTCCACGAACTGACGCCGTTCGGGACGCGGTCCCACAAAGCTCATCTCTCCTTTCAGCACCGTCCAGGTCTGCGGCAGCTCATCGATCCGCAGCTTGCGCAACCAATAGCCCAGCCGCGTGATGCGCGGGTCGTCTTTCTCCGCCCAGACTGCCTGTCCGCTAACCTCCGCATCCTGCCGCATGGTGCGCAGCTTCACGATCCAGAACTCTTCGCCGTAAAGCCCGACGCGCTGTTGGCGGTAGAAGGCTGGGCCTTTGCTATCCAGCTTCACTAGGATCGCGGCGATCAAAATGACGGGTCCGGTGAGCAGCAGCAGAATCGAACTGGCGAGGATATCGAAAAGCCGCTTAGCGATGCTCGACAGGCGGCGTCCCGCGGAAAAGCCATCAGAAAAGATCAGCCAACTGGGATTGACGCTGTCCAGATCGACGCGCCCGGTTTCCCGCTCAAGGAAGGTCGAAATCTCGTTTACATGAACGCCGGTGGTCTTGATCCGCAACAGGTCGGACAATGGCAGGGCATTGCGCCGCTCCTCTAGCGCCAGCACCACCTCGCTCGCCCCCAGCCGTACCACGAAGTCCGCCAGATTATAAATGGCGCTGCGATTGATCGATTCCGGAATGACCTGCGCACCATCGTTCATCGCAATGTAGCCGACAACCAGGAAACCTGCGCCCTTGCGCTGCTCCAGTTCCTTGATGCGATTGGCCCGATTTCCCGCGCCCAGCACCACCAGCCGCCGCTTGAAGGCTTCTCCGCCCAGCATCGATCCCAGCAAAAGGCGCACCGCCAGCAGGAGTAGGATGGCAAGGCCCATCGCATAGAGGGAATTTGACCGCCACAATGTCAGGTCGGGCAGCGCAAAATGCATGACCGACAGGAATATGACGCCCAACGAAATCGCCACGAGTAGCCGCGCAAAGGCGAAGCGGATCGACTGAAGCGCCCCGGTTCCGTAAACGCCCACTGCGATCATCGCGGTCTGGATCGCCAAGGCAAAGCTCAGCAACGGCGCGGCGCGGGTCAGGATAGGATCGACATCCATACCGATCTGCTGGGCGCGCAATATCCATCCGGCTTCCGCAGCGGAAAGCAACAGCAGCAGATCGAGCAGCCCCAATAGCAGCACGGCGTGCGGCACATAATGTTTGAACAGCCTGATCATAGGTCGCGCGCAATCCCGCTGCTGCCTAACGAAAGCAGCTTATTGGCATCGGATCAGCTTACATCGGGTGTAAGAAAATCCGACAGTGCACGCACCGTGAAGGAAAATCCCAAAGATTTTCTGAAGATGACTGGCGAGCTGACAAGCACAAGTCCGATCGACTCGCCCTTAAAGTCAATTTCGCTGGCGGAGACGGTTAGCAGCGTCGTGCGCGGCATTTCCAACCACCCGGGCAGCACTATCTGCGGACTCTGCAGCTTCGGTAATGACGCGGCTTTCCTTTTCCTCACGTTCCTTGGTGAGGTAGAAGAACGTGATAGCCAAGATGAGGGCGATCGTCACCAGCGCGAAGATCACGCCAGTGCCGCGCAATCGCCCCGCCTGCCTCATATCGTGTGGACGGTCCTGATCTCGAGGAGGACCGCCGTTCCTATCACCCTCCTCCATCGTCCATCTCCCATGCGCCCTTCCCACCGGGAAAGGTCGCCGGAACCGGCCTTACACATCAGTCGGCATCCAGGTCGGAATCTTGTCTTGTCTCCCGCCCGCGGCTAAGGCGATCGACATCGTCCATGATCTCGTCGAGCACGGCGGAATCGGTCGTCTCCTGGGTACGGCGCGACGGCAAATCGCCGCTATCGAGTATCTGTTCTAGCGCCGCCCGACCACGCGCCACCCTGCTCTTGATCGTGCCCACCGCGACGCCGCAAATCTCTGCCGCCTCTTCATAGGCAAAGCCGCCGGCGCCGACCAGGATCAACGCCTCGCGCTGGGGCTGGGGCAGTTGCAACAGCGCGCGTTGCATATCGGAAAGCTCGACATGCTTATCCTGTCCCGCAGGCGCGGCGAGAAGACGATCCGCCGTCAAGTCGTCCCAGTCGCCGCGGAAGCGGGAGCGCCGCATCTGAGAAAGATAGTGATTGCGCAGAATGATGAAGGTCCAGGCACGCATGTTGGTCCCGGCCTGAAAGCGGCCACGCGCCGCCCATGCCTTCAACAACGTCTCCTGCACTAGATCGTCGGCAACGTCGCGATTACCCGAAAGCGACCGACCAAAAGCGCGCAAGTGCGGAATGACCGCTGCAAGCTCGCGTTTGAAATCCGTATCGGACAGCGACTCCCGCTTATCCTCCTGGTGCTCCGCCTCTTGGCCAAGCCCTTCGCTCATGGGAACAACCCTCTCACTGGCTGTCGCCCGCGCCTCATGAACCGAAGCCGTCAAAGCCATATGTGCGTCCGCATCCTATATACTCATTGCTGTACGGAACCAATGATGATTACCCGTAATAGCTCCACAACACGATCAGCATGCCGATGATGACCAAGGGCAGGGAAATGCCGAGAATGTAACGGACTATGTGTGGCGTTGATCCTGACCGGGCGTCTTCGGTAGCAATATGCTGTTCCTCTTCCGCCATGTTTTACCTCCCGATCGTTACGCCTGAATAACGCGGGGAGATAGGCGGGGTTCCGCTGCCGCCCAGTCTTTTGTGCAAGTCGAGCGGCCTCGCTCAAACTGGCGCGGTCGCCTCGTCGAAGAACAGCGCCTGTGAAATGGCAGCTTTCACCGTCGATCGCTGGAACGGCTTCGTGATCAGGAAGGTCGGCTCGGGACGCTCGCCAGTCAGCAGCCGCTCTGGGAAAGCGGTGATGAAGATCACCGGCACCGAAAATTCAGCCAATATGTCCTTCACCGCATCGATGCCGCTGGAATCATCGGCAAGCTGTATGTCGGCAAGGACCAGGCCCGGACGTTCGGCCATGGCTTCGCGTACGGCGTCTTCACGGGTCACCGCAATGGCGGTAACTTCATGGCCGAGGTCGCGCACGATCGTCTCGATATCCATCGCGATGATCGGCTCATCCTCGATGATCAGCACCTTGGCCCGCGTCTGCGCCTCAATCTCGCTGAGAGCCTCTTCAACCAGCGCCTCAACGTCCGCCGCATCCAGGCCAATCAGATAGCCTACGTCATCGACCGTGAAGCCTTCCAGAGCAGTCAGCAGCAGTGCCTGGCGAGGAAGCGGCGTCAGACGGGCAAGCCGGGCCTGTGCCACAGCTTCCTGACCGTCGCCGCCCGACAAAACCGGGCTATCCTCCAAATGAGAAGAGGACCAGATCGCGTGAAACGTTTTGTACAGGCCAAGGCGGGGATCGACATCAGCCGGGAATTCTTCGGGCGCAGCCACGATCGCTTCCAACGTCGCGCGCACATAAGCGTCGCCATGGGCCTGACTGCCTGTCAGGGCGCGGGCATAGCGGCGCAGGAAAGGAAGATGGGGGTGCAGTTGCTGTCCAAGCGACATCGGTAAATCTTCTCCCAGCCCATAGGGCGAATTGCTACGAAACACTCGCTGAGCAGGAGGATGGATCGGCAATGCCGATGTGGCAAGCCCCCGCCCCTTTCAGCCGCCGTCCGGAAAGCGGCAAAAAATGCTTCGAGGTGCGGAACCATCGACAGACAGATTTGTTTCACAGCCGTTCGTTTTTTACTGATAACCGATTTGCTGTTGCTATTCGCGACCGTCGATTGACGCCGCGAACGAAAGCCGCAAAAGAAAAAGCCGGTGTTATGCTAGCGTTGCAGAGGGGCGTATTTTGGTTGCTTCAACGACGGAACGGGATGTGAAGGGAGGGGACAGGAAAGATGTCGGCGCCACCACCCCGGAGTCGGGTGTGACTGGCAATGCCTCGCCCAAGCGGCGCCCCTCGCCCGGTAAGGATGAGGGTCAGGTCGCCAACGCCTTGCGCTCTGTTTATCAGCGCGCTGTCGATGAGGATATTCCTTCCGAAATGCTCGACCTTCTGAGGAAGCTGGATTAAGCGTCCATCCATGGTCAACTTGTTTGACCAATTGGGGCGGAGGGCAGGTTGGTGCTTTTCGAAGATAATAAAATAAAGGGCAGGTCCATCGTCGCTGCGACTCAACTGCATTCCCCTTCCCTCTTGGTCTCACGATCTTGATTATCGCATGACCGGGGCGCCCCTGTCCCACCCAGTTGATTGCTCATGCGCAGCCTGAACAGCCTCATTCACTCAACAGGCATCAAGATGTTCCTCATCTTGACGCTCGCCTTGCTGCCGCTCGGCCTGATCGCCCTCATCGCCTCCCTTCAGGCAATCCGGACCGCCGATCTTGAAAAGGAAGCGTTGCTCCGCGTTTCGGTAACGCAGAGCGCGCGCAAGCTGACTACAGATCTGGCATCGGACCGCACGGCATTGATGCTCACTGCCAACGCGCTATCCACGGGCAGCGAAGGTCCCGAGATGTGCGAGCGGCTGGCAATCTTCCTGACGTCGCACGACCGGGAGGGCGGCCGATATTATATCTATGATCGCAGCGGCCGGCGCCTGTGCGGATCGTCCCAGGCGGAGCCCGTCGGCTTGCCCCCGGCTGCACGCTTCCACGCAGCGCCTGCGCAATTGCTGCCGGCGTCGGGTTATCTGCTTAGCCGCGCCGTCAGCAACAATGGCCGCATCGCTGCACTAGCCTATTATTCCCGCTCCTATCTGGAAGCAATCACCAGCCCGACCACCGCGCTGCAAAACCGGCAGTTGAGCTTGCGTCAAGGCGAGCAACTGCTGATCGTCAGCCGTCCACTTAGCAATCTTCAGGGCCATAGCACCAGCTTATCGGCACGGCTCGATCCTCCTGACATTTTGCTCACCATGACGCTGCGTGATCCTCCGGTCACGCTCGCTCGAATGCTCTCCCTCTTCCTGCCCCTGGTCATGTGGTTTGCCGCTGCAGCCATCGGTTGGTTCGTGGTCAACCGATTGCTCATACGGCCGCTCGTGGTGCTGCGCCGGACCGTTGCCGCTTATCATCCCGGCGAGGTGCTGGAGCCGACGCGCCGCATCCGCACGCCCGCGCAAGAAATCGTCGCTCTGGGCGACACCTTCCGCGCGATCAGCGAGGATGTCGCCACGCATGAAGCGGAAATGGCCGAAGGGCTCGAAACCCAGCGCAAGTTGACGCGCGAAGTGCATCATCGCGTCAAAAACAACCTTCAGATCATCGCCAGTCTCATCAGTCTGCACGCCCGCGCTGCGCATGAACCCGAGGCGGTGGAAGCCTATGCCTCGATCCAGCGCCGCGTCGATGCGCTTTCCGTGGTCCATCGCAATCACTATGCCGAACTGGAGGAGCATCGCGGAGTCGGCGTACGATCGCTCATTAGCGAATTGTCGGCCAGCCTGCGCGGCACGGCTCCAGCAGAAGCACGCCGCTTCGGCATCCAGATCGACAGCGATAACCTGCACATCAGTCAGGATGTCGCGGTGCCCATCGCCTTCCTGCTGACGGAACTGGTCGAACTGGCGATGCTGTCCGATCCACGGACGGCAATGCGTATCTCGGTTCAGTTGGAGCCGGGCCGGGATGATCGCGCCGTTCTACATATCAGTTCGCCAGCACTGCGCGAGTCAGACGAAATGAGCGCTCGCATCAAGGAACGCTATGGTCGGGTTCTCACCGGCCTTTCACGCCAATTACGCGCGCCGCTTGAGCATGACGCGGCAGTGGGCGATTATGCGATCGTAATCACCGTCATTCCCTGACGGCTACACCCGCTGATAATCACGGCGGAAATCGGCAGCAAAGGTTGCGAACCGGCCCTCGGCGATACTGTCGCGTATCGCTTGCATCATCGCTTGGTAGAAATGGATGTTATGCTGCGTCATCAGCATTGCCCCCAGCATTTCTCCGGCCTTCACCAGATGATGCAGGTAAGCACGGCTCCATGTCCCGCAAACCGGACAGGTGCAACGAGGATCCAGCGGCGACAAATCCTCGGCAAAGCGAGCGTTCCGGATATTAAGCGGCCCAGCCCAGGTGAATGCTTGGCCATTGCGCCCGCTGCGTGTCGGCAGGACGCAATCGAACATGTCGATGCCCCGCTCTACCGCGCCAACGATGTCATCGGGTTTACCGACCCCCATGAGGTACCGCGGCTTGTCCTGCGGCAGCATGGCGGGCGCATAGTCCAGGCAAGCGAACATCGCCTCTTGCCCCTCGCCCACTGCCAAGCCGCCCACCGCGTAGCCGTCGAAGCCAACTTCGATCAGCTTCTGAGCCGAGACGCGCCGCAGATTTTGGTCGAGTGACCCCTGCTGGATGCCGAACAGTGCCGCCCGCTCTGCATGCTCGCCGCCCGCATCAAAGCCATCCCGGGACCGCTTCGCCCAGCGCATGGACCGCTCCATGCTGTGCGCCGCTTCATCATGGGTGCAGCCGTTCTTCGTACATTCGTCGAACGCCATGACGATGTCGCTGTCCAGCAACCGCTGGATTTCCATCGATCGTTCCGGCGTCAGCATATGCCGCGATCCGTCGATATGGCTGGCGAAAGCGACGCCCTCTTCGCTCATCTTCGTGAGGGCTGACAGACTCATCACCTGATAGCCGCCGCTGTCCGTCAGTATAGGCCGTTCCCACCCCATGAAGCCGTGCAGCCCGCCTAAGCGCGCAACCCGCTCCGCGCCAGGGCGCAGCATCAGATGATAGGTGTTACCCAAGATGATGTCGGCGCCCGTCGCGCGGACCTCTGCGGGGCGCATCGCCTTGACAGTAGCGGCGGTACCGACCGGCATAAAAGCCGGGGTGCGGATCTCGCCGCGGCGCATCTGGATGGCGCCGGTACGGGCTTTGCCGTCGGTGGCGGCGATGGCGAAGGAAAAACGGGGTCGAGTCACGCTGCGCGCTCTAGAGCATCACACGGATGAGTGAGAACCGCTTTTTTCCAAACAGCCCGCCTTGCTGCGAATGGTCGCAAGAATGGGCTGCTCAGCCAGCCTTTCGCACGCCATCGAAGGCAACCACGGCATCGATGTCAAAGCCCTTCACCCGGCGATAATTGCCGATGAAGCACAAGCAGTCCGCCGCTAGGTGCAGGCGCCAGCTTTCCCCCTCTTCATTATGAAGCAGGAGCGTCACAATCTGTGAGTCGGTGCGATGTCTGTCCATGCACCTCCTCATAATTAATGAAAGTTAACAAAGCCCTGCACCGCCTGCTGCTGTTATGGACGCTAACCGTCTTTGTTGCATTAATGCAACGTTAACCACAAGAGTCAGGCATTTACGGCGACTTACGAGCAACAGTGCCATACAAAAAGGGTTAACGCGGCACAGTTCGGCTGCGCGGCAGTTGCATCGGGACGCCAATCTTGTTTTCCTCAGCTTGTATCGAAATGCGGGGGCACAGATGATTGATTCCGGACGGTTTAATCCGGCGCGTGATGAGGTGGAGGACGCTTCGCCAATGCATCTGCCTGTCGAAGACATTCACAGTTTTCCCGTTACGGAAAGCACGCCTCAAGCGCGCGACAGCAGCCATTCGATGTTGTTCGATCTGGGGCAGATCGATGTCAGCTGGGACGAACCGATAGACACTTTGTGGGCCTTCATGACCCCCGCGAATCGGCCCAACTACAATTTGCCCATGCTGCGCGACATTCGGCTGTGGCAGACCGAATCCAAACGCCTTTTCGATGAGGGCGCATTGCCGCTCAAATATATGGTGCTTGGTTCCCGCTTCCCGGGCGTCTTCAACCTGGGCGGCGACCTGGAACTGTTCGCTGGTTGCATCGAGCGCGGCGACTTACCGGGCCTCGTCAAATATGGCCATGCCTGTATCGACGTCGTGCACCGCGCGTGGCGCAATGCTGATATGCCGCTCATTTCGATCGCGCTGGCGCAGGGGGATGCGCTGGGCGGCGGATTTGAAGCACTTCTTTGCTTCGATGTGGTGGTGGCGGAGCGCAGCGCCCGCTTCGGCCTGCCCGAAATGCTCTTCGGCCTCTTTCCGGGCATGGGTGCCTATTCCATCCTCGCTCGTAAGCTTGGCCGCCGCATGGCGGAGCGCATGATCCTGTCTGGCAAGGTCTATACGGCCGAGGAAATGTACGACATGGGCGTCGTCTCCATATTGGCCGAAGATGGCGAAGGTGAGCAGGCGGTACGGGATTATATCAGCGGCAACCGCCCCCATCATGCCGGTCATGTCGGCGTGTTCGAGGCCGGCCGGCGGGTCGATCCACTCGACTACACTGAACTTAAGGACATCGTTGAAAACTGGGCGGCGACGGCGCTCAAGCTTGATCCCAAGGACCTGCGCATGATGCGGCGGCTCGCTTCGGCTCAGACGCGGCTCACAAAATAACCTAGCTCAGGCGCGGCGTCGGTCATGCATGAGCGTGACGACGTTGCTCCTGTCCCGCTTCATCTGGGCCATCATCGCCAGCAAGTCGTCAAGGGGTATCGGTTTGCTCAGCACGAAGCCCTGGACATTGGTGAAGCCCATCTCGCGCGCGTAGCGGAGCTGCTCTTCGGTTTCGATGCCCTCCGCCACCGTCTCCACATCCAGTGAATGGGCCAGATAGGCGACCGACTGCGCAATGGCCCGATCGCGCCCCTTCTCACCCACGCCCCGCATGAAACTCTGATCGACCTTCAGCGTATCAAAGGCATAGTCGCGCAGATAACCGAGCGACGAATAGCCTGTCCCAAAATCATCCAACGCCAGGCGCAAGCCGATGCGCTGCAGTTCCGACAGGATCAGGCTGGTCCGCCCACTATCTTCAAGGAAGATAGACTCGGTCACCTCCAACTCCAGCCGGCGCGCCTTGAGCCCTGATCCCATCAGCGCTGCGATGACAGCACGAGGCAGCCCGTCACTCTTGATGAGCGCGGGGGAAATGTTGACAGCGACTCGGACATTATCTTCCCACCGCATGGCGTCTCGGCACGCCTGCTCCAATGCCCATGCCGTGATAGGCTCGATCAGCGAACTGCTCTCGGCAACGGGTATGAACTCGGCGGGCGATATCCGTCCCAGAACAGGGTGATCCCAGCGCATCAACGCTTCGCAGATCGCTATCTTGCCGGTCACAGTGTCGAAGATCGGCTGATAGTGCAGCAACAGTTCGCCATTGGCCATGGCGCTGCGTAGGCCCATTTCCAGTTCATAGGTGCGGTTTTGCCGTTCCTTCATCGACCAGTTGAACTGGGCATGGCGGTTCCGCCCGGCATGCTTTGCGTGGTAAAGTGCCATATCGGCATGCTGCAGCAATTCTTCGGTGTCACGCCCGTCGTCCGGCGCGACAGCGATGCCCATCGAGGCAGTGACGGTGAGATGGTAGCCGCTGACATCGAAGTCGTGGCTGAACTCGGCCATGACATCGCCCGCAATCTGCTCCGCAATGGTGCGATCCGCGCCCGGACAGATCAGGATGAATTCGTCACCGCCAAAGCGCGCCACATGACCCCGGCCATCCAAAGCATGAGAAAGCCGGGCGGCGACGGTGCAGAGCAATTGGTCGCCGATGATGTGGCCCAGCGAGTCGTTAATCTCCTTGAACCTATCGAGGTCCATCCAGAACACGGCCATCGGGTCCTGATCTGACCGCCGCTTGTCGAACAGTTCGCGCAGACGCATCTGCATAGCCATGCGGTTTTCCACGCCGGTCAGGCTGTCGAACCGCGCCAGCCGCTCAAACTTTGTGGCGAGCTGCGTCTTTTCATGCTTGCCCTGCAGCGCTTCGACAACGATGCGATGGGTCGTCCGGCTGATTTCCGCCATCGCGAAGATCATCAGGAACAGCATCGTCGCCAGCACCCAGTAGCCTAGGCCGCCTGCGATGGTGAGGCCCAGCGTTGTCGGGAGAAGCGCGAAGCAGGTCTGGCCAATGGCGATATGAACCCGGCCAGCATTGCGTCCCGCGATGCCGCCCGAATAGGCGGCGACAAGACATACGCTCAGCATATGCAATGATGCGTCCCCGGTCAACGTCAGCGTCGCAAAGGCGAGCAGGCCTAGCAGCGCGGCATAGCCCCAGGCGCCCAGTTCATAGGCGAGGCCCCAGATCGGCTGAGCCGGGCCGTCCTGATGGGCCAATTGCCGCTGGAAATAGACGGCAGATACCGATCGACTAAGCGCGACGAGGACGATCAGCACCGCAATCGCAGTGATCTCTATACGATGCGCATTATAGGCGACGACGAAGCTGAGCGCTCCGCCCGCCAACGCGCCGATCATCAGCGAAGCAGGCGAGGCATAGAGCGATTTGACGAGACTGTCCTGGACCTCAGCGCTCTGCTGAGTATCGAGCGCAAGGCGCGCGCGCAATATTGCGCTCCAGTGGCGGAAGAGGCGTGACACGTTCTCGCCATCTTTGGCGAAACATGATTTCCAATTGGTAAATTCACCCCAACAAAGATCGCCGGAATGGAGGCTCTTGGATCACCTGGCGAGGTGATTCTGTAAGCGTGATGACGCATCCCCTCACCGAGCCCTCTCTTCCTAAAAGGCAGAGGGATCAGGTCGCGACATCACTTAAACATCGACGAGAAAAGGCCGGTGGATCTCTCCACCGGCCCTTCCTCATTCGCTTGAGCGAAGGACTTAGAAGTCCATGCCGCCCATGCCACCCATGCCGCCGCCGGGCATGCCCATCGGCGCCTTGTCGTCGGCGGGCAGTTCGGCGATGGTCGCCTCGGTGGTGATCAGCAGGCCGGCGACCGAAGCCGCATCCTGCAGGGCAGCGCGAACGACCTTGGTGGGATCGATGACGCCAGCGGCGACAAGGTTCTCATAAGTGTCGGTCGCGGCGTTGAAGCCCTGGGTCTCGTCATTTTCACGCAGCAGGTTGCCGGCGACGACGGCACCGTCCACGCCCGCATTCTGGGCGATCTGGCGCAGCGGCGCTTCAATCGCCTTGCGGATGATGTCGATACCACGGGTCTGGTCGTCGTTGGCGCCCTTGAGGCCTTCGAGAGCCTTGGTCGCGTACAGCAGGGCCGTGCCGCCGCCGGGGACGATGCCTTCTTCAACGGCTGCGCGGGTTGCGTGCAGCGCGTCATCGACGCGGTCCTTGCGCTCCTTCACTTCGACTTCCGAAGCACCGCCGACCTTGATGACGGCGACGCCGCCAGCCAGCTTGGCCAGACGCTCCTGAAGCTTTTCACGATCATAGTCGGACGTCGTCGTCTCGATCTGAGCGCGGATCTGCTCGGTGCGGCCCTTGATCGCATCGCCTTCGCCGGCGCCATCGACGATGGTGGTGTTGTCCTTATCGATCGTGATGCGCTTGGCGGTGCCGAGCATGCCGAGGGTGACGTTTTCGAGCTTGATGCCGAGGTCTTCGGAGATCACTTCGCCCTTGGTCAGGACGGCGATGTCTTCCAGCATGGCCTTGCGGCGGTCGCCGAAGCCAGGCGCCTTGACCGCAGCGACCTTCAGGCCGCCACGCAGCTTATTGACGACCAGGGTCGCCAGCGCTTCGCCCTCGATATCCTCAGCGATGATCAGCAGGGGACGGCCCGACTGAACGACGGCTTCGAGGATCGGCAGGATCGACTGCAGGTTCGACAGCTTCTTTTCGTGGATCAGGATGTAAGGGTCGGCCAGTTCGACTGCCATCTTTTCCGGATTGGTCACGAAGTAAGGCGACAGGTAGCCGCGGTCGAACTGCATGCCTTCAACGACGTCCAGTTCGAATTCGAGGCCCTTGGCTTCCTCGACGGTGATCACGCCTTCCTTGCCGACGCGCTCCATCGCTTCGGCGATCTTTTCGCCCACGACGGTGTCGCCATTGGCCGAAATGATGCCGACCTGAGCGATTTCCTTGGTTCCGGAAACCGGCTTCGAACGGGACTTCAGGTTCTCGACGATCTTGGTCACGGCGAGGTCGATGCCGCGCTTCAGGTCCATCGGGTTCATGCCGGCGGCAACCGACTTCATGCCTTCGCGAACGATCGCCTGGGCGAGAACGGTCGCGGTCGTGGTGCCGTCACCGGCGATGTCGTTGGTCTTCGAAGCAACTTCGCGGACCATCTGGGCGCCCATATTCTCGAACTTGTCCTTCAGTTCGATTTCCTTGGCGACCGAAACACCGTCCTTGGTGATGCGGGGCGCGCCGAAGCTCTTGTCGATGACGACGTTACGGCCCTTCGGGCCCAGGGTCACCTTGACCGCGTCGGCCAGGATGTCGACGCCGCGCAGGATGCGCTCACGAGCGTCACGCGAAAACTTTACGTCCTTCGCTGCCATGATCTTTTACCTCTCTTGAGAATTGCAAATCTTGCGAAGTTCACACCGTTACAGGGCACGAATTCCGCCGAAAATTGGAATGCGGTATCCGGTTCGCAGCTTTACGCGACGACGCCCAGAATGTCCGATTCCTTCATGATCAGCAGGTCTTCACCATCGACCTTCACTTCGGTGCCCGACCACTTGCCGAACAGGATGCGGTCGCCAGCCTTGACGTCCAGCGGGGTCACCTTGCCATCTTCCGACTTGCTGCCGGTGCCGACGGCGACGATTTCGCCTTCCTGCGGCTTTTCCTTGGCGGTGTCGGGGATGATGATGCCGCCTGCAGTCTTCTCTTCCGCCTCTACGCGACGGACGAGAACGCGGTCATGCAACGGACGAAATGCCATGTTGAGTGCCTTTCCCTCTGTTTGGGATGGGTCTGGCGTAGGATCGCCGGGCCGTTGCCCGGAACGAATCCGCATACGCACATTCCTTCTCCCGAATGAACCATGTGCTGTTAGCACTCTCTTTTGAAGAGTGCCAGCGTGGCGGAATATGGAACTACGAATTTATCGGTCAAGGGATCAAATGCAGATTTTTTCAGCTGACCCGGCGTGACAGCCGGGAAGCCGCGCGGGTTCTGCGCCCGGAAGCTGCTCTTGTCACGCGGCCAGCGCCAGCTTGCGGGATTGTTGCGACCATCTCCATCGGCGAGGCGGTTGCGGCTCGTGCTTCCGTTGCTTACTTGCAAAGCCATCTCGCACGATGGGAGCATTCGCCGAATGACCGATAGCTACACCCCGCCCCGCGTTTGGACATGGGACAAGGATAATGGCGGCGCCTTCGCCAACATCAACCGGCCGATCGCCGGGCCTACCCATGACAAGGAATTGCCCGTCGGCAAGCATCCCCTGCAGCTTTATTCGCTAGGCACGCCCAACGGGCAGAAGGTGACGATCCTGCTCGAAGAATTGCTGGCCGCGGGACATCAGGGCGCAGAATATGACGCCTGGCTGATCAACATCGGATCGGGCGACCAGTTCGGCAGCGGCTTCGTATCGGTCAATCCGAACAGCAAGATCCCGGCGCTGATGGATCACAGCGTCTCGCCGCCGCAGCGCGTGTTCGAATCGGGCGCGATCCTCCTCTACCTTGCCGAGAAATTCGGCGCTTTCCTGCCAAAGGACCCGGCGAAGCGCGCCGCTACGCTGTCCTGGCTGTTCTGGCAGATGGGCAGCGCGCCGCTTCTGGGTGGGGGCTTTGGCCATTTCTTCGCCTATGCGCCAGAAAAGATTGAATATGCGATCAACCGCTACGCGATGGAGGTGAAGCGGCAGTTCGACGTGCTCGACCGCCAGTTGGCCGAGAATGAATTTGTGGCGGGCGATGAATATACGATCGCCGATATCGCGATCTGGCCCTGGTATGGCGGGCTGGCGTTGGATCGCACCTATACCGGCGCGGGAGAATTTCTGGACGTTGGGAGCTATGTGAATGTCCAGCGCTGGGCGAAGCAGATCGACGCCCGCCCGGCCGTGAAGCGCGGCCGCATCGTTAACCGCGCCAACGGACCACTGGAAGAGCAACTGCACGAGCGGCATGACGCTAGCGATTTCGAGACGGGGACGCAGGATAAGTTGGAAGGCGCGACTTGATGCTGGGGTAATCTTCCTCGCGTCATCCCGGACCTGTCGGCAAGCTCAGGACGGGCTTGGTTGCGCCCGCTTTTCGTCCGTCACTAGCCACTTCAGGGAGCGGGACCCCGGGTCAAGCCCGGGG
This sequence comes from Sphingobium tyrosinilyticum, assembly GCF_042654265.1. NCBI lineage: Bacteria > Pseudomonadati > Pseudomonadota > Alphaproteobacteria > Sphingomonadales > Sphingobiaceae > Sphingobium > Sphingobium tyrosinilyticum. The sequence goes on along the minus strand of NZ_JBHSFZ010000013.1, from coordinate 52,513 downwards.
TGACGGGGGTGATATCGCCACTTGGCAGAGCGGCGTGCGTCCATATGTCGTCACCCCAGCGAAAGCTGGAATGACGGATAGGTTGAGGCCACCTACCCCGCTGCTTTCACAATCTCCGCCCAAGCCGCTTCGTCGATCACCTCGATCCCCAAAGCCGCAGCCTGCTTCAGCTTCGATCCCGCGCCCGGACCGGCCACCACCAGGTCGGTCTTGGCGCTGACCGATCCAGCCGCTTTCGCTCCCAGCCGTTCCGCCTGCGCCTTGGCCTCGTCGCGGCTCATGGTTTCCAGCTTGCCGGTGAACACCACGGTCTTGCCGGTGACCGCGCTCACGGTAGTTTCGACCACATAATCGGGCGGCGACACTTCGGACAGCAGGTCGTCCCATGCTTCCCGGTTATGCGGTTCATGGAAGAAGTCGGCCAAGGCATGGCCTACCGCAGACCCCACATTTTCAACGCCGATCATCTCGGCAATCGCCTTGTCGAGCCGATTGCGAAAGCGCGCCTCTTCTTCACCGGAGAGACGGGGCGTCGCGTCACGCAGGGCGATGATCTCCTCCGCCAGGACGCGGACGCCCGCGAGGCTGGTGTAGCGCTTCAACAAGTCCCGCGCGGTCACCGCGCCGATATGGCGGATGCCGAGACCGAACAGCAGCCGCGCGGCGTCAGGCTGCCGCTTTGCTTCGATCGCGGCAAGCAGATTATCGACCGACTTTTCCTTCCACCCCTCGCGCCCCAGCAGCGCAGCGCGATGGGCCTTCAGCCGGAAAATGTCGGCAGGCTCGGTGATCCAGCCAAGGTCGAGAAATTCCCGAATCGTCTTCTCGCCCAGCCCTTCAATATCCAGCGCACCACGGCTGACGAAGTGACGCAGCCGTTCGAACCGTTGCGCGCCGCAGATGAGGCCGCCGGTGCAGCGGATATCGACTTCCCCCTCTTCACGCACGGCCTCCGATCCGCAGAACGGGCAGTGATGGGGAAAGTCGAAGGCGGCCCGCGCCTCATCCCGCGTCAGATTGTCCACCACTTGCGGGATGACGTCTCCGGCGCGCTGCACCACAATGCGGTCGCCAGGCCGCACGCCGAGCCGCGCTATCTCGTCGGCATTATGGAGCGTGACGTTGGATACGACCACGCCCCCAACGGTGACGGGGGTCAGGCGGCCGACCGGGGTCAGCTTGCCCGTGCGCCCGACCTGGATATCGATCGCTTCCAGCGTCGTCTGCGCCCGTTCTGCCGGAAATTTATGCGCGATCGCCCAGCGGGGCGCTTTGGCGACAAAGCCCAGCCGCTGCTGCCAATCGAGCCGGTCGACCTTATAGACGACGCCGTCAATGTCGAAGGGCAGGTCGGCGCGCGCCGCCTCTATGCCGCGATAATGGGCGATCAGGGCGGGCAGCGTATCGACGCAGGTCAGCCGGTCCGACACGGGCAAACCCCATGCGGCGATCGCCTGCATGACGCCAAGCTGCGTTTCCGCAGGCAGCGCGCTGACATCGCCCCAGCCATGGGCCAGAAAGCGCAGCGGCCGACTGGCGGTTACGGAGGGGTCCTTCTGCCGCAGCGATCCCGCCGCCGCATTGCGGGGGTTGGCGAACTGGCGCGCCTTTTCCGGGTCATCAGCCTCGGCGAGAAGCCGCGCGTTCAACGCCACGAAGTCGGCCTTAGCCATATAGACTTCGCCCCGCACTTCGAACAGGTCGGGGATATTGAAGCCGGTGAGACGATCGGGAATGTCGCCGATCGTGCGGACATTGGCGGTTACATCCTCGCCAGTGGTCCCATCCCCGCGCGTCGCGGCCAGTCGCAGCTCGCCCTTTTCGTAACGGAGCGAGCAGGAGAGGCCGTCGATCTTCGGCTCTGCGGTGAGTGCGACCGGCGCATCGTCCGGCAGCGCGAGGAAACGTCGAACGCGGGCGACGAATTCGGCGATGTCGTCGTCCGAAAAGCCATTATCTAGGCTCATCATGCGCACGGCATGCTGGACCTTCTTCAGCCCCGACGTGGGGGCTGCGCCGACCTGGGCGTTGGGCGAATCCGCTCGCACCAGATGCGGGAAAGCGGCCTCCAGCGCGCTATTCTCGCGGATCAGCGCGTCATAGGCCGCGTCCGTGATTTCCGGCTGATCCTGGTCATGATAAAGCCGGTTGTGCCGGGCGATCTCCCTGGCGAGGCGCATCAAGCGGTTAGCTGCTTCGGCTTCGGTCATTTGGGCGGGGTTGGTCGAATCATCCATATCCTGCTCCATCCCCGAACGGATGTTGGCCGTCAAACCCCCAGCAAGCGCTCCGCCTGCGCCCGCGCTTCCACCGTGATCTCCGCGCCCGACAGCATGCGTGCAATCTCTTCCCGCCGCTCGCCATCATTGAGCGCATGCACGCCGGTGCGTGTCACCGTGCCGTCGCTCGCCTTGGCGATCAGCATATGCCCCGCCCCGCGCGCCGCGACTTGCGGGCTGTGGGTGACCACCAATATCTGATTGCTCTGCGCCAGCCGCGCGAGCCGGTCGCCGATCGCGGAGGCCACCGCGCCGCCCACGCCCCGGTCGATCTCGTCAAAGATCAGCGTGTCGGCCCCGCCCCGCTCCGCCAGCGCGACCTTCAAGGCCAGGATGAAGCGCGACAATTCGCCGCCCGAGGCGATCTTCACCAGCGACGCGAAGGGTGCCCCGGGGTTGGTGGAAATCTCGAACTCCACCCGGTCCATCCCCTGCGCGCTCCACTGTCCTTCGTCGAGCGGGGCGACCACGGTGCGGAAGCGCGCGGCGTCGAGCTTCAGCGGCGCCAGTTCGGCCGCGACGGCCGCGTCCAACCGGGCGGCGGCTTCCTTGCGCTGATCGGACAGCGATTGCGCCGCCTCTCGATAGGCGAGCGCGTTGGCCGCGACCTCCGCCTCCAGCGCGGCGAGATGCTCCTCACCTCCCTCGATTGCCGCCAGCTTGCCTGCCATGTCGTCCCGCAAAGCCGCTAGTTCGTCTGCCGCGACATGATGCTTTCGCGCCAGTCCGCGCAGATCGAACAGCCGGGTTTCGATACTATCCAGCCGCGCCGGATCGAAGCTCAGCGCCTCGGCCGCGCTGGTCAGCCGGTCTTCGGCTTCGCCAGCTTCGATCACCGCCCGGTCCAGGGCCGCCAGCACCTCCGCAAGCGGTTCATATTCGCCCACGATGCGATCGAGCCGCCGCGCAGCCTGCCGCAATTGCGCGAGGCCGCCGTCCGATCCGGTCAGGCATTCGGTCACGGCGGACAGATCGCCGGCTAGCCGGGCGCCCTTCTGCATCGTGGCCCGCTCCTCGGCCAGCGCGGCCTCTTCGCCCGGCTCCGGCGCAAAGCGGGACAGTTCGTCGACGGCATGGGTGAGATATTCGCGGTCGCGCGCCGCCACCTCCACCGCCGCACGGCTCTCCGCCAACCGCTCCGCCGCCGCGCGCCACGCCATATAGGCCCGGCTCACCGCCCCATTGTCGCAGCGGCCATAGGCGTCGAGCAAGGTGCGGTGGCCGCGCGGGTTCAACAATCCGCGATCGTCATGCTGACCATGGATTTCGACCAGCGTGCCGCCAACATCGCGCAGCAGCGCCGCCGAGCAGGCCTGATCGTTGATGAAGGCGCGGCTGCCGCCATCGGCCTTCAGCGTGCGTCGGATGATCAGCGGCTCGCCCGGTTCAAGGTCGATGCCATTATCGCCGAGCAATTGGGCGGCGCGATGATCGGCGCGCGGAATGTCGAAGGTCGCGGTGACGCTGGCCTGCGCTTCTCCGCTGCGCACGAGACCGCTGTCTGCCCGCGCACCCAACGCGAGGCCCAGCGAATCGAGCAGGATTGACTTGCCCGCCCCTGTCTCCCCGGTCAGCACGCCCAGGCCCGCGCCGAACTCCAGGTCCAGCGCTTCGATCAAGACGACATTGCGGATGGAGAGGTTGGTCAGCAAGCAGTCGGGCTCCCAAGAACGTCACCCCAGCGGAAGCTGGGGTCTCAGGCCGCTGGATCGAACCTGGCGGCACGAGATCCCAGCTTGCGCTGGGATGACGGAAAATCCGCCCTTACGCCTTCGCGCCATGTTCCCGCATGAGCTTGTAGGAGCGCTCATACCATTCGGAACCCGGATAGTTCCTGCCCAGCACCGCCGCCGCCTTTTGCGCTTCCTCGGGGATGCCGAGCGAGAGATAGCTTTCCACCAGACGTTCCAGCGCCTCGGGGGTGTGGGTCGTCGTCTGATATTTATCGACCACGGTGCGGAAGCGAAGGGTCGCGGCCAGCCACTGCCCGCGCCGCTGATAGAAGCGGCCGACTTCCATTTCCTTGCCCGCAAGGTGATCGTTGACCAGGTCCAGCTTCAGCCGCGCATCGGCGGCGTAGCGCGTGTCGGGATAGCGGCGGATCAGTTCGCCCAGCGCATCGAGCGACTGCTGCGTGATCTTCTGGTCGCGGGTGACGTCCGCGATCTGTTCATAATAGCAGAGCGCGATCAGATAATAGGCGTAGGGCGCATCCTTGTTGCCGGTATGGATCGCCAGGAAGCGCTGCGAGGCCGCGATCGATTCACTATAATCGCGGTTCATATAATAGCTAAACGCCGACATCAGCTGCGCCCGGCGCGCCCAGGGCGAATAGGGATGCTGGCGCTCGACCTCGTCGAACAGGGCCGCCGCCAGCTTATATTGGCCGCGGTCGAGCCGGTATTTGCCCGCATTGTAGAGCGTGGACACGTCGCGCGCGACATATTGGGTGTCGGTCTTGTTCTTCGACGTGGCGCAGCCGGCGAGCAGGGCGGCAAGCAGAACCGGGGCGGTAGCCGCGCCAATGCGCGTCATGGTTTTCGTCAGCATGGCCGGGTCATAGCGGAGCGAATGGCACTCGCCAAGCGGCAGAATGGCGAGCAGGCGCTTCAGCCCGTCATCGCGCCTGAGCAGGGAGGTCCAGCCGGACGACCGCGCCGCCCTCCGGCCGGGGGTGCAACGCGAATTGGCCCCTAAGCTGTCCCGCCAGCGCGCTTGCGATCCGAAGGCCGAGGGAGCTGCCTTTGTCGATTTCGAAGCCGGGCGCGATGCCCTGACCGTTGTCGGCGATCTTCAACGTCAATGTGCCGCTTGAATCCTCCAGCGTCACGTCGATCGACCCGCCGCGATGCGGTAGGCCATGCTCTATCGCGTTGCTCACCGCCTCGGCGACGATCAAGGCGAGCGGCACGGCGACATGGGATTCCAGCGTCAGGTCTGGAGGCGCGGAGACTGTGACGTTGATGTCCCCCCTTCCGCTCGCTTCGACCACATCCTCGGTCAGCCGGGTCAGGAAGGCATGCAGATCCTGCCCCCCTTCCGAAGGATCATATAGCGCGCGGCTGATCCGGCCGATCAGCGACAGGCGGCTGGCCGCATCATCCAGAGCGCGGGCGGCCAGTTCATGATCCACATGACGCCGTTGCAACGACAGCATCGCGGCGACCACCTGAAGATTGTTGGACACGCGATGCTGCAATTCGTGGAACAGCAGTTCGCGATTCTCCGCGAGCGCCCTGCTGCGCTCACGCTCCACAGCCAGATTGAAGTTGGCGCGCTGCATCAAGTGGATGAGGGCGATGTCTATACCCACGACCGCAGCGTAAAAGATGAGAGCCAGGACAACGCCCCCGTCAAACCCGACGGCTGGAGACGCGGGTATGAAGAAAAACCAGGACAGCAGTCCGCACAATATCGCAGCGAAAATTCCTGGGCGCATGCCGAACAGGAAGGTCGAAAGGATGACGGCCGGAAAGAAGGACACGAAGGGATAGCCGATTGGCAGGAGCCTCTGCGCGCTTAGCCGCAGCCCAAGTGCGATGCCGCAAAAAAGGGCCGACAGAAGATAAGCGTAGATGGGCCTTGGTAGCAAAAGCGGCAGGCGCTCGACGAACCGTTCGTTGGTGCGCTGCATAAGTCCCCCTGCACTCCAAGAGCGACAGTATCAGAAGATTGCGCGTCTCCAATTGATGGAGATCAAAAAAAATTCCGCACCCATGAAAAAGGGGCGCCCGATGCCGGACGCCCCCTCCACTAGCGCGTTGATGCGGAACTATTAGTCCTGCGTCAGGAAGTCCGGCAGACCGGCATTGGAGCCGTCATCGTCGCCGCCATTGCCCTTGTCGCTGCGCGGACCACGGTCACGGCGCGGGCCACGATCGCCGCCGCGATCACCACCACGACCGCCACGGTCGCCGCCATCACGACGCGGGCCACGGCCACGGTCGCCACGGTCGCCGCGATCACCACGGGGTTCGCGCGGTTCGCGGGCGGGACGGGTGTCCTCCAGCTCTTCGCCGGTTTCCTGATCGACGACGCGCATCGACAGGCGAACCTTGCCGCGCGGGTCGATCTCGAGGACCTTGACCTTCACTTCCTGGCCTTCCGACACGACGTCGGTGGGCTTTTCGACGCGCTCATTCTTCATTTCGGACACGTGGACGAGACCGTCCTTGCCACCCATGAAGTTCACGAACGCACCGAAGTCGACGATGTTGACGACCTTGCCATTGTAGATCTTGCCGACTTCCGCCTCCTCGACGATGCCGAGAATCCACTTCTTGGCGGCCTCGATCTGGTCGATGTCGGACGAGCTGATCTTGATGATGCCCTCGTCGTCGATGTCGACCTTGGCGCCGGTTTCCGCAACGATCTCGCGGATAACCTTGCCGCCGGTGCCGATGACGTCGCGGATCTTCGACTTGTCGATCTGGATCGTCTCGATGCGCGGGGCGTGGGCCGACAGTTCGCTGCGGGTCGAGGACAGCGCCTTGTTCATCTCACCCAGGATGTGGGCGCGGCCTTCCTTAGCCTGACGCAGCGCGACTTCGAAGATTTCCTGCGTGATGCCGGCGACCTTGATGTCCATCTGCATGGTAGTGATGCCCGCTTCCGTGCCCGCCACCTTGAAGTCCATGTCGCCGAGATGATCTTCGTCACCCAGGATGTCGCTCAGGACCGCAAAGTCCTTGCCGTCCAGGATCAAGCCCATGGCGATGCCCGACACCGGACGCTTCAGCGGAACGCCCGCGTCCATCATCGAGAGCGAACCGCCGCAGACCGTCGCCATCGACGACGAGCCGTTGGACTCGGTGATGTCCGACAGGACGCGGATCGTGTAGGGAAACTCGTCCTTGGTCGGCAGCACGGGATGCAGCGCACGCCATGCGAGCTTGCCATGGCCGACTTCACGACGGCCCGGCGCGCCGAAGCGGCCGACTTCACCGACCGAATAGGGCGGGAAGTTATAGTGCAGCATGAAGTTTTCATAATAGACGCCGTTCAGGCCGTCGATCATCTGCTCGGCGTCCTTGGTGCCCAGCGTGGTGGTGCAGATCGCCTGCGTTTCACCGCGGGTGAACAGCGCCGAACCATGGGTGCGCGGCAGGAAGCCGACCATCGCCTCGATCGGACGGATCTGCGTGGTGGTGCGACCGTCGATGCGCTTGCCATCCTTGATGATGGCGGTGCGGACGATTTCCGATTCCAGCTTCTTGGTGACCTTGATGCCGGCCATCACGGACTGCGCGTCCAGACCTTCCTCGGCGAACCACGCCTTCGCTTTGTCGCGCGCGGCGTTGATCGCGTTCGAACGGGCCGACTTGTCGGTCAGCTTGTAAGCGGCGGCAATGTCCTTGCCGATCAGCTTCTTCAGCTTCTTCTTCAGATCCTCGACGTCATCGCCCTTGGCGACTTCCCACGGATCCTTTGCAGCCTTCTCGGCCAGCTGGATGATCGCATCGACGACCTTCTTGCTGGCTTCATGGGCAAACAGGACGGCGCCCAGCATGACGTCTTCCGACAGCTCCTTGGCTTCGGATTCCACCATCATCACGGCGTTGCCGGTAGCGGCCACGACCAGGTCGAGTTCGCCTTCCTTCACCTCGTCCGCCGACGGGTTCAGCTGATATTCGCCATCCTTGTAACCGACGCGGGCAGCGCCGATCGGACCCATGAAGGGCACGCCCGACAGGGTCAGCGCGGCCGAAGCGGCGATCATCGCAACGATGTCAGGCTCGCTCTCGCCGTCAAAGCTCAGAACCTGAGCAATGACGTTGATTTCGTTGTAGAAACCTTCGGGGAACAGCGGGCGGATCGGACGGTCGATCAGGCGGCTGGTCAGCGTTTCCTTTTCGGTCGCGCCACGCTCACGCTTGAAGAAGCCGCCCGGAATGCGTCCGGCGGCCGAATATTTTTCCTGATAATGGACGGTGAGCGGGAAGAAATCCTGGCCTTCCTTCACCGACTTGGCGGCGGTCACGGCGCACAGCACCACGGTCTCGCCATAGGTCGCCAGCACGGCGGCGTCGGCCTGACGCGCAATACGGCCGGTTTCGAGCGTGAGGGTCTTGCCGCCCAGCTCGATTGACACTTTCTTTACATCGAACATGCTTTTTTTCCTTCGCCCGCGCGGCCCTATTGCCGGGCGGGGCCTGTGTGCGAACTAAACCGGCCCGCAGCGGTTTCGGAGCATCATCTGGCCCCTGGGACGGAACGCCTTGCCGAATTGCAAGAGTCCCGGAATCGGAAACGGCCCCGCTGGGGGGCCGTCCCTTCTTTAGCAGACTTACTTGCGCAGGCCCAGCTTGGCGATGAGGTCGGTATAACGCGCCCCATCCTTCTTCTTCAGATAGTCCAGCAGCGAACGGCGCTTGTTGACCAGCATGAGCAGGCCGCGACGGCTGTGGTTATCCTTGTGGTGACCCTTGAAATGCTCGGTCAGGTTCGAAATGCGCTCCGAGAGGATCGCAACCTGAACTTCCGGCGAACCGGTGTCGCCTTCGGCGCGGGCATGTTCCTTGATCAGCGCTTCCTTGCGCTCAGCAGTAATCGACATCGGCTTCCTTTCATTTTAGAGATTAAAGCCGCGCACCACCCGGATCTCCGGGCCACTGGCTTCGACCAGCGCGACGGGCGTTTGCCCCTCCATCGCCAGCATCAGGCCGGTATGCGGTTTCCCCACAAGCACCTTCCCCTGTCGGAGAGCCAATGCGTCGTCGGGAGAGACTGCGAGAGCCGGGATGTCGTCCAGCCCCGCCGTCAACGGCAGCATAAGCTGCGCGATGCCGCCGCCCCTAGCAGCTTCGTCCAATTTGTCCAGCGAAATCGCGGTTTCCAGGGCGAACGGCCCCGCCTTCACCCGGCGGAGCATGGTGACATGGCCGACCGTGCCGAGCGCCAGCGCGAAGTCGCGCGCGAGGGAGCGGATATAGGTGCCCTTGGAGACATGGGCGGTGAGGGTGACAGCCGCCAACCTATCGTCACCCTGAATTTGTTTAGTTTCGCTGGCCTGTCGGCTCAGGGTCCATTCCTCCTCACACGCATCCGCTCCCGAAGGCGCGATGGATGCTGAAACAAGTTCAGCATGACGGACCGTGAGGGAGTGGATCGTCACCGACCGCAGCTTCATCTCGACCTCCTGCCCCTGACGGGCAAGGTCATAGGCACGCGAGCCGCCGATCAGGATCGCGGAAAAGGCAGGAGGCGCCTGCTCGATCGCCCCGGTGAAGCGCGGCAATACCGCCTCGACCTCCGCCAGCGTCGGCCGGTGGTCGCTCGTCGCGATCACCTTTCCTTCCAGGTCCAGCGTGTCCGTCTGCGCGCCGAACGCAATCGTGAAGTCGTAAATCTTGTCGCTGTTGAGCATCCGCCCCGCGAGCTTCGTCGCCTCGCCCACCGCCACCGGCAACACGCCGGTCGCCAGCGGATCGAGGGTTCCGCCATGACCGACTTTCACCTTGCCCGCGCCACTCTGCCGCAGCGCGCGTTTGACGGCGCTCACCGCCTGGGTGGAGCCAAGGCCATGGGGTTTGTCGAGGATGATCCAGCCGTGCATGGCCGGGCCCCTACCGGGGGACGGCGCTGCTGTCAGCCCTCTTCGTCCGGTTCCGCCAGGTCGCGCGCCACTTTGGGATCGCGCAGCAGTCGGTCGATATGACTGCCTTCGTCGAAACTCTCGTCCGCCAGGAATTTGAGCTTGGCCGCATATTTGAGGCGGATGCGATGCGCGACCTCGCGCTGGAGATAGGCAGTATTGGTCCGCAGCGCCTTCAGCACAGCTTCCTCATCCTGCCCCAGCAGCGACTTCACGAACACGGTGGCGTGGCGCAGGTCGGGCGACATGCGCACTTCAGTGACGCTGACCACATGCTTCGCCAGCACATCATCATGCACGTCGCCGCGCTGAAGGATGTCGGACAGGACATGGCGCACTTGCTCCCCAACGCGGAGGAGGCGGACAGAGGGACCTTCGGGTTGATTGGACATGATCAATCCTCGTCATCCCAGCGAAAGCTGGGATCTCAAGCGGCTATGAACGACCAAGAGGCACGAGACCCCAGCTTTCGCTGGGGTGACGCACTTTCTTAAAGCGTCCGGGCGCGCTCTTCGACCTCGAACAGTTCCAGCGTATCGCCGACCTTGATGTCGTTCGTGTCCTGCAGCACCGCGCCACACTCCATGCCCGCACGCACTTCGGACACATCGTCCTTGAAGCGGCGGAGCGAAGCGATGTGCGTGCGTGAGACGATGACATCGTCGCGGGTAAGGCGTGCATTGAGCCCCTTGCGGATGATGCCGTCGAGAACGAGCAGACCCGCCGCCTTGTCCTTCTTGCCCGCCGGGAACACCTGCAGCACTTCGGCCCGGCCGACTATCGTCTCGATCCGCTCGGGAGCGAGCTGGCCCGCCATTTCACCACGGACTTCTTCGAGCAGGTCGTAGATCACGTCATAATAGCGCAGCGAGATCTTCTCGCGCTCCGCCAACTGACGCGCCTTGGCATTGGGACGCACGTTGAAGCCGATCAGCGGCGCGCGGCTGGCGGCTGCCAGCGTGACGTCGCTTTCGGTGATCGCGCCGACACCGGAATGCAGGATGCGGACCTTGATCTCGTCGGTCGAGATGCGGTTGAGCGACGATACGATCGCTTCGACAGACCCCTGCACGTCACCCTTCACCACCACCGGATATTCGATGACCGTGGTGTTGAGCGCCGAGAACATATGTTCGAAGCTGGTCGGAGCCGCCGTGGTCCGCTTCTTGGTAGCCTGTTCCTGGCGGTAGGCCGCGACTTCGCGGGCCCGCGCTTCATTTTCAACGACGGTCATCTGGTCACCGGCGAGCGGAACGCCCGACAAGCCCAGAACCTCGACCGGGGTCGAAGGTCCTGCGACCTTCACATTCTGACCCTTATCGTTGATGAGCGCGCGCACCTTGCCGCTTTCGGCGCCGATGACGAAGGTGTCGCCGACCTTCAGCGTACCCTTGCGCACCAGCACGGTCGCAACCGCGCCGCGGCCCTTGTCCAGCTGCGCCTCGACCACATTGCCTTCGGCAGCGCGGTCGGGGTTCGCCTTCAGCTCGAGCAGTTCGGCCTGGAGCAGGATTTTTTCGATCAGCGTATCGAGGCCGGTCTTCTTGAGCGCGGACACTTCGACGTCCTGCGTCTCACCGCCCATGTCCTCGACGATCACCTCATGCTCCAGCAGACGCTCGCGCACCTTCTGGGGATTGGCTTCGGGTTTATCGACCTTGTTGATCGCCACGATCATCGGCACGCCGGCCGCCTTGGTGTGGTTGATCGCCTCGATCGTCTGCGGCATCAGCCCGTCATCGGCCGCCACCACGAGGATGACGATATCCGTGACGTTGGCGCCGCGTGCGCGCATTTCCGAAAATGCTTCGTGGCCCGGCGTATCGAGGAAGGTGATGATGTCACCGTTCGCCGTCTTCACCTGATAGGCGCCGATATGCTGGGTGATGCCGCCGCTTTCGCCCGCGACCACATCGGTCCCGCGCAGCGCATCGAGCAGCGAGGTCTTGCCGTGATCGACATGGCCCATGATGGTGACGACCGGCGGACGCGACTGCAGCGTTTCAGGCGAGTCAACATCGCCTTCAATGCCGATTTCGACGTCGGCATCGGACACGCGCTGGATGCGGTGGCCGAATTCTTCCACCAGCAACTCCGCCGTATCCTGATCGATCGGCTGATTGAGCGTGACGGCAGTGCCCATCTTGAACAGGGCCTTCACCAGGTCCGCGCCCTTTTCGGCCATACGGTTGGCGAGTTCCTGCACGGTGATGCTTTCGGGTACGACCACATCGCGGACCTGCTTCTCACGCTGCTGAGCGCCGCCCGAATAATGGGCGCGGCGTTCCTTCTCGCGGGCGCGCTTCAAGGCGGCCAGGCTGCGAGCGCGTGCGCTGTCATCGTCCGCCAGAGCGCGGGTGACGGTCAGCTTGCCCGACTGGCGGCGATTGTCGTCGCCGCGCTTGGCGCGTTCAGGCTTGGCAGGCTCGGGCCGCTTGATCGGGGTGACCGGCGTGAAGCGGCGCGGGGGCGGCGTGGCCGAAGTCGGCGCGGACGCGGGCGCAGCGCGCTGCTCAGGCGCTTCGGCTGCGGGCTGTTCCTCCGCCCGAGCGGGCGCAGGCTCGGCAGCCGGAGACTCGGCGGGCGCTTGGGCTTCCTCCGTGACGCGGCGCGCGGCTTCCGCCTCCGCGGCTTCGGCGGCCAGGCGATTTTCCTCGACCCGGCGCTTCTCTTCCTCGGTGGCGGCAAGGCGCTGCGCATCCTCGCGGCGGCGCGCTTCCTCCAGCGCGTTCATCCGCGCTTCCTCAGCCTCCCGCAGCAGCTTCGCCTGCAATTCCTGACGCGACATCAGGCTCTGCGGCGGGGCCGGGCGAGCCGGTGCGGCAGGCTGCGGCGCGCGCGCCTGGGGCTGCTGCGGCGCAGGGGTTGCGGCAACGGGTGCGGGGGTCGGATCAGGCTGCGGCGCAGGCGTGGGCGCGCCGGCTTCGCCCGGCTTCCCCAGGATGCGGCGCCGCTTCACCTCAACCACGACCGTATTCTTGCGGCCATGGCTGAACTGCTGCTGCACCTGGCCGGATTCGACGGTCCGCTTGATGCCCAGCGGCTTGCGGCCCAGAACCGGCTTGTCTTCCTTGCTGTCACTCATACGACTGAATAGTACCCTTCGCTTCATCCCGACCGGCAAGGCCCGTCGGCGCCTTATTCAAAATGCTGCCTCAGGCGCCCAGCGCATTGGCGGAGTACTGCTCCCCATGCACCGGCGCTCCGGTAGCGCAACCCAGATAGCTTTCCAAGCGGCCTATGGCCGAACGCAGACGCGACGCCGCACGCGAGTCGGTCACTGCGATATGGACGACATTGTCCCGCCCCATTGCCATAGATAGGGCCTGTCGGTCCACAGGCAAGACGAGCCCGGCCAAATCGGTGCCTTCCGCCTCCTGCCCGACACGCAAAGCCTGGTCCAGCTTGCGATTGCCATCGGCCGCCGCATCGCTGGCGTGGAGCAGCAGCTTCACATCGCCCTTGCGGCAAGACACGTCGATTTTTTCTGAGCCCGTAAGAACCATGGAAGCCTTCGCCTCCAGCCCCAGCCGATCGAGCAACGCCTTGCGCAGCCCGTCTTCGATAAGGCCGGGCAGCGTGTCGGGGATCTGCAACTCGCCGGTCTTGAAGGCCCGCGCGAGCGCACCCTTGAGCTTGCCCTTGGCGAGAGCCTGCTCCAATTCAGCGCGAGCCACGCCAATCCACGCCCCTCTGCCGGGAGCCTTGGCGCGAATGTCGGGCAGCACCTGCCCCTCCGGCCCAACCGCAAGGCGGATCAGCATTTCCGGATCAGCGCGATCGCCGGACAGGATGCATTTGCGCTCGGTCATGGAACTAGCCCCTCCCTTTCAAGAGAGGGCTGGGGTGCGTGCGCATCGCGCGCCCGCAACCTCACCCAATCGCCGGTGCTGGCAATTGTTGTGCAATCGCACCCACCCCCTGCCCTTCCTTTGAAAGGAAGGGGTGAGGATGTCGCAGCGCTAAAAGTCGGCCTTAGCCTCTCATCGGGAAGTGACCGCAGCATTAGCGTCCTCCCCAGGCTTGGGCCCAGTTGCTTGAGGAGCGGGCGCGCGGTCAGCGATCAGCTGTCCGCCCGACCCGTAATTTTCCGTCGAGATTTCGGAAATCACCACCTGGACGGCAGAGGCCGGCTTGCCCAGCCGCTCGACGAGCGATTGGGTGACGTCAGCGACGATAGCCGCTTTCTGCTCACGGGTGGCGTTTCCGGCCAGACGGATATCGATAAAGGGCATGAGTGCTTAGGCTTCCTCACCCTCGAACCAGTGGGCGCGAGCGGCCATGATGATTTCATTGCCCTGCTCTTCGCTGAGGCCATATTGGGCAAGGATTCCGCCCTTGTCCTCCGTGGTCTCGCTGCGGCGGCGGCGCTGATCGACGCGCTTCTTCGCCACCAGTTCGTCGGTCGCAAGATCGGCCAGATCGTCGAGCGTCTTGATCCCTGCCTTGCCCAGCGTCACCAGCATGGCTTCGTTGAGGTGCGGCATGTCGGCCAACGCGTCCTCGACGCCCAGCGCGCGGCGCTCGTCGCGGGCAGCGGCTTCGCGGCGTTCCAGCGCTTCCTGCGCACGGCTCTGCAGCTCTGCGGCGAGATCTTCGTCGAAACCTTCGATCCCGGCCAATTCCTCGACGCCGACATAGGCGACTTCTTCCAGCTCGCCAAAGCCTTCAGCCACCAGCAGCTGCGAGAGGGTCTCGTCCACGTCCAGTTCGTTCTGGAACAGTTCGGAACGGGCGACGAATTCCTTCTGGCGCTTCTCGGACGCGTCGGCCTCGGTCATGATGTCGATCGCCTTGCCGGTCAGCTGGCTGGCGAGCCGGACATTCTGGCCACGACGGCCGATGGCGAGGCTGAGCTGATCGTCGGGAACGACGACTTCGATGCGCTCTTCTTCCTCGTCAATGACGACGCGGGCGACCTGAGCAGGCTGGAGCGCGTTGACGACGAAGGTCGCGGTGTCTTCGCTCCAGGGGATGATGTCGATCTTTTCGCCCTGCATTTCCTGCACGACGGCCTGCACGCGGCTGCCCTTCATACCGACGCAGGCGCCGACAGGATCGATGCTCGAATCGCGGCTGATGACGCCGATCTTGGCGCGCGAGCCCGGATCGCGGGCCGCAGCCTTGATCTCGATCACGCCGTCATAGATTTCGGGCACTTCCTGCGCGAACAGCTTCTTCATGAATTCGGGATGCGCGCGGCTGAGGAAGATCTGCGGTCCGCGATTTTCGCGGCGCACGTTCAGGATCACCGAACGGATGCGGTCCCCGACGCGCACGACTTCGCGCGGGATCTGCTGGTCGCGGCGGATGACGCCTTCGGCGCGGCCCAGGTTCACGACGACATGGCCGAACTCGACCGACTTGACGACGCCGGTGATGATCTCACCCACGCGGTCCTTGAATTCCTCATGCTGACGCTCGCGCTCAGCGTCGCGGACCTTCTGGAAGATCACCTGCTTTGCCGACTGCGCGTCGATTCGGCCAAGGTCGATCGGGGGCAGCGGATCGACGATGAAGTCGCCGACAACGGCGTCCTTCTTCAGCTTCTGCGCCTGCTTGAGATCGACCTGCTTGAAATAGTCATCGACGGCCTCGACCACCTCGACCACACGCCACAGGCGCAGGTCGCCGCTTTCGGGGTCCAGCTTCGCGCGGATGTCGTTTTCCGCACCATAGCGCGCGCGGGCGGCGCGCTGGATCGCATCTTCCATCGCCTCGATGACGATCGCCTTGTCGATCATCTTCTCGCTGGCGACGCTGTTCGCGATTGCGAGCAACTCGGCCTTGTTGGCGGAAATGGCGTTGGCCATGGCAGTCGAACCCTTATTCTTCGGTGTCAAACTCGTCCGCACCCTCGGAAGAGAGCGGCATGGTAGCAGAAATGAGCGCGTCGGTCAGCACGAGCTTGGCCTCGCCCACGGTCGCGAAGGGGATCATCACATCCCCGGCCTTATTGTCCTTGAACTGAATTTCCTCGCCTTCGACGCCGTTCAGAAGCCCGCGAAAGCTCTTGCGCCCGGCAACCGTCTCGGTCGTGGCGATCTTTGCTTCGTGCCCGGCCCATTCCATGAAATCGTGCAGCCGGGTAAGCGGCCGGTCGATCCCAGGCGAGCTGACCTCCAACCGATAGGCCTCCTCGATTGGATCAGCTTCGTCCAGCACATCGGACAGGCGGCGCGAAATGGTGGCGCAATCCTCGATGACGAGCTGCTTGGTGGCTGGATTTTCCGCCATGATCTGCAGCGTATATTCGTCACCGGACCCGAACAGCTTGATGCGCACAAGCTCGAACCCCAAGGCTTTCACCTCTGGTTCGATCAGCGCGGTCAGTTCGGCGATGTCCGCCATGCAGTCTCCAACAGAATATGTGCGCTTCCGCCGCCGCGAGCGTCCCCGCCCGCGACCCTGACATGTTTGACGATGTAAGGAAGCAAGCGCGATATAGGCAGGATGCGGGAAAGCTGCAACATTATTCGTGCGAGAGGATTGTAGGAAAAACTGTATCCCGCTTGTCCTGAGTTTGCTGAAAGGCTGTTCTTCTCTTCAAGGGGAAACCCGGTTTCGACAAACTCAGCCCGAACGGAGAAAAAGGCATGCGTACTTCCCTGGTGGCTTTGCTTCCTCTCATCCTATTGGCCTGCTCGCCCGACAACGCCACCGGCCAGAACAGCGCAGCCTCGGCCGAAAGCACTAAGCCTTTCAAAACCTCCATTATCGCCGATTTCGATTCGCCCTGGGCGATGACCTTCCTCCCCGACGGACGCGCTCTGATCGCGGAAAAGGCGGGCGAGATGGTCCTGTTCGATCCGAAGAACGGCACCAAAATCCCGATCGCTGGCATCCCGCAGGTCGATAGTGCGGGCCAAGGCGGGCTGATGGATGTTGTCTTGGCGCCGGGCTTTGCCAAGGACGGGACAGTCTATTTCAGCTTTTCCGAATCCGGCCCAGGCGGCAAGGGCGTGGCGCTCGCCACCGGCATCTTCAACCAAGCAAGCGATGGCACAACCAAGCTAGACGGCGTAAAAACCATCTTCCGCGCGACACCCTATGTGGAGGGAAACGGCCATTATTCGGGCCGCATCGCTTTTTCCCCCGATGGAAAATATCTCTTCTTCACCAATGGCGAGCGGCAGAAATTCGATCCGGCGCAGGACCCTAAATCAACATTGGGTAAGGTGCTGCGCCTCAATCTCGACGGCACGCCCGCCGCGGGCAATCCCCTCGCCGCCAAGGGTTTCCACCCGGCCATCTGGTCCTACGGCCACCGCAACCTGCTGGGCATCGCTTTCGATAAGGATGGCCGCCTGTGGGAGCAGGAAATGGGCCCGAAGGGCGGCGACGAGGTCAACCTGATCAAGCCCGCGCTCAACTATGGCTATCCCAAGGCGTCGAACGGGGACCATTATGACGGCAAGCTGATCCCCGATCACAGCGCGCATGACGGGTTTGAAGCGCCTAAAGTGTGGTGGAATCCGGTGATCTCGCCCGCGGGGCTGCTGTATTATTCAGGCAATATGTTTCCGGAATGGAAGGGTTCGCTGTTCATCGGCGGACTGTCGAGCCAGTCGCTTGTCCGGGTGAAGCTCGATGGTGAGACTGCCGCCAAGGCCGATCAATGGGATATGGGCGCGGGGATTCGCGAGGTGGAACAAGGTCCCGACGGCGCACTCTGGCTGCTGGAGGATGGGGGACAAGGGTCTCAAGGCCGGTTGTTGAAGCTGACGCCGGCGCGTTAGTCCCTCCCCAACCTCCGTTCGTTTCGAGCGTAGTCGAGAAACGGAAAGCGCACCCACATCATTTCTTGACTACGCTCGAAACGAACGGAGCTTTTATCGTCATCCCAGCAGAAGCTGGTATCTCA
Source organism: Sphingobium tyrosinilyticum (assembly GCF_042654265.1). NCBI lineage: Bacteria > Pseudomonadati > Pseudomonadota > Alphaproteobacteria > Sphingomonadales > Sphingobiaceae > Sphingobium > Sphingobium tyrosinilyticum. Next base: position 34,776 of record NZ_JBHSFZ010000013.1, on the reverse strand, counting down.
TGAGACGTGTCGCACGCGTGCGCCCGAGACCCCAGCTTTCGCTGGGGTGACGGGTGCGAATATCAAACCAACCGGCTTTGCTTCACTGCCGCTTCGATAAAGCTCGCAAACAAGGGATGCGGGTCGAACGGCTTGGACTTCAGCTCCGGATGGAACTGTACCCCGACGAACCAGGGATGGTCCGGCCGCTCGACAATCTCCGGCAGCGTGCCATCGGGCGACATGCCCGAAAAGATCAGCCCGCCCTTTTCCAGCGGCTCGCGATAGCCCGCATTGACCTCATAGCGATGGCGGTGCCGCTCGCTGATCTCGGTCGCGCCATAGACGCCCGCCACGACGCTGTTGCCGTCGAGCTTTGCCGGATAGGCCCCCAGCCGCATCGTGCCGCCCAGATCAGTTTCGGCCGTGCGCTTCTGCAGCCCTTCCGTGCTCATCCATTCGGTGATGAGGCCGACCACAGGTTCGCTTGTCTCGCCAAATTCGGTGGTCGATGCTTCGGCGATTCCCGCCGTATTGCGCGCGCCTTCGATGCAGGCCATCTGCATGCCCAGGCAAATGCCGAAGAAAGGCACGTTCCGCTCACGCGCGAACTTGACGCTGGCGATCTTGCCTTCCGACCCGCGCACGCCAAAGCCGCCGGGGACGAGGATGCCGTGCATCGGTTCCAGGCTGGCGGCGACATCGTCGCCCTTCTCGAACAGCTCGGCGTCGATCCACTTGATGTTGACCTTCACCCGGTTCGCGAAGCCGCCATGATGCAGCGCTTCGTGCAGCGACTTGTAGGCATCAGGCAGGCCGACATATTTGCCGACCACGCCAATGGTGACCTCGCCTTCGGGATTTTGCTGCCGGTCCATGATGTCGAGCCAGCGGTCCATCGACGGCTTGCGCGACCCTTCGATGCCGAAGGCGCGCAGCACTTCGTCATCCAGCCCTTCGGCATGATATTGCGCAGGAACGGCATAGATGCTGCTGGCGTCGAGCGCCGGGATCACCGCTTCCTTCCGCACATTGCAGAAGAGCGCGATCTTCGCCCGCTCACTGTCGGGCAGCGGATGTTCGCAGCGGCAGAGCAATATGTCGGGCTGGATGCCGAGCGACGTCAGCTCACGCACGCTATGCTGCGTCGGCTTGGTTTTCAGTTCGCCCGCCGCCGCGATATAGGGAACCAGCGTCACATGAACGAAGATCGACTGCCCGCGATCAAGGTCGTTATGCAGCTGGCGGATCGCCTCCATGAAGGGCAGCGATTCGATGTCGCCCACCGTGCCGCCGATCTCGCACAGGACGAAATCCAGATCGTCGGTGTCGGCGGTCGCGAACGCCTTGATCTCATCGGTTACGTGCGGGATCACCTGCACCGTCGCGCCAAGATAGTCACCGCGCCGCTCGCGCTGGATGATGGTCTGATAGACCCGGCCCTGCGTCACATTGTCCGATTGGCGCGCGGAAACGCCGGTGAAGCGCTCATAATGGCCAAGATCGAGGTCGGTTTCCGCCCCGTCGTCGGTCACATAGACTTCGCCATGCTGATACGGGCTCATCGTGCCCGGATCGACGTTGAGATAGGGATCGAACTTCCGAATGCGCACACGGAAACCTCGCGCCTGCAGCAGTGCTGCAAGCGAAGCGGCCATCAGGCCCTTGCCAAGCGAGGAGACCACGCCGCCGGTGATGAAAATATACCGCGCCATGGGAGTGGAGGCTTAGCCTTTTACAAACAAGTTGGGCAAGCGCGCGAATCCACGCGCGAGCAAAAAAGATTGGAAATCTGATCGAAAAGTTCAGTTGGCGAGCGGAACCGCGCCGTTTGCCGCCTGGCCATTGCTCGCCGCGCCCGCTGCACCAGCAAGCGGATCAGCGCTGCCGGTGGCCGGAGCCGGAGCAGCGGGCGTCGCGGGCGCCTGCTTCACCAGGGACGTGTCGATATCGCTCGGCGCATGCTGGACCGAAGCAATCACCGCCAGCACCACCGACAGCAGCACGAAGATGGTCGCCAGAACAGTCGTCGAACGGGTCAGGAAGTCCGCTGCACCACGCGCGGACATCAACCCCGCCGGGCTGCCACCGACTCCAAGGCCGCCACCTTCCGACTTCTGCATCAGAATGACGGTGACAAGCAGGGCCGCGACAATGGCCTGCACGACGAGGATGAAAGTGAACATGCGAGGAATCTGTCCCAATGGGTGCGTTGGGGAGCCCATAGCGGCGAAGGGCGGCGGGGGCAACCGGCCACCTCACCTCCAACTTCGCACAGTGCCGTCCGTTGCGGCTCCCTCCGTTCGCTTCAAGCTTGCCGAGACGTTTTCGCGCCGCTTCTCGACTTCGCTCGAAGCAAACGGATCATGGAGAGGCTAGGTTCAGCGCGCCGCCGCGATCACCGGGGCGAATTTCGCCGCAGTCAGGCTCGCACCGCCGACCAGACCGCCATCGACATCCTCGATCGCCATCAACTCGGCCGCATTGTCGCCGTTCATCGACCCGCCATAGAGGATGCGCATCGCGCCGGCCTTGCCTTCGCCGATGCGGCCCGCAAGCGCCGAGCGCAGCGCCTTGTGCATGTCCTCGACCGCTTCCATCGTCGGGATGCGTCCGGTGCCGATCGCCCAGATTGGCTCATAGGCAATCGCCAGCCAGTCCGCCGCCGCGCCCTCGGGCAGCGAGGCCAGCAGTTGCGCCGAGACAATTGCTTCGGCATCGCCCGCATCGCGCACGTCCAGGCTTTCGCCAACGCAAAGGATGACCTTCAGACCCGCAGCCTTTGCCGCGAGCGCCTTGGCCGCCACATCGGCATCGCTTTCGCCCTGGTCCTGCCGCCGCTCGCTATGGCCGACGATGGTCCAGCTCGCGCCCGCTTCGGCCAGCATCGTCGCCGACAGGCAGCCGGTATGCGCGCCGCTATCCTTCATGTGGCAGTCCTGCGCCCCGACAAAGGCCGCGCCACTGACCGCGCTCGCCGCTGTAATCAGCGTCGCGGGCAGGCACAGGCCAACCTCCACCCCAGCATGTTCCGCGGCAACCCCGCCGATCGCCTCGACCTCACCCAGCTGGGCGCGGAGGCCGTTCATCTTCCAATTGCCGACCACCAGCTTGCGCCTGCCCATCGATCCATACCCCTTCAGTCATCAATCTGCATTGTCAGCCGTCAGGAGCCGACCCACCGAGGCGGATGGACAAGAGCAGTCCATTTGTCCAGCCATGCCGGACTTGCCGCCGCGACGATCCGCCCCTAAAGCGGGCCACCGTAAAGTCTTCCTATTCTGGACTTCCTTCATGCTTTCCAACTTCCGCCGCTTCATCCATTCGAAATTCGGCGCGCTTTTCGCGCTCCTTTTCCTCGGCGTCATCGCGGCGGCCTTCATCATGGGCGACATCAGCAGCGGGAAGTTCGGTTCATCGCTCGGCGGCGGCGGCGAAACCGTGGCCAAGGCCGGCGGCACGCGCCTGACGCTGACGCAGTTCCAGGAACGGGTGCAGCGCGTCTTCGAAAATGCCCGCCGCGGCACCCCCGGCCTCCAGATCAGCGAGTTTCTGGCACAGGGCGCTGCTAGCCAGATCTACGATCAGTTGGTCGCTGCGATGACGCTGAAGGAATATGCCAAGGATCAGGACGTCCACATTTCCAAGCGCCTGGTCGATGCGCAGATCGCGCAAATCCCCGCCTTCCAGGACGCAGCCGGCAATTTCAGCCAGGAAAATTTCCGCCAATTGCTGCTCCGCGAACGCATCACCGAACAAGCATTGCGCGAGGATATCACGCGAGAGATACTCGAGCGGCAGATGCTTGCGCCCTTGGGCTTGGGCGCGAAGCTCTCCGACAGCATCATCCTGCCTTACGCCTCGCTTCTGCTTGAGGCGCGTCAAGGCACGATCGCCGCTATCCCGGCCATGGCGTTCAAGGACATCAAAGATCCCAGCGACGCTCAGCTTGCTGGCTACTATCGCGAGAATGCGGCGCGTTTCACGATCCCCGAACAGCGGCGCATCCGTTACGCGGTCATCGATGGTGAACGCTTCACCCAGGCTGCTCAGCCGACCGAAGCTGAAATCGCCGCTGCCTATAATCAGAACAAGGCCAGCTATGCCGCGAAGGAAAGCCGCAGCTTCGAACAACTGATTCTGCCCACCGAAGCGGCCGCCAAGGCGATCGCTGCTGAGGTGAAGGGTGGCAAGTCGCTCGCCGCCGCCGCGCAGGGCGCAGGTCTTGAAGCATCGACGCTGACCGACCAAAGCCGCGAGAGCCTGGCCGCTTCCTCTTCGGCTGCCGTCGCCAATGCCGGTTTCGCCGCCAAGCAAGGCGAGTTGGCCGGTCCGATCCGCGGGTCGCTCGGATGGGTCATCCTGCGTGTCTCGTCGGTGAAGACCATCCCGGCGCGTGCCCTGTCAGCTGTCCGCGATGAAATCGCCGCCACGCTGCGCAGCCAGAAACAGAAGCGTCTGCTGAGCGAATTCACCGGCAAGGTCGAAGACCAAATCGCGGACGGCGGCAGCTTTGAAGAAGTGGTCAAGGATAATGGCCTGAAGTTGGAAACCACGCCCTTCCTGCTGGCGAACAGCAAGCAGGTCGAGGATCAGGCCTATCAGCCCTCCGCCGATGTGGTCCCGCTGCTGGCGCCGGTTTTCCAGATGAGCCAGGACGATGATGCCCAGCTTATTCCGATCAAGCCCGACCAGCGTTATGCACTGGCCGCACCTGCCGAAATTCGCGCGGCAGCCCCGCCGCCGCTGGAAAAGGTGAAGCCCCTTGTCGTTGCCCAATATAAGCTGACGCAGGGCAGTGCGAAGGCGAAGGCGCTGGCGGAACAGATCCGGGCGAAAGTCGCCAAGGGCATGAAGCTAGCCGACGCTGTCTCGCAAGCGGGCGTTGCCTTGCCCGCGCCGCAGACCGTTGGTGGCCGCCGCGCCGACATCATGCGCGAAGGACAGCGTCCCCCTGCCGAAGTCGCCATCCTCTTCTCCATGGCCGCGAACAGCGTGAAGACGCTGCCGATCGGACAGGATCGTGGCTATTTCGTCGTGCAGTTGAACGGCATCAAACATGGTGATGCGGGCGGGCAGACAGCGTTGCTCAATCAGGTCCGCAGCCAGCTCAGCGATGTCGTCGGCCAGGAATACGCCCAGCAGTTCGAACGCGCCGTGGAAAAGCAACTTGGCGTGACGCGCAATCCGTCAGCGGTGGCAGACGTCCAACGGGCGCTCGCCAGCACCAATGGCGGCGCGCAATAAGATGGCGATCGGCGTGGGCCCGGCAGGCAATGACGGCATAGCGGCCGCGCGCGCTGCACTGACCGCTGGCAAGTCCGCCCTGGTGTGGCGGCGTCAGATTGCGGACACTGACACGCCCATCTCCGCCGCGCTCAAACTGTTCGAACCCGATCGCGGCGACTTCCTGCTGGAATCGGTGGAAGGGGGCGCGGTGCGCGGCCGCTACAGCCTGATCGGTCTCGCTCCCGATCTGGTTTTCCGCGCGCAAGGGCAGTCCGCCGAGATCAACCGCAATTGGGCAAACGATCGCGATGCGTTCGTCCCGGAAGCCGTGGGCGCGCTGGAAGCCTTGCGCGCGCTGGTCGCCGAATGCCGCGCGGAGTTTGACCCTGCGCTTCCTGCGGCGCTCGCCTGCCTTGTGGGCTATTTCGGTTATGAGACCGTGGGCCTGGTGGAAAAGCTCCCCCGCCCCGTCCCCAATCCGCTTGAACTGCCCGACATGCTGTTCGTGCGACCGACCGTCATACTGGTTTTCGATCGGCTGGCCGACGCGCTCTACCTGGTCGCGCCGGTGTGGAAGGGGAGCTTCAGCAATGCCGACGCCGCGATCGACCAGGCTCTCGACCGCATCGATGCTACGGCGGCGCGCCTTGCAGCACCCCTGCCGTCCGAGCCGCCTCCGCCGGAGATCGCTGATGTCGAGGTGACGCCCGTGCTGGAGCCGGGCCGATATAAGAGCATGGTCGAGCGAGCCAAGGACTATATCGTCGCGGGCGACATATTCCAGGTAGTGCTGGCGCAGCGTTTCACTAGCCCCTTCACCCTGCCCCCGATCGCGCTTTATCGCGCGCTGCGGCGGATCAACCCCTCGCCCTTCCTCTATTATCTGGACCTGCCCGGCTTTGCACTGATCGGATCAAGTCCGGAAATATTGGTCCGGGCGCGCGATGGCGAAGTCACAATCCGGCCGATCGCGGGCACCCGTCCGCGCGGCAAGACGGCGGTCGAGGACGCGGCCAATCGGGAAAGCCTGCTGGCCGATCCGAAGGAACGTGCCGAACATCTGATGCTGCTGGACCTTGGCCGCAACGATGTCGGCCGCGTGGCCAGCGCCGGGACGGTCACGGTCACCGACAGCTACACCGTCGAATTCTACAGCCATGTCATGCACATCGTGTCGAATGTGGTCGGCAGGCTGTCGCCGGACAAGGATGCGCTGGACGCCCTGTTTGCGGGCTTCCCCGCAGGCACCGTGTCAGGAGCGCCCAAGGTGCGCGCTTGCGAGATCATCGCCGAACTGGAGCCGGAAACGCGCGGAGCTTATGCGGGCGGCGTGGGCTATTTCGGGCCTGACGGGAATATGGACAGCTGCATCGTTCTGCGCACCGCCGTGCTGAAGGATGGCGTCATGCATGTGCAGGCCGGGGCCGGCATCGTCGCTGACTCAACGCCCGAATATGAGCAGCGCGAATGCGAGGCGAAGAGCGGCGCGCTCCTCGCTGCGGCAAGGGAAGCCGTTTATCTCGCCCGGCAGGCCCGCTTCGGCCAATAGCTACTCGGCCGTCGTCGGATCAATCGTCGCACGTATGCGCGCGATACTGTTGGCAGGGAGGCCCGCCAGTTCCGCATGCTGGCGGATCAGCTCTTCGCTTGGGGCTCGATAAACGCAGTATATCTTGTCGTCGGTGACATAGCTGTGCACCCACTGGATCTCCGGCCCAAGCTCGCGCAGGACATTGCAGGAGCCTTGCGACGCGTTTCTCAGTTCATCGCTTCGCAGCCTTCCCGCGCCGGGCATTTCCCTCTCGATCACGAATTGCGGCATAACCACCTCCATGCGTGAAGGCGCAGAATCTATGCCTCGGCGGGCCGTGAGTCCACAGCAGGATCAGCGGCATCCCCGCCAGCCGAAAGCGCCCCGTTCCGCCTGATCCAGATGAAAATGATCGCGATGCGCGGCGTTATAGTCCGGCGAGAGGACGGTTGCGAAAAATTGGCAGGCACCTTTGCGGACGCGCCGGAGGAAATCGGCATCCTTGCCCCCACCGCTCCAGTCCGCTGCAACACTGATCCGTCGGCCATCTGCGAGGGTAAAGCCGCTAATGTCGATCGCATCGGCCGTCGCATGTTCGCTGAAGTCACCCTGCGGACGGCCATATAACCGCCGGCAACTGTAGGCGCCGAAATGGTTGATGGACCTCACCGCCTGCCCGAAGGTCTGCTGCGCGGCGGGCTGCACCACATGCCATTCCCATAGTTTGAGCGCGGCGACCACCGGACAGGACGGCGCGACCACGGCGGGAGATAAGCGCGCGCTGCCTTCTTGGGACTTCAGCCGGACCGCGTCGCTGTAACGGCATTGGCCGCTGCCACCGGGTTCGACCGGCGTATAGGCTATGCCCGCACGCTTCAGCAAAGCGCGGCAGCGGTCCGGCTCATGGGTCAGGGCGGCGAGCTTTCGCCCGGTGAAAAGGCCGACGGGCTGGGCCAGGTCGAGGTCGGTCCACGGAAGGTGCTGCGACCCCTGTCGCACATAACCATAGCCGATCAGCGCAAGGATCAGGAAAGCGGCAAGCAGCACAAGCCTGCGTAGGATGAGGTGGATCCGGCGCATGGCCTAACCACGCTGTACGCGGTCCATCGGTTCCGATGTTATGGGATAGCCAAGATGGTCAGGGATGCAGAGATGACACTCCCCGCCCCGCTCCTCCACCCAAGGGCAGACCTTCTCCACAGGGAAAGAGGCCGCATGCGCCGACATAGCGTCGAAGCTGTCGAACAAAGCAAGACGTTCGAGATTGCGCCGGGTCGGGAAGATGATCCGGCCGCCACCCGCATCGCACAGGTCGATCGTGTCCTGCGCGCTCTTCCAGAACAGCCGGACATTTTCGGTCGCATCGACGCTGGCATCCTGCCCTTCCGGCGCGCGGGCCAGATAGAAGCGCGTGTCATAGACTCGCATAGCCATTTCCGCGCCCCCCGGATGCCAGCGGCTGAACGGCATCAACTGATCCAGCGCGAGGTCCAGCCGATGCGATTGGAGGATCGCCGAAAGGCTGACGCCCCGTAGCAGCGCGTCCCGCATCTCGTACGCCTGTGCGGGGTCAAGCGGCGTCGAGAAACCGATCGCAAGACCGCTTTCCTCCAGCGTCTCGCGGATCGCGGCGATACGCGCCGCCGTCTCCTCAAGCGGGCCCGTCCCGCTCATCGCCTCCGCCAGATCGCGGTCCGCCTGATCGATCGCGCCGCCGGGGAAGACCAACGCTCCCGCCGCGAACGCCATGGTTCCGGCGCGCTCCATCATCAGGATCTGCGCTGGTCCGTCCGCCATGTCACGAACGATGACGGCTGTTGCAGCGGAACGGCTTTCAATGCTGGGGGTCGCCATGAAGCCGCCATAAGCGGCGAGGATAGTGGCGGTAAAGTCTTTCCGGATCACTCCCATGATGGAGGGAGTGGTGGAGCCGAGGGGGATCGAACCCCTGACCTCGTCATTGCGAACGACGCGCTCTCCCAGCTGAGCTACGGCCCCGGAGGAGCGCTGCCTATAAGCGAGCGCCGATGCCCTTGCAACGGTCTTTTTGCGCGAAAATTGTCTGTCTCGGGGCCGCGTGGGCCTGTCGCCGGGCCGGTGCAAAGCACGGATGTTACCAGCACGTAACGTCCGGAACGAACACCCTCAATGCTCATTGGTGATGCAACGGCCACAGGCCGTAGCAACAGCAGTCAAGGAGACAGACGATGGGCTATCAAGGTGGACGTCGTTACGGAGACTATGACAGGATCCGGGGCGATTGGGATCGCGGGACGGATCGCTATCGCGGGCAGCGCGACTGGCGGGACGACCGCAGCTATCGCTACGGGACGCGTGGTCAATTCGGCGGGCCGGAGGCGCGGCGCGCGCCAGAAGCCTATGATCCGGAGGAACGCGGCTTCTTCGATAGAGCGGGAGATGAAATCCGCAGCTGGTTCGGTGATGAGGAAGCCGAGCGCAGGCGCGAATATGACGAATATTATAACCGTCCCTATGGCGACCCGCGCGATGAGAGCAGCCGGATCGGCTTCGCGTCGGCATCACGCAGCAACCAATATCTCCCGAACCGGGGCTATGCCCCCTTCACCGGCGAACGCAGCGGCTTTGGCAGCGAAGACCATGGCAACCGCATCCGCTCTTATGGGCCGACCCATGATTATGGGGCGCATCATGACGCCAACTATTATGCATGGCGCCAGGAGCGGATTAATGAACTGGATCGGGACTATGCCGAATATCAACGCGAGCATCGCGATCGGTTCAACAGCGAGTTCGGCAGCTGGCGCAGTCGTCGCACCGAACAGCGCCAGGCGGTGCAGCAGGTGCACGACCATATGGAAGTCGTCGGCAGCGACGGTGAGCATATCGGAACGGTCGATCGCCTGAGCGGCGACCGCATCATCCTTACGAAAACCGACCAGGATGCTGGCGGCGTTCATCATTCCGTGCCGTCTTCGTGGATCAAATCGGTCGATGAACAGCGGGTGACACTGGAAAAGACCGCTGACGAAGCCCATGCCGCCTGGCGGACCGAAAGCGAGCAAAATGCCTTGTTCGGCCAGGGACGCGAAAGCGGCGGATGGGGTTCCGGCAATGAGTCCGCAGCCAACAGGTCGCGGGATTATAATCGCGATCGGTGATCTGAGTTGGCAACCACATCAAAAGGGGCTCGGCACTGCCGGGCCCCTTCCTTTTCAGCCACCTCTCGGCTCTATCCGCAGCAGCAGGGCGCCCTCTGCCACCTGCTGCCCTTCCGCGGTGGCAAGTTCGGCCACGACACCGTCAAAAGGTGCGGTCAGGCCATGCTCCATTTTCATGGCCTCCACTGCGACGAGTTTCTGCCCCTTTGCGACAAGCGCGCCCTTTTCGACATTCACGACTGTGACCCGCCCGGGCATGGGCGAACGGATAACACCGTCGGAAGCAGCGCTGCCCTGAGCAGCACGGGTGTCAGCCAAAGCTAAGACATAAGTTTCGCCCTCCTGCTGGACCAGGATTCGGCCGTCGTTCAGCCGTCTGCCATGCGCAGCATGCTCATTCGGAACGCCCTCCATATCGAGATTTGCGCTGTCGGTCTGGCCATCGACAGTCAGTGCCATTCGGGTCTGATGCGGGCCATTCAGCCTGACGCCGCGCAACGCTGGAGGGACTAAATCGAGCCACGGCGCGGCAAGCATCCCGGCCAGCTCACCCAATTTTTGCAACGGGGGCTTGGCCGCAAGCCGCTCAATATGCTGGGCGATGTAGCCGGTATCTGCTGAACCACGACGGAAATCCTCATTCAGCAAGCGCGCAAGAAATCCGGCATTGGTCTTGACCGGCCATGTCTCCACCGACGCGCAAAGCGCACGCAGCCGGTTGATGGCTTCATCCCGATCGGCGGCATGGCAGATCAGCTTTGCGATCATGGGGTCGTAAAAGGGGCTGACGGCGTCGCCTTGCGCAACTGCTTGCTCAACCCGATCGCCGTCCTCAGCCTTCAGCGAGAAAATCTCGAGCTTGCCGGTACTGGGGAGGAAATTATTGGCCGGATCCTCTGCATAAAGCCGCGCCTCTATCGCATGGCCATTGATTGCAAGCTCCTCCTGCTTCCGCGGCAACGCCTCACCGCTGGCCACGCGCAACTGCCATTCGACCAGATCGACGCCGGTGATCTCTTCCGTAACCGGATGCTCGACCTGCAGCCGCGTGTTCATCTCCATGAACCAGATGCGGTCCGCACGGAGGCCCTGACTCGCATCGGCGATGAACTCGACCGTGCCCGCCCCGACATAGGCCACCGCCCGCGCAGCGCTGACGGCCGCAGCGCAGATCGCTTCGCGCGTAGCAGGATCCATGCCACGCGCTGGCGCCTCTTCGATCACTTTCTGGTGTCGGCGTTGCAGCGAACAATCGCGCTCGAACAGATGGACGATGTTGCCATGGCTATCGCCGAACAGCTGCACTTCGATATGGCGGGGCGACAGGACATATTTCTCAATCAGCACCCGGTCGTCTCCAAAGGCGGACTGCGCCTCGCGGCGGCAGGACCGCAGCGCCTCGGCGAAGTCGGCGGCCTTGTCCACACGCCGCATGCCCTTGCCGCCACCGCCCGCCACGGCCTTAATCAACACGGGATAGCCGATCGCGTCGGCTTCAGCTTTCAACCTGTCGGGATCTTGATCATCGCCGAGATAGCCGGGCGTTACCGGCACCCCGGCATCCGCCATCAGCCGCTTGGCCGCGTCCTTCATCCCCATGGCGGCGATGCTGGCAGGGTTCGGCCCGACCCATATCAGCCTCGCATCGATGACCGCCTGCGCGAACGCCGCATTTTCCGAAAGGAAGCCGTATCCCGGGTGAATTGCGTCTGCGCCCGAAGCCTGGGCGGCGGCGATGATCCGGTCGCCTACGAGGTAGGATTCCGATGGCGGCGAAGGACCGATATGAACAGCCTCATCGGCTTCGCGCACATGCAGCGCCTTGGCATCGGCGTCGGAATAGACTGCCACCGTCCTGATCCCCAGCCGCCGGGCGGTACGGATGATGCGGCAGGCGATCTCCCCGCGATTGGCGATGAGCAGCGACCCGATCACATGCGGAACAGCCCGAAGCGGGGCGCCTCCTCAACCGGCGCATTGAGAGCGGCGGCGAAGGCCAGCCCCAGCACATCGCGTGTTTGTGCCAGATCGATCACGCCGTCGTCCCATAATCGTGCGGTGGCATAATAGGGGTTGCCTTCATCCTCATATTTTCGGCGGATCGGCGCCTTGAACGCCTCGGCCTCTTCCGCCGTCCATTTCGCGGCGTCCCGGTGAACGGTCGCCAGCACGCTCGCCGCCTGCTCCCCGCCCATCACCGATATGCGGCTGTTGGGCCAGCTGAACAGGAAACGGGGGCCATAGGCGCGGCCGCACATGCCGTAATTGCCCGCTCCGAAACTGCCGCCGATCAGCAGCGTGATCTTGGGGACACTGGCGGTCGCAACGGCGGTGACCAGCTTTGCGCCATGCTTGGCGATCCCTTCCGCTTCATATTTGCCGCCGACCATGAAGCCGGAGATATTCTGCAGGAACAGCAGCGGAATGCGGCGTTGGCAGGCTAGTTCGATGAAATGAGCCCCCTTCAGTGCGCTTTCGCTGAACAGCACGCCATTATTCGCGAGGATGGCCACCGGCATGCCCCAGATATGGGCGAAGCCGCAGACCAGGGTGGCGCCATAAAGCGCCTTGAATTCATGAAATTCGCTACCATCCACGATGCGGGCAATGACTTCCCGCACATCATAGGGCGCGCGCACATCCTGCGGGATGACGCCATAGAGCTGCCCGGCATCATATTTGGGCGGCTTGGGCTCGCGCAGGTTGACGCCGCTTCCTGCGGCGGGCGCAAGCGTCGAGAGAATATCGCGTACGATGGTGAGCGCGTGCGCATCGCTTTCGGCGACATGATCCACCACGCCGGAGCGGCGGCCATGCACCTCCGCGCCGCCCAGATCCTCGGCGCTGATCACCTCCCCTGTCGCAGCTTGCACCAGCGGCGGGCCAGCGAGGAAGATCGTTCCCTGATCGCGCACGATCACGGTTTCGTCCGACATGGCCGGAACATAGGCGCCGCCTGCGGTGCAACTGCCCATGACGCAGGCGATCTGGGCGATCCCGCGCGCCGACATTTGCGCCTGGTTGTAGAAAATGCGGCCGAAATGCTCGCGGTCGGGGAAGACCTCCGCCTGATTGGGCAGGTTCGCACCGCCGCTGTCCACCAGATAGATGCAGGGCAAACGGTTTTCGAGCGCGACCTCCTGCGCCCGTAAATGCTTTTTCACGGTGAGCGGGTAATAGGTCCCGCCCTTCACGGTGGCGTCATTGCAGACGATCATCGCCTGCCTGCCGGATACGCGGCCTATGCCTGTGATCAACCCGGCGCCGGGCACTTCGTCATGATAAAGGCCATTGGCGGCCAGTTGCCCCAGTTCCAGAAACGGGCTGCCGGGGTCCAGCAGCCTTTCTACCCGATCCCTTGGCAGCAGTTTGCCGCGTGCCATGTGCCTGTCTCGCGCCGCCTGCGATCCGCCGAGCGCTGCGTGGGCGACCCGGTCGCGCAGTTCGGAAACCAGCGCGCGGTTATGCGCATCATTGGCGCGGAAGCTGTCGCTTTCGATCGATAGCTGGCTGTCGATAACGGGTGCGCTCACAGGCTTGCGCTCCATGGCCCGGCAGTGCGAGAGCGCAGGACCAGCATATCCTTGAGGCCGTTCATGCCCACCATTCTGCTCCTCGTCATTTCCAACCTGTTCATGACCGTTGCCTGGTATTGGCACCTGAAGGGCGGGATGGAAAAACCCATCCTGTTGGTCATCCTCATCAGCTGGGGCATCGCCTTCGTCGAATATTGCTTTGCCGTACCCGCCAATCGCGTCGGCTTTGCCAGCGGCTGGAGCGCAGGACAGCTGAAGATCGCGCAAGAGGCGATTGCCTTGATCGTTTTCGGAGGCTTCATGGTGACGGTGCTGGGAGAACCACTCCACTGGCGCCATCTCGCCGCCTTCCTCTGCATCATGGCCGCGGTCGGGTTCCTGTTCATCGGCCGCACCTGATTCATGCTCCGATCAACTCGCGCCCGATCAGCATCCGGCGAATCTCATTGGTTCCCGCCCCGATGTCGAGCAGCTTGGCGTCGCGCATGAAGCGTTCGACCGGCCAGTCCTTCGTATAGCCCGCGCCGCCTAGCGCCTGGACGGCCTCCAACGCCACCTTCACCGCATTTTCGCTGGCCAGCAATATCGCGCCCGCCGCGTCGAAACGGGTCGTCTTGCCCCGGTCGCAAGCGCGGGCGACGGCATAGACATAGGCGCGCGCGGAATTCAGCGCGACATACATGTCCGCAACCTTGGCCTGCATCAACTGAAAGGCGCCGATCGGCTTGCCAAACTGCTGACGCTCGCGGACATAAGGAAGCACGACGTCGAGGCATGCCTGCATGATGCCGAGTTGGATGCCGGACAGCACAGCCCGCTCATAATCGAGGCCGGACATAAGGATGGCTACGCCGCCATTGAGCGAGCCCATGATATTTTCGGCGGGCACTTCGCAGTCATCGAAGACCAGTTCCGCAGTGGGTGAACCGCGCATGCCGACCTTGTCGATCTTTTGCCCGATGGAGAAACCCTTGAACCCCTTCTCGATCAGGAAGGCCGTGACGCCGCGAGGCCCTTCGTCCGTGCGCGCATAGACGACCAGCGTGTCGGCCTCGGGTGCGTTGGTAATCCAGAATTTTGTACCATTCAGCGCATAACGATCGCCCTTGCGGTCGGCGCGCAGCTTCATGGAAAGGACGTCCGATCCTGCTCCGGCCTCGGACATGGCAAGCGCGCCCACATGCTCGCCGGAAATCAGCCGGGGCAGGTAGCGGGCCTTTTGTTCGGCGGACGCCCAACGCCGGATCTGATTGATGCAGAGGTTGGAGTGCGCGCCATAGCTAAGACCTATGGAGGCGGATGCCCGCGCCACTTCCTCCTGCGCGACCACATGTTCCAGATAGCCGAGGCCGAGACCGCCATCTTCCTGATCGACCGTGACGCCATGCAGTCCAAGAGCGCCCATTTCAGGCCAAAGGTCGCGCGGAAACCAATCCTTGGCATCAATCTCGCTGGCCAGCGGCGCGATGCGGTTGCTCGCGAAACGGGCCGTTGCTTCCCGGATCATGTCGGCATCGTCGCCCAGCGCGAAATCGAAGTCGGTCATCGCCATCCTCTCTGCCCCTATCCTATCGTCGATGAACCCTCCGGAAAAATTGAAACGGACAGGATAAGTGTATAGTTTCCATCTATGATCGAGCGCTATCTGCTTCGCTATTTTCTGGCCGTTATCGACCAGGGCAATTTCTCGCGCGCTGCCGCCCATTGCCATGTGTCGCAACCGACCTTGTCCACCGGCATTGCGAAGCTGGAGCAGATGACGGGCGCCGCCCTGTTCATGCGCAACAATCAGCGGGTGGAACTGACGGCGGCAGGCACGCGGCTGATGAACCATGCGCGGCGGATCGAGCGCGAGTTCAACCTCGCGGAACAAGCTGTAGCTAAGGAGCCGGGCGGCGCTCCGCTGCGCATCGGCGTTCTCAACAGCATAGCGGGGGATGTTATCGCGCGAGCGATGGTCCTGACGGGGCTGGATACGGGCATCATGGTCGAATTGCTGCCGGGCAATGAGCGGGAGCTGCTCGCGCGCCTCGACAGCGGACGGATTGATGTTGCGCTGACGCTGGTGCGGGGGGACAAGAGCGAAGCGATCATTGATGACGGCTATGGCGTCGCTCTGTCGGCTACGCATCGGCTGGCAGGCCGGGACGAGATCGCGGCGGAAGAACTGGCGTCGGATCCGATGATCGTGCGGAGACATTGCGAGGCGCTGTCCGCGACCAGCCGCCACTTCGTCGCATGCGGCGTACGGCCGCACTTCGCCTTCCGATCCACCAATGACGAGCGAGTGATGCAGATGGTAGCGGCCGGTTTGGGCGTAACGGTGATGCCCATGTCCTATCGGTGGCCCGGCATGGCGCGCGCCAGGCTGAAGGATTTTGAGCTGCGGCGTAGCATCGGCCTTCTGTACGGGGCACGCGCCGAGAATATGAGCGGAGAGGCTGCGGCGATAATATCAGCTATCGCGCAGGCGCTGCGGGAGGCTCACGCTCAAGGGATTAGAAGCGAAGAGTCGCCATAGGAATAGAAGCGATAGCCGGTCGCGATGGCGTGGGCATAGGCCGCTTGCATCCGATCACGCCCCATCAACGCGCTCACAAGCATGAACAGGGTGGAACGCGGCAGATGGAAGTTGGTCATGAGTCCGTCGATCGCGCGGAAGCGATAGCCGGGCGTGATGAAGATACGGGTTTCGTCCGCGAAGGGCCGAATGACGCCATCCTCGCTACAGGCGCTTTCCAATAGGCGCAGGCTGGTTGTGCCCACCGCGATCAGGCGACCGCCCTTCTGCCGGGCCGCATTCAACCGTTCCGCCGCCGCCTGGTCGATGCGTCCCCACTCGGCATGCATGCGGTGATCGTCAGTATCGTCTGCCTTGACCGGCAGGAAAGTGCCCGCGCCGACGTGGAGCGTCAGTGTTTCCGAAGCGACGCCTGCCGCGTTCAGTGCAGCCATCAACTCCGGAGTGAAGTGCAGCGCCGCCGTGGGGGCCGCTACGGCCCCGTCTTCCCTGGCGAACATGGTCTGATAGTCGCTGCGGTCCCGCGCGTCCGTCGGCCGCTTGCTGGCGATATAGGGAGGCAAGGGCATGCGGCCTGCCCTTTCCAGGAGCAGTTCCACCGGCTCCTCGCCTTCGAAGCTAAGCGTGACGCCGCCATCCTCGTCACGCGGCCCGGCGAGCGCCGTAACGCCCTCGCCGAAGTCGATCTGGTCGCCGTCCCGCACACGCTTGGCGTTGCGCAAGAAGGCCTGCCACTGGCGCAAGCCGAGGCGCTTGTGGAGCGTTGCGCCAATCTTGGCCTCGCCCCGCCTGCCCTCAAGCTGGGCGGGAATGACCTTGGTATCGTTGAAGACCAGAACGTCCCCTGCGCACAGCAGAGCCGGGAGATCGCGAACGCTATGATCCTCAAACGGCGCGTCGCCCGAAACGAGCAGCAACCGGGCGGAATCGCGAGGGGATGCGGGCCGGAGCGCGATGCTCTCCGGCGGAAGATCAAAGTCAAATAGATCTACGCGCATATGGGCGCCGTCCTGCGGTGACGAGCAGTGCGGCTCGGCCTTACTTCTTCTTCCCCACCGTCTTCTTGGGCGCAGGGGCAGGCGCTACGATCGAAGGCGGAGGCGGGGGAGGCAGCGCCGTCACGGGTGCCTTGCCGTCACTTTCAATCGACGCCTGCAGGATCGTCGATGGATTGGCGGGCGGCTCACCCGGCGTGATCGCATCGACATATTGCATGCCTTCGATCACGCGGCCGAAAACCGTATATTTTTTGTCCAGCTGCATGCGGGGCAGCAAGACGATGAAGAATTGGCTGTTCGCGCTGTTTTCATCCTGAGCGCGCGCCATCGAAACAGTGCCGCGCAGATGCGGCATGGGATTGAATTCAGCCTGCAGATCAGGGAGCGTGGAACCGCCAGTGCCATCACCCTTCGGATCACCGCCCTGCGCCATGAAGCCAGGGATCACGCGATGGAATTTCAGACCGTTGTAAAAGCCCTGCCGCGTCAGTTGCTTGATGCGTTCGACATGGTTGGGCGCGATGTCCGGGCGCAACTGAATACGCACGCGGCCACCGCTCGACAGATCAAGGTCCCACACATTCTGCGGATCGACCGGCACGGTCGCAGGCGGCAGCTTAGTCGCCGGGTCCTGCCCCAATGTTTTTGCATTCTGTTCGGCGCGGGCGGCAGCCTCTTCCTTCTTCATCTCTTCGGCCTTGCCGCCACCGCCGCCCTGGGCAAGCGCCACGCCGCCGGACGCATAGAGAGCGACAGTGATCGCCACGGTCTTGAACGCCGAACTGAAGCGCATGGATAAGCTTTCCCTGATATCTAAGCCTGGTGGCGAAGCTGCCCTGATAGCGCGCTCTTCGCGATTGGCAACTGAACGAAGGCTGAGCGGCCTTAACTAGCCGCCCTTCTGGCCGATCAATGCGACCCGGGCAACCACCTCATCCCGCACGCGGGGGCTGACGAACTTGTCGATCGGCCCGCCATAAAGGGCGATTTCCTTCACCAGGCGCGAGGCGATCGGCTGCAGCGAAACGTCGGCCATCAGGAACGCGGTTTCTACCCGATGATTGATTTGCCGATTCATGCCGGTGAGCTGATATTCATATTCAAAGTCGGTGACGCCCCGGATGCCGCGGATTACGACCTTGGCGCCCTGCGATTCGGCAAAGTCCATCAGAAGCGAGTTAAAGCCGGTCACGACGATATCCGCGTCGATATCGGCACATTCGCGGCGAACCATCTCCAGCCGTTCCTCGTCAGAGAACATGGGCGACTTAGCGATGTTGGTGGTGACCCCGATCACCAGCTTATCGACCAACTTCGCGCCGCGGCGGATGATGTCCATGTGCCCCAAAGTGATCGGGTCGAACGTGCCGGGATAGACCCCCACCCTCTGCCTGCTCATGCCTTACCGGTCCCTTTCCACGATATAGTCTGCGATCGCCCGCAGCAGATCGGCCTCCCCGCCGAACCCATGAAGATGCGCCTTGGCCTGGTCGACAAGCATCCGCGCCTGCTCGCGCGCGCGTTCGATACCAAGCAGAGAGACGAAGGTTTCCTTGCCCGCCGCCGCATCCTTGCCCAGCGCCTTGCCCGCGATGTCGGCATCACCTTCCACATCGAGCAAATCGTCCGCGATCTGAAAAGCCAGGCCGATGTCGCGCGCATAGCCGTGCAGACTGACACGCGCCTCGGGCGGGATGCGCGCCATGATGGCGGCGGCATCGACGCAAAAGCCGATGAGGGCCCCAGTCTTGAGCTGTTGAAGCCGTGTGACCGTGGCAAGGTCGAAACTCGCATTTTCCGCCACCAGATCCATCATCTGCCCGCCCGCCATGCCAGCCGGGCCGCTTGACAGGGCAAGCGCCTTCACCAACTCAACCCGGACGAAGGGATCGGGGTGCGTTTCCTCGTCAGCCAGCACTTCGAAGGCGAGGTCGTGCAAACAGTCGCCAGCAAGGATGGCGGTCGCCTCGTCAAACGCCTTGTGGATCGTCGGCTTGCCACGGCGCAGATCGTCATCATCCATTGCAGGCAGATCGTCGTGCACCAGCGAATAGACATGGATGCATTCCACCGCGAGCCCAACTCGCAGCACGGATTCGCGGGAGATATTGAACAGGTCGCCAGCCGCCTGGACGAGCAACGGCCGCAGTCGTTTGCCACCGCCTATCGCGGCATGGCGCATCGCCTCATAAAGGCGCGCGCGCGGATCGGCAGGGACGGACAGCAGCAGATCGAAGGCATGATCCACATCGGCGGCAACCGCAGCCGCGCGGGCAGCTATCAGCGCCTTGCCGGAGGCGACGCCCTCCATGACCGCCGCGCTCAATCGGCGCCGAACGGCTGTGCGCCAGTCACAGCGCCGGCGGGATCGATCGTCAGCTTCTGAATGCGGGCCTCCGCCGCCTGCAGCCGTTCAAGACAGCGCTTCCGCAATTCCTCACCCTGCGCATAGAGCGAGATGGATTCATCGAGCGGAACATCGCCGCTTTCCAGCCTGCGAACGATCGACTCGAGTGCGCGCAGCGCATCCTCAAACGACAATTGGGACAAATCGCCCTGCTCAGTCTTGCTGTCCTCGGCCATGTGTCCTGCATTGGCGGGGCCTGCAAGCCTGGTCAAGTCCGCACCGTGAAACGGGCATGATTCCTTCCCCTTGCGTCACGAAAACGCCATGAAAGACGTCAAGAGGCTGGCGGAATTTCGGCAGTTTTGCGTTGACGCTTGCACCGCCAAGTGCACATAGAAGGACCGCTATGAAATATTATCTCCCCCTGATTTCCGCCATGGCTCTCAGCCTCCTTTCCGCGTGCAACAATAATGACGAACCCGAAGTCGTGGGCGGCCCCGCCGACCCGATGGCCGAAAAGCTCGCAAATGCAGCGCCGATCGAACTGCCGCCTTCGGTGAAGGAAAGCCATCAATATCGCTGCAAGGACAACAGCCTCATTTTCGTCGATTTCATGAGCGACGACAAAACGGCCAACCTGCGCACTGAAAAGAATGGATCGCCCACGAAGCTGGTCGCAGCAGAGCCGGGGAAGCCCTTCACTGCCGACGGCGGCTACTCCGTCGAGGGCGGCGGCAAGCAGATCACCGCGACCCTGCCCGGCAAGAGCGCGCTTAGCTGCAAGGCCTGAGCCCTCCGCCTTTTCCCTTCGCGGGCCGGGCCTCCCCCTGGAGCGCCCGGCCCTTTTATATGTATCAGGAGCGAGCGAATTCAGGCTCGCCAGCCTCTACCGGATCGGGCCCGAAGCGATTGGGACCGCGCGTCCCGCTCATGATGAAGAAGACCAGCAGGACCAGGCTGCCGATCAGCGGAAAGAAGATGATGAGCAGCCAGAAGCCGCTGCGATCGCTGTCGTGCAAGCGGCGCACTGCGACTGCGAGCCAGGGGATGAGAATCGCCAGGCCAAACAGCCCAGTAAGTGGCCCGCCGCGGGTGCGGTAGCCGCTGTCGAACCACCAGGGGCCATGGCGCGCCCAATGTTCGGTGGTGCTGAGGCCGAGCAGCCCTTCAACGATGGCAATCGCAATAAAGCAGAGCAGCAGGAACAGGATGAACATCCAATATTCCTTCGGCCGCGACCGTCCGGAAAAGCGGGCGTAGCGGCGCAGCGGCAACAGCATCCATTCCATCGTCTGCGTCTCCCTGCCCGGGGGCTGAACGCATATAAATAGCATGTTTTCCCGACTTGCGCTGGCCAAGGATTGTCTATCCGCCGCGCCCCGGCTAAAGGCGCGCTCATGTCGACCGCAGCCACCCAGATCACCCCGGAAATCGTCGCCGAACATGGCCTTTCGCCGGAAGAATATGACCGCGTTCTGAACGCCCTCGGCCGAGAGCCGAATCTGACGGAACTCGGCATCTTCTCGGTCATGTGGTCGGAGCATTGCTCCTATAAATCCAGCCGCATTCACCTGAAGAAGCTGCCCACCGAGGGCCCACAGGTGATTTGCGGCCCCGGCGAAAATGCAGGCGTCGTCGATATCGGCGATGGGCAGGCGGCGATCTTCAAGATGGAGAGCCACAACCACCCCAGCTACATCGAACCCTATCAGGGCGCGGCAACGGGCGTGGGCGGCATCCTGCGCGACGTCTTCACCATGGGCGCGCGTCCGGTGGCGAACATGAACGCGCTGCGTTTCGGACGGCCTGATCATCCGAAGATGAAGCATCTCATCAGCGGCGTGGTGCATGGCATCGGCGGCTACGGCAATTGCGTGGGCGTACCGACCGTGGGCGGCGAGGTAAATTTCCACCCGGCCTATGACGGCAACATTCTCGTCAACGCAATGACCGTGGGCGTCGCGGACACCCACAAGATCTTTTATTCCGCGGCGTCGGGCATCGGCAATCCGATCGTCTATGTCGGGTCGAAGACCGGCCGGGATGGCATCCATGGCGCGACCATGGCCTCCGCAGACTTCGGCGATGATGCCGATGCCAAGCGCCCGACCGTGCAGGTCGGCGATCCGTTCACCGAGAAGCTGCTGATCGAAGCCTGCCTTGAACTCATGGCATCCGACGCGATCGTCGCCATCCAGGATATGGGCGCGGCGGGCCTTACCTCCTCTTCGGTGGAGATGGCATCGAAGGGCGGCGTGGGCATCCAACTCAACATGGATGACGTGCCGCAGCGCGAAACCGGCATGACGGCCTATGAAATGATGCTGTCGGAAAGCCAGGAGCGGATGCTCATGGTGCTCAAGCCCGGCCGCGAAGCCTTTGCCGAAGCCATTTTCCATAAATGGGAACTGGACTTCGCGGTGATCGGCCATGTGACGGATACCGGCCGCATGGTGCTGATTCACAAGGGCGAGACGGTGTGCGACATCCCGCTCGCGCCGCTGGCCGACGATGCGCCGCTCTACGACCGTCCGGCGATGCCGAAGGACGAATATAAGGCGTGGTCGGGCGTCAAGCCGCTGGGCCAGATCGCCGAAAGCGCGGACATTGGCGCGGATCTCATCAAGCTGATGGGTTCGCCAGACATCGCCTCACGCCGCTGGATCTGGGAGCAATATGACCACATGGTCGGCGCAGATACGGTGCAGCGCCCCGGTGGTGACGCAGCCGTCGTTCGCGTCCATGGCACGCAAAAGGGCATTGCGATCAGCACCGACTGTACGCCCCGCTATTGCTATGCCGACCCCTATGAAGGCGGCAAGCAGGCGATCGCGGAATGCTATCGCAACATCAGCGCCGTTGGCGCGACCCCGCTCGCCGTCACCAACTGTCTGAACTTCGCCAATCCGCAGCGGCCGGAAATCATGGCGCAGTTCACCGGCTGCCTTGAAGGCATGGGCGACGCCTGCCGCGCGCTCGACTTCCCGATCGTGTCGGGCAATGTCAGCCTCTACAATGAGTCCAAGGCGACTGGCGGTGGATCGGCGATCCTGCCCACCCCCGCGATCGGTGGCATTGGCCTCCTCCAGAATATCGACGTGATGGCGACCGTGGCCTTCAAGAATGAAGGCGACGCGATCTGGGTCATTGGCGGCGAGGGTTCACATCTGGGCCAGTCGATCTGGCTGCGTGAGATCGCCGGTCGGGAAGCGGGCGACGCGCCGAAGGTCGATCTCGAGGCGGAGCGTGCCAATGCCGAAGCGGTGCGGGCCCTGATCGCAGACGGCAAGGTCAATGCGGTGCATGACATTTCGGATGGCGGTCTGCTGGTCGCCGTGACGGAAATGGCGCTGGCCGGCAGCATCGGCGCCGGACTGAGCGTGCAACTGACGACCGCGAGCGCCTTTGGCGAGGACCAGGGCCGCTATGTCGTTGCGGCAGCACAGGGCGTCGAAATCCCCGGCGCTGTGCGGATCGGTACGGCCGGCGGTGACAAGGTGGCGGGCGTGGCGCTCGATGCGTTGCGCTCTGCGCATGAGGGCTTCTTCCCGGCTCTGATGGACGCAGAACTGTAAGGGGACCAACGCCGCCGTCATGCTGGACCAGGTTCGGCATGGCGGAATTCGTCAAACGTCTGGCCGGGTGATTCTGCCGAAGAGCAGTTGGTAAATGTCGTCGCCGCCCGCTTCGTCGAAGGCCGCCATCACTTGGCGCAAGTCTTTCGGAGCGAGGGGCTGCCTTCCCTCACTCGGTACCACCGCACCAATCCCCTTAAGGTGCCGCACCAGCCCCCGCGCGCTGCTGCTGGAAAGCAGATATTCCTCGTCAAAAGCGAAGGCATCTTCATAGCGCGCCAATATCGTGCGAAGCTTTGCCAAGTCAGGATAGACCGGCACTCCAGCCACGTGCCCGCATTCCTCATGTGCCTGCCGCCACCGCGCAAAGCTCCCTTCCCCCATGGTCGAGAAGATCAGACTTCCGCCCGGCCGCAGCAGCCGGGTCAACCGCTCCAGCGCCTCTGGCAGATTATCGAACCACTGAAAGGCGAGGTTGGAGAGGATGAGGTCGAACCACTCCCCCTCGAAGGGAGGCGCTTCGCCATCCATGGTGAAAAACGTGCCCGCAACGAAGGCGCCTTTCGCCGTTCGCGCAAGCATGTCGGGTGAAAGGTCTGTGACAACCAGTTCCGCGCCGGGCCATCGCGCCTGGATGTGCCGCGTCAACAGACCGGTGCCGCACCCGATCTCCAAAATGCGCTCCACGCCTGTGGATTTCTGCCGCTGGGCCAGGTCGGCGACCAGCGCCGCAGCCGCACGTTGCGGCCCGGCATGGTCGTCATAATGATTTGCCGCCGCGCCGAAGGCATCGCTTATCCGTTGCTTGCGGCCGCTGTTCATGGCTAGTCGCATGACAGAGCGCTGCCCGCTTTGCCAGTATCTTTGAGGAACGCCCGCTGCATGACTGCTCCTTCGTCCCGTATTGCCGCCATGGACGTGCTGCGCGGCTGCGCGGTGATGGGCATATTGTGGATGAACATCACCGCCTTCGCCCTGCCGCAAACCGCCTATTTTAACCCGGCGGCGGTAGGACCACTGTCATGGGCCGACAAGCTGTTCTGGCTGGTCAGCTTCCTCTTCTTCGACGGCAAGATGCGCGCGCTGTTTTCCATGCTTTTCGGCGCATCGATGCTGCTGCTGATCGACCGTGAGGAGATGGCGGGCCGCAGCGGCCGCCGCGCCCAGATCATACGGGCGGCCTGGTTGTTCGTCTTCGGCCTCGCTCATTATCTGCTGCTCTGGTGGGGCGACATTTTGATGACCTATGCGGTGGTCGGGCTGGCCGCGTTAATGTTCATCCGGCAGGAGCCGCTCTCGCTGCTGAAATGGGCGTTCCTGTGCTTTCTCGCTCATTTTCTGATCTGCGCCGCCTTCATCGTCAGCCTTTATGGCTGGGCCCACGCCGCTGCTGCCCCGGGTGCGGCAGAGAGCATCCGCGAAGGCTTCGCGCAATTCACCGGCCCTTTCATCAATCCCGACGATCCCGCCATCCACCAGGAAATCGCGACCTATCGCAGCGGTTTCGGGGCGATCGTCGCGCATCATCTAAATCTTTATGCCAGCGAATGGTGGTGGACATTCCTGTTCACGGCTTTTGACACATTGGGCTTCATGCTGATGGGCATGGCCATGCTGAAGGGCGGGTTCCTCGCGGGACGGTGGGATGCGGAACAATATCGGCGCACTGCCCGGCACTGTTTTCTGATCGGCTTGCCGCCGATGGCGGCGCTCGCTGCGTGGCTTATGCTGCGTGATTTTCCAGCGCTTCCCGCCCTGGGCACGGCGCTCGCATGGTCCTTTCCTTTCCGGATTCCGCTGGCCGTCGGTTGGGCTGCGCTCATCTTGTGGGTGCTGGCGCTGAATAAGGAACGGCGCGTAATGATGGCGATCGCGCGCACAGGGCGGCTGGCGCTCAGCAACTATTTGGGCACCAGCCTAATCATGTGCGCTGTCTTTTACGGGTGGGGTCTGGGGCTTTTCGCGCAACTGCGCCCTGCCGAACTGCCGCTGCTGGTGATCTGCACATGGCTGGCCATGCTGGTCTGGTCCACCGCTTGGCTATCGCGATTCGCGGTCGGGCCGGCGGAGTGGCTGTGGCGCAGCGTCGCCCGAGGAAAAACGCAAAAGATTCGCAACAGCATCTGATATTCTATTGCGACCCATTATCATCTAGGCTATTTCTCGAGTCCAGGGAGAGCCTCATGGTCGTCTGTGTCTGTAATGCCATTCGCGAAAAGGATCTGAAGGAAGCCGTGCGCGGCGGTGCCGACACGCCCTGTAGCGCCTACGCCCGGCTGGGCCGTCGCCCCAAATGCGGTCAATGCGTTCCCTTCGCCCGCACGATCATTGCCGCTGAGCGAGCTACCGCCTGACACTATTGCGGATCAGCCGCAATCATATGACCCCGCCAATCGCAAAGCCGACGCAATAGCGAGCCGCAGAAATGGCGGATTTCCGAGGCTTTCGGATTAACATAGCGACGAAATAGGCTATAGTTACGGCTTCATTCCAATAAGCCGGAGCAATGCGCCATGAAGGGCGATTCCAAGGTCATCGATTATCTGAACGAGGTCCTCAAGAATGAGCTGACCGCGATCAACCAATATTTCCTGCACTATCGCATGCTCAATCATTGGGGCATCGAGAAGTTGGCCAAGTTCGAATATGAAGAATCCATCGATGAGATGAAGCACGCCGACAAGGTGGCTGAGCGCATCCTTTTCCTGGACGGCTTGCCCAATTTCCAGCTGCTCGGCCGGCTGAAAATCGGCGAGACGGTCGAAGAGGTTCTGAAGGCAGACCTTGAGCTGGAATATGAAGCGCTGCCGGTCCTCAAGGACGCCATCGCGCATTGCGAGACGGTACGCGACTATGTGAGCCGCGACCTGTTCCAGTCGATCCTCGAAAGCGAGGAGGAGCATGTCGATACGCTGGAAACCCAGTTCGAGATGATCGAACGCATGGGCATCCAGAATTATATCCAGCTGCAGAGCAAGGCAGCCGAAGATTGATCAGCCGGGCGGGGTAGCGCATCCGGCCGCGCCCCGCCCCTTCCATCAAATCAGCGAATCGAGCAAACCGATCAGCGGCAGGTCCGCTGGCGGCATTTCCAGCGCGTACATCTGGCTGGGCCTCGCCCATTTCAACTCAGTCGCGTGTCGCGCTTGGGGCAGGCCCTGCCATTTGCGACAGACGTAGAGCAACAGGAGCAAATGCCGATCGCCCAGCGCTTCGCTGGCGAAAGCCGCTGGCGCGAGGCAACTGGCGTGGGTGCGGATGCCCAGTTCTTCCTCCAGTTCCCGAATCAAAGCGGATTCCGGCGTTTCATCCGTTTCCACCTTGCCGCCGGGAAATTCCCAAAGCCCGGCCATCGCCTTTCCCGGCGGGCGTTGCTGCAGCAGCACGCGCCCATCGGCATCGACCAGGGCAGCGGCGACCACCAGCAGCGGAGAAATTATCGTCATATCGATCCAGCAAAGGGGTTTGTTAACTCTGGCTCTTTTACAAGGCCAAGCGGGGCTGTCTGCAACAAATGGTGGTGGCATGCGCGGGTTGATCGAAAGCATATCCCGGTTGGGACTGCTGCAATGTCAGCGGGGGGCTACCGCAGTTGAATATGGGCTGATCCTGGCGCTGATCTGCCTCGCCATGATCGCTGCGCTGTCGAACGTCGCGAACAAGACGATCGGCATGTGGAACAATGTCGCGACGGAAGTTCTCGCGCATTAACCATCAATATCTGACACTTTCGGTGCTCTATTAAATCTTTGTCAACCTAACCCGCATAAACCGTCCATTGCTGACCTAATTCGAAGCGGGGCGGCCGGGTAGTAATCGGGAACATACGTCAAGGAGACTTCAAATGCAGTTCGTGCGTAAGATGCTGAAGAACGAAAAGGGTGCAACGGCCATCGAATACGGCCTGATCGCGGCTCTGATCGCCGTCGCCGCCATCGGCGCGATGACCAGCCTCGGCGGCAAGCTGGGCAACACCTTCAACAATGTCGGCGGCAACCTGAAGTAAGGTCCACGTCATTGCGAAAGAAAGGCGGCAGAAGCAATTCCGCCGCCTTTTCTTTTGCATCTCCTCCCAAGCGAGGGCAGCCGCCGTCCGCTAAATGATGATCTTCACCCGCTGGCCGGGGCGCAGCACGCTTTGTGCAGTCAGGGAATTGAGTGTGAGGAAGCGATCCAACTGATAATTGGGATAGGCCATGCGCTGGCTGAGTGACTGTACGGTGTCGCCGGACTTCACGGTGACGACGCTGATGCGCCGCGGCTTGATTGCGGCAGCTTCCTGCGGCGAGAGGCGCTGAACGGACTGCACCATAGAGGAAAAGGGGCCGATGCCCTGCCCTGCCGCAGTCAGCAGGAGAAAATGATAGGCCTTCCCGCCGCCGAAATCATAGGCGAACACTGTCGCATCAACTTGGCTCGACTGGGTACTCGCCCGGATCGTGCGCCAGGCTGCAGGGATGCCATTTACAGTAGTGCGCCGCACTTCCCCTTCGGGCACGCGGCTGTTGCTGCCGCCCAGCTTGGCAAAGACGGAATTGATATAGGCAGATAAATCCCCTGAATAGGAGGCGCCGCCAAACTGTGCCTGCCCGCCTGATCCCGACACGGACACAGCGTCAGCGGCATTTTCCATGCCGAAGCCGGAAGGTGCGGTGAAGGACAGGCGCAGGTCGGGATGACGGAAACGGCTTCCCTCGATGACGCCCTGTCGCGGGTCGTCGCCATAGAGCACGCCATCCAGCGCCGTCAGAAACGCTTCCTTGTTACGTGCGCCGGAAGTCCCCCTCTGCCCTGCGGCATTACGCGCGGCGCGGCCGACGCGGGACCCGGGGTCAGGGTGCGTGCTCGCCCACTCTGGCACCGAACGGGCATTGCCCGTCACGCGCGCATCTAGACTGCTTTGAGCGGCGAGGGACGCGAGCATGGTCGAAAGAGCGCGCGGGTCATAACCGCCGGCCGCAAGGTAGCGGATGCCGAGATCATCTGCCTCATATTCCTGTGAACGGGAGAATTTGAGCGTCAGCAACTGACTGCCCGTACCGATTCCCTTCTGCAGCAGCCCCGCGAAAGACGAATCGCCGAGCAAAGCGCCAGTCAGCACCTGTAGCAGCGTGCCGCCGATCGCGTTGCGCTGCGCCGCCTGCTGCCGCCGCTGTCCATGCTGGGCCGCCACATGGCCTATTTCATGACCCAGCACGCCCGCCAGTTCCGCCTCGTCATTCATCAGCGCCATGAGCTGGCGCGTCACATAGACATAGCCGCCCGGGATCGCGAAGGCGTTATTGACCGGTGAGTTCAGCAGAGTGACCGTGAAGTCGCTCTGCGCATTGGAGAGGCCGGACTGCACCGCAATGCGGCGGCCAACCGTCTCCACATATTTCGCCTGAGGCCCGGCATAAGCCCCGCCAAATTCATTGAGCAGTTGCGGATGCTGTTTCGCTCCGCTCGCCTTGTCCTGCGCGCTGATCGATGAGACTGTCCGGATCGCACGCTGCTGACCCAGCACCGCCGGCGCGGCAAGAGCGGCGGCCATGCCCGTCGCGCCGCAAATCCATGCAATTCCCTTGTTCATGCCTCCTCCCACATGCTCAGCCTGTTACCAGCACGTAACGAGATTGGCAGGCGCATGTTCCCAACGGCCGGGAAGTTCAGGCTCCGATCGCGAGGAACTTGTCGGCGCGGTCAGTCCGCAGGTCTTGGGGGCTGAGGCCGGTGAGCAAGTCCAGTTCTTCACCAATCGCCGCACCCAGATTGGCGATTGCCTGCACCGGCTCACGATGCGCGCCACCGGTGGGTTCGGGCACGATCCGATCGATGACGCCCAGCCCCTTCAGATGCTGCGCCGTCACCTGCATGGCCGTGGCGGCATCGCTCGCCTTGTCGGCCGTCCGCCAGAGAATGGATGCGCAGCCTTCGGGCGAGATGACCGAATAGACCGCATGTTCGAACATCAACACGCGGTTCGCCGCCGCCAGCGCGACCGCGCCGCCAGAACCACCTTCGCCCACCACGGCCGCGACCATTGGCACGCCCAGGGCAAGGCACTGCTCGGTTGAGCGGGCAATAGCTTCCGCCTGGCCGCGCTCCTCGGCCTGCACGCCGGGGAACGCTCCGGATGTATCGACCAAAGTCACCACCGGCAGGCCGAAACGGTCCGCCAACTGCATCAGGCGGATGGCTTTGCGATAGCCTTCGGGCTTGGCCATGCCGAAATTGTGACGGACGCGGCTGGCGGTGTCGTCGCCCTTTTCATGGCCGATCACCATGATGCGCCGTTCGCCCAGCGTCGCCAGACCACCGATGATCGCCTGGTCGTCGGAAAAGGCGCGGTCACCGGCCAGCGGCATGAAATTGTCAAACATGCCCGCCACATAGTCCTTGAAATGCGGGCGGTCGGGATGGCGCGCAACCTGCGTCTTCTGCCAAGGCGTCAGCTTGGCATAGGTGTCCACCAGCATCTTGGCGGCGCGCTGCTCGAGCTTGTCGATCTCGCCGCCGATGTCGATATCGCCAGCGCTGGCCGTCGCGCGCAATTCGATGACGCGCGCCTCAAGCTCAGCGATAGGCTTTTCAAATTCCAGAAAGCTAACCATGGGCGACGGCGTTAGGGCGCAGATGCCTCGTCGTCAACGAAACGATGGCGCATCGTTGCCAGTGGATGGCGGCTGTTGACCAGTTCGACCAGCCTGCGGCTATCGACATGGGTGTAGATTTGCGTTGTCCCGATATCGGCATGCCCCAGCATGGACTGGAGCGCGCGCAGATCCGCCCCGCCTTCCAGCAAATGGGAGGCGAAGGCGTGCCGTAACACATGGGGGCTCACCCGTTCCGGCGCGATGCCTGCCGCCGCGGCGAGTTGCTTCACCATCTGATACAGGCGGATGCGACTGACATGGCTCTTGCCCGACGGGAAAAGCCAGGGACTGTCGGCGGGCACATGGGCAAGCCAGGCGGCGACGGCCGCCCGTGCGCGATCGGAAATGGGCACCAGCCTTTCCCGCGCACCCTTGCCTTTCAGGATGAGGAACGGCCGGTCGGCGGCCAGCGCACGACGCGGCAAGGACATCAGTTCGGTGGCTCGTAGGCCCGACCCATAAAGCAGTTCGATGAGCGCAGAGAGTCGCAGGTCGAGAGGCGCGGGATGCTCCACGGCCAACTTTTGTTCGATCAGGGCGAAGAGGGAATCGACTTCCTGCGCCGACAATATCTTGGGTAGCGGCCGCCGCGTCACAGGGCGCGGCAGTGCGGAAGATGGATTGTCCGCCCTTAGTCCTTCTTCCTCCAGAAAGCCGTAAAAGGCCCGAAGCGCCGAAGCCTTCCGCGCGACCGAGGAAGCGGCGAGTTCCGCCCATGCGGCCGCCAGCCCGGCGATCGCATCCTTCGTCGCCAGGGACAGACCGTTCAGCAGGCTTCCCGCACCCTCCAGATCGGCGCGATAGGCGAGCAAGGTGTTGCGCGATGCCCCTCGCTCGGCTGCCATCATCTCCAGAAAGCGATCGATGAGAGCGGCATCTTCTCCCATGGGCGTCAGGTCCGGCTGATTGCCTCCGCCGCGATCATGCGCGCTTCGGGATCGAGCCCGACCTGGTGCAGCGCCGCGACGATATGATAAAGATGCGTCGGTGGTAGGCGCGCCCAATCGGCAGTCTGCATGCCGACCGCCGCCAGCAACGCCACGGTCGCCTTTTCCCCACGCGAAGCAGCTTGGCCAATTGCTCGCGCCCAGCGGCTGTTGGCAGCGAGATTGAGCCCATTATCTTGCGCCAGCGATGCGACCGCCTGCGCATTGAGGCGGGCTAGACCGGCTAGACCGGCGATCAGCATCTGCCCTCTCCGGCCGCCAGCTTCTTCCGTGAAGGACGATACGCGTCCCTCGCTGATATCGACGACAGCGCTCGGCGCGCCGACCGCGAGCAGCGCCCATAGATCCCCCGCACCGTCGCCTTCGGCCTGACGCGCCACTCCGCTCCAGCGGACAGCGCTACGATCATAGCCCGCCGTCAACATGGCGGCGATGAGATTGGCGGCGTCGCGCGCCTCGACGGCGGTGATCGGCAAGGCTGCGGCAGCACGCGCGGTGGCGATCAATCCGACAAAATCAGGCCTGGCATTGTCGCGCCAAATGGTGCGCATCGCCTGCAACCGTTCTTCGGCCGACGGGCCCCGATAGGCGGTTCGCAGAGCTTCGATCCGGTCGGCGACCTCCGGAGCGGCATCGCCATCCGCACCAAGCTGGCTGTAGAAGCCGACCAGCGCCTTGTTCGAAAAGACACCCAGCCGCGCTGCAGCCTCAGCCCCCGGCAAGCGGCGAACCGCGCTCAACGCAGGCGCGCGCGCCTCCCACGCCCGTACATGCTGACCGGCGGTCGCGTAGAGCGGCTCGGGGATTTCGACGTTGAGGGCGGTCGCCAAGCCAAAGCGCCATGCCGTCAGCCGATCGACCGCGTCCCATTCGATCTTCACCGACCGCCGGGCATTGAAGCCGGTGCCGACGACCTTCTCCGCAAGTCGATAGTCGATGCCGCGAACCACCCCTCGCCGCTGCGCCTGATTGAGCGCAGCGCTGGACGAGCCCTGATCCCCGGACAAAGCAGGGCAGATGGCCCGGGTCATATCCCAGCCCGGCTCTTTGCTGTAGCGCAGCGCGCCGGCCGAAAGAGGACAAAGGCCGGCCGGGTCCGCCGTCGCAAGGTAGGTTTGCATCGCCACCGCATAGAGACGGGGCGTAAATTGATCGGAATCGACGCTTTGCACCAACAGCCGCGCGCTGTCGGCCTCGCCCATGCGAAGCAACAGCCATGCGCGCTCGGCTACCCAATCCGCGCCATTGATGTCACGCGGCGTGTCTGTGGCGGACAACAGAGCGCGGCGCAGCAGGATGGAGGCCCAGCGCGACGTGATTGGCGCGCGCGTTTCCTTCATCAGAGTTGCAAGAAAAAGACCTGATCGGCCACCAAAGGCGTCAGATCCGAAGCCGAGTTGCTCCGGCTTCAGCGGGCCTACGCGGTCCAGCGACCTATGCGCATCTTCGGGCAGGTCATATTTCTGCTTCTGCGCCGCCAGCTCTTCTTCGGACAGAGCCTCATCCGCCGCATTCATCACCGCATTGTCAGCCGGAGCCTCGACGCTCGGCGGCAATGGCTGGATCATCGGCGTAGGGCTGGCCGGACCCGTTGGCCGGGCAGGCTGCGGCCCGGAGGAAGGCGGCGCTTCGGGCGCTTCGCCGAAACCCGGCGGCAGGAGCGATTCCGGAGCTTCCTGCGCGATCACCGGCAGCGCGAGAGCGAGCGTGAGCGTACCCAGCGCCCATTTCGCATTCACCCGGCTTTGACGCATAATTTTATTTGCCCAGCTTTTCGGCGGGAATGGCTTTTTCCACGCGCTGCTGCGGGCGTTCCCCGCCGCGCGACCATAGCAGCGCGACCAGGCCGATAAGCAGGACGATCAGGATGATGGGAATGATGGGCAGGCGCGACCCCCGACGGCGTGAACTGCTATCGAAGGTGCTGAAGGAACGATTGCTTCTCATGGATCCTTGTGCGGCCGAGCCGGAAAGTTGAGGAAAGATGCGATTTGCCTCTGCGACGGGGGGATGTATAGCCCCCTCCGCCATGCAGCGAAACAGCAAATCCGTGTCCCCTCAGTCTAAGCGCGGCCCGATCGTCCTGATCGGCATGATGGGCGTGGGAAAATCGACCGTCGGACGGCGGCTCGCGGCGCGCCTCGGCCTTGCGTTCGTGGACGCTGACGAGGAGATCGAAAGGGCTGCGGGCATGACGATCACCGAAATGTTCGGACGCTATGGCGAATCCTATTTCCGCAATGGCGAGCGGCGCGTAATCGCCCGACTGCTGGATGATGAGCCCAAGGTGATCGCGACCGGCGGCGGCGCTTTCATGCAGGAAGAGACGCGCACGTTGATCCTGGAGCGGGCGACGGCCGTGTGGTTGGACGCCGACATCGACACATTGGTCGATCGCGTCTCCAGGCGAGAGGGTCGTCCCCTACTGAAAGGCAAGGACCCGCGCGTAGTGCTGACCGAACTCGCCGCCGCGCGCAATCCTTTCTACGCACTCGCCCCCATTCATGTGAAGAGCATCGCCGCGCCCCATGAAGTGGCGGTCGAGCGCATCCTGGAGAAACTGGTCGCATGGCATTAGTCCGCGTCGCGCTGGATGCGCGCAGTTACGATATCGTCATCGAACAGGATGCGCTGGGCCGGGCCGGTGAGCACCTGGCGCGATATGCGCGCAACGGGCGGCTGGTGGTGGTGACCGACGCGAATGTGGCGAAGGCGCAGCTGCCGCGCCTGGAGGGCGCATTGCGCGCCGTCGGGATCGCTGTAGAGCCGATCATCCTGCCAGCGGGTGAACAGACGAAGAGCTGGCGGCATCTGGAGCAACTGCTCGACCAGTTGCTGACGCTGGAAGTCGAGCGCGGCGATCATGTCGTGGCGCTCGGCGGTGGCGTCATCGGCGATTTGGTGGGTTTTGCTGCTTCAATCCTGAAGCGTGGCTGTCACTTCATACAACTGCCCACCACCCTGCTTGCCCAGGTTGATAGTTCGGTGGGCGGCAAGACAGCGATCAACGCCCGCGCGGGCAAGAACCTGGTCGGCAGCTTTTACCAGCCCAGCCTCGTGCTGATCGATCCATCGACGCTCGACAGTCTGCCGCGGCGGGAGACGCGAGCGGGCTATGCCGAAGTCGTTAAATATGGACTGATCGACGATCCGGACTTTTTCGCCTGGTGCGAGACTGAAGGCGCGCGCCTGCTGGCAGGTGACCGCGCCGCACGGGAATTTGCGATCGAACGCAGCGTGCAGGCAAAGGCGGCGATCGTCGCCGATGACGAGCGAGAGACGTCCGGACGCCGCGCCCTGCTCAACCTCGGCCACACCTTCGGTCACGCGCTGGAGGCCGACACCGGCTTTTCCGACAGGCTTCTGCACGGAGAAGGCGTTGCGGCCGGAATGGCTCTCGCCTTCCGCTATTCGGCACGCCTCGGGCTCTGTGCTCCCGACGATGCCGAGCGGGTGACGGAACATTTGAAAGCCGTGGGCCTGCCCTACGACCTCGCCAGCGCTCATGTCACAGGTGATGGCGCAGCACTGGTCGCGCATATGCTGCATGACAAGAAGATGGCGGCGGGCACGCTGCCCTTCCTGCTTGCACGAGGCATCGGACAGACGTTCCTGTCGAAGGATGTCGTGCTGGCGGATGTGGCCGCGTTTCTGGATGAAGATCGGGCGGGCTGACAGCGGCGGTTCACTCCGGAGAACCTGAGGCTTTCCCGCTCATCCGTTCGCTTCAAGCGAAGTCGAGAAGCGGCACGCGCTATACCGACGTTCTCACCTGACCTCCAACATTGCGCTTCCTGCAAACAAAAAGGGCGCCCCGGAGGGCAACCTTCTCATTCGTCCGTCGAACGGAGCGATTACTTCTTCAGCGTCAGGCCGCCGAAACGCTTGTTGAAGCGCGCCACCTGGCCGCCCTGCTCCAGCTGACGCTGACCACCCGTCCAGGCCGGGTGCGACTTGGGATCGATGTCGAGAGCCAGCGTGTCGCCTTCCTTGCCCCAGGTCGAGCGGGTACGGAAGGTGGTGCCGTCGGTCATCTGGACGGTGATGAAGTGGTAATCGGGATGCGTATCGGCCTTCATGAATCTGCTCCGTCGATGGGCCGGTTTCCGACCGGCCATGGATGCGAAAAATAGCGAAGGCGCGCGGTTACATGGGATTTCCCACGAACGCAAGCCTTCTCATCGGCGCAACCTTCGCCTCCGTTCGGGATGAGCTTGTCGAAGCTCATCCACCTTCGTTCTAGAGCAAAATCTGACCGGACTGAATCATTGGGATTCCCCTTCGCTCAGAAATGTGATTCACCATGTCAGCTGGACGAGGAGGCCAGCCTGGCATGAC
>NZ_JBHSFZ010000012.1:0-2508 GCF_042654265.1 Sphingobium tyrosinilyticum | reverse complement strand
GTAAGCGCTAAAACACTCCCACTGGGAGGCGTTAGGCGGCCTGATCGATGACGGCGCTGGCGGCGGCGCGGCTATCTACCCAGTTGTAGGGGAGCAGATCATCGACCGGATCTGCGTCGCCGCGCAGGATAATGCGGGCGAGGACATCGGTGAGGTAAGCCTGAGGGTTGATGCCGCCGAGCTTGCAGGTTTCGATGAGGCTGGCGAAGGTCGCCCAGTTTTCAGCTCCCAGGTCATGGCCTGTGAACAGGGCATTTTTCCGCTGGAGGGTAAGCGGTCTGATTGATCGCTCGACAGTGTTGTTGTCCAGCTCGATCCGCCCATCGTCGAGGAAGCGGACGAGGCCTTTCCAGTGGTTGAGGGTGTAGCCGATGGCCTCGGCCGTGTTGGAGCTTCGCGGCAGCTTGGGCAGCATTTCCTCAAGCCAGGGTCGCATGTCGGCGATGATCCGAGCGGATTCAGCCTGGCGGATCGCCAACCTGTGTTCGGGACTGGAACCTCGGATACGAGCCTCGATCTTGTAGAGGCTGGCGATCCGCCTTAGCGCCTCATCGGCGACAGGGGCGTTGCCGCCCTTGGCATCGTCGAAGAAGCCACGCCTGACGTGCGCCCAGCAAAAGGCAAGCGTGCCCGGGCCGCCCTTCCGGTCCGGCGCCTCGATATGCTTATAGACGCCATAGCCGTCGCATTGGACGATGCCGGTGAACTCCCCGAGCAGCTTTTCCGCCCAGACTTTTCCGCGACCGGGCATGTAGGTGTAGACGACCGCCGGTGGATCGGTGCCCCCATGCGCGCCATCATCACGAGCGATCGCCCAGAGATATCCCGTCTTCACCTTGCCGGTGCCGGGCGCCAGGACCTTAGCGGTGGTCTCATCGACGAACAGCCTCGCGCCCGTCAGGAGATCAGCTTTCATCCGGCCGGTCAGGCGCCCGAGCCAGGCAGCGGCTCGGCCCGCCCAGTTGCACATGGTTCCCCGGTCGATCTCAATGCCCTGACGCCGCAGCGCCTGCGCTTGCCGATAGAAGGGCATGTGATCGGCATATTTCTTGACCAGAACATCGGCGATCAGCGCCTCGGTGGGAAGGCCGCCTGGCACCACATGCTTGGGTGCGGGCGCCTGGAACACGCCGTCGCTGCAGGCGCGGCACGCCATTTTCGGCCGGGACGTGACGATCACGCGATATTGGACCGGGATCACATCAAGCCGGCTCGATATGTCGCTGTCTATGCAGTGCAGCGTGCCTCCACAGCAGGGACATTCCTTCTCGTCTGGAAGGATCACTTCCTCAACCCGGGTCAGGTGCGCGGGCAACGACGCCCGTGCTGTCCCGCTTTCCCTCCGCGCCCGTTCCTTCTTCTGGCCTGCCGCCTGCTCGCCAAGCGCCTCCAGTTCAGCACGGGCGACGTCGAGATCATCGAAGGCAAGCGCCAACTGATCTTCGCTCAGCTTCTCGGACCGCTTCCCGAATGTCGTGCGGGTGATCTGGTCGATGATATGCTGCATCCGAGCTTCACGCTCGAGGCCGGCCAGGACCATCGCCTTGAGGGTGGCGACGTCGTCAGGAAGGTCGGCTGCCGTGGCGGACATGCCCCATTTCTGGCAGTTTTTGGGCGGTCCGCAATGGCCTATCGATCAGGGGAATCAGGCGTGCGACCTATCGCGTCGTCACCGGAACCTGGGTGCGCGGCGTGTGCATTTTCGACCATTGCAGCCCTTCGAACAAGGCCGACGCCTGCGATGCCGACAGCCGCATCACGCCATCATGCGCCCGGGGCCAATGGAAGCCTCCGGTCTGCAAGACCTTGCTCACAAGCACCAGGCCGGTGCCGTCCCAGACCAGCAGCTTAATCCTGTTCGCCCGCTTCGAGCGGAAGATGAAGACCACCCCCGAGAATGGCTTGAGTCCGAGCTCATGCTCGACCAGCGCCGCGAGGCTGACGGCACCTTTCCTGAAGTCGACCGGCTTTGTCGCCACCATCACCTTGAGCGGCCCTGGCGGGATGATCATCCCGACCGGCTCACAGCGGCGAGCACCCGGGCGATATGATCCTCGCTCGCGCCCGGCGGCACGTGGATCGCAAGGGCGGCCGTGCGGATCACGATCTCGTCGCCTCCACCATCAGCGGAACCGGTGCCGTCCGCATCTTCGATCACCGCCGGGACGAAGCCCAGCTTCTTGCTGGCCAGGCGCTTGCCCGGGATGCTGTCATGCCGCCATGCGTAGAGCTGCTGTGGCAGCAGCCCATGCGTTCGTGCAATTTCCGCGATGTTGGCGCCGGGTTCAAAACTCGACGCGATGATCCGTGCCTTGGCTTCCGCCGTCCAGCGGCGCCGCATCGGTCCTGCGGGAATGACATCCATCCGCGAGGGGCGTTGCCCCTCCTGCCTTTCGAAACCAGTTTCGAATGTTCTTACATCATCAGCCACTACGATACCCCTCAGACGAGGGGCAAAACATAGCCAGATCAGCGCTTACGAAAATGTGGGGAGGTTTTTGCGCTTAC